>CALLYM010000119.1 GCA_937858155.1 uncultured Phycisphaerales bacterium | reverse complement strand
GGAGAAGCGCAGCGCGTTGACGGTGAGCAGCCGGCATTGCGGTGCCGCGGCGAGTTCGCGCAGCGCCTCCTCGGGGTCGAGGAAGGTGCGCGTGCGCAATCCCAACGGCGCGAAGCGGCGCGCCAGCAGCGCCGAGGTGCCCTCGAAATCGTGATAGATGCCGCCGGCGATCAGCACATGGTCCATGCGCGGCGCCACCCGTCAATCGCGCGGCAAGCGCGCCAGCACGCTGTTGATCACGCCGCCATCGACAATCAACTCGTGGCCGTTGATGTAGCCGCCCTGCTCGGAGGCCAGGAACAGCACCGCATTGGCGATGTCCTGCGCGGTGCCGAGCCGGCCCTGCGGCACGGCGCCTCCACGCAGTTCACGCACGCGCGGATTGGCGTAGATCGGCGCCGACATGCCCGCGTCGATGAAGCCCGGCGCCACCGCATTGACGCGCACGCCGCCCGGCCCCCATTCCAGCGCCATGTGCTGGGTGAGCGACACCACCGCCGCCTTGCTGGCCGGGTAGATGCCGGCGCCTGGCGCCGGGTGCGTGGCATTGATGGAGGACATGTTGATGATGACGCCCGACCCGCGCTTCAACATGCCGCGCGCCACGGCGCGCGCGCAAATGTAGGTGCCCAGGAAGTTCACGTGCAGCGCGGCCTTGATGTCGGCCAGCGGCTGATCGAGCAGCGTGCCGAGAGCGTGGCGGACGCGGCCCAGTCGCGCGAAGCGGCGGCGGGGAAGGCGGCGCAGCAGTCGCAGAAGCAGCAGTCGATCTCGCAGCGGCTGCAGCCACTGCAGAAGAGCCTGGAGCGGCTGGCGGGGCGGGCGCAGCGGAACAACCTCGCGGATGAGTCGCTGAAGGGCCTGCTGCAGGACGCGCAGGAGTCTGCCGAGGCCGCGAAGGGGGCGGCATCTCAGGCGGCGCAGGCGCTGAGCGAGGACGCGAAGACCGAGCGCGCGGAGCGGAGGCAGCAGCTGAGCCAGGAGGTCGGCGAGCAGCAGGCGAAGGCCGCGGAAGAACTCTCCGGGCTCGCGCAGATGCTGAGCCAGGGTGAGGACCAGTGGGCGGTGCGGCGGAGCCTGGAGAAGCTGCTGACGGAGCAGAAGCAGCTGCGTGCGCAGACGGCGGCGGCTGGTGAATCGACGCAGGGCAGGGACGCGAAGGAGCTCACGCGGGAGCAGCGGGAGGACCTGGAGCGGCTGGCGCGCAAGCAGCAGGAACTGTCCCAGCAGTCGGCGCAGGCGCTGGACACGCTGGAGCAGCGGGCCCAACAGATGCAGGAGACCGACAGCGGGCAGGCGCGGGCGATGCAGCAGGCGGCGTCGGGGGCGAGGCAGAAGCAGTTGGTGCAGAAGCAGAGCAACGCGGGGCAGGACCTGCGTCAGAACAAGACCGGGCAGGCGCAGCAGCAGCAGAAGCAGGCGGAGGAGGCGATCGAGGAAGCGCTGGAGAACCTGGACCAGGCGCAGCAGCAGCAGGACGAGAAGCTGCAGCGGGTGCTGGCGGACATCGTGGAGTCGCTCCAGCAGCTGATCTCGCAGCAGGAGCGGGAGCTGGCGCGGCTGGGCAAGGCGCAGGGGGGCGACGCGCAGCCTGGCCTGGACAAGGGCATGATGCTGGTGCACCAGAACACGCTGGGCGTGCTGAAGAAGGTGCGCGATGAGGTGAAGGACCCTGGGGCGTTGCCCTCGCTGCTGGACGGGGCCCAGCAGTCGCAGTCTTCGGCGGTGTCGGTGCTGCGGCAGGGGGCGGCGGACCTGGCGGACGCGGACGAAATGGAGCGTTCGAGCCTTTCACGCCTCCGGCAGGCGCTGGCGGAAGCGGAGAAGCAGTCGGAGAGCGCGAACGACAAGGCGCAGGATCAGGCTCGTAAGGAACTGCGGAAGGCGTACCGCGAGATGCTGGAGCTGCAGGTGGCGGTCAAGGGCGAGACCGACCCGCTCATCTCCGCCGAGGCGGGCCGGAGGACACGGCAGGCGCTGCGTGAGCTGGGACGCCGTCAGGACGAGCTGCGGGCACGCATGAGCGAGTTGCGGACCAAGTCCGACGCGCTGGCGGAGGCGAAGGTGTTTGACTACGCCCACACGCGGTACGACGCCGCCACGCTGGAAGCGGGCAAGGACCTGGGCGCGGGGCAGGGGACGCGCGGGGTGCAGCGTCACCAGGCGGCGGCGGTCGCGATCCTTCAGAGCCTGGTGGAGGCCCTGAAGGAGGACAAGAAGAAGGACGACAGCCTCGAGGACGAAGAAGGCGGCGGTGGTGGCGGTGGTGGCGGCGGGGGCGGGGGCAAGAAGGCCGCGCTCCCGCCCTATACCGAGCTTGTGCTGCTGCGGGGCATGCAGGCGGAGGCCGCGGCGCGGACGCGTTCACTTTCGGACCAGGGAGCAGACGCAGGGGAAATGCAGGAAGTGACCCGCCTGCAGGATGATCTTTCGAAGCAGGCGCAGGACTTGTTGGACCGCATGCAGAAGGCCCCGGGCGGCGTGCAGCCGCCGACCATGCCCAACATGAAGCCCGCGGACAAAGCCGACGCGAAGCCGGGCGAGCCGAGCACGTCGAAGCCGCAGGGTGGGCCAAGGCCCGCGCTGCCGCCGGATGAGGGCGAAGAGAAGCCCGGCGCGCCGGATGGGGGTGGGGAGTGAAAAGACACGCTGCGAGATCGGCCCGTGGACTTGTGCTTGTCGGCGGCATTGCGTTGCTGACACCATGGGCGTTGGCGCAGGGCACGCCTGGTCCCGTTCAGCCATCGACCGCTCCACCCAAACCCGCGCAGCCGAGTGCTCCGCCGGCCTCGCAGCCATCGCTGGATGAGTTGCTGGGCATCACAAAGCCCAAGGCAGCGGGAAAGCAGCCTGAGAAGCCGGTCGAGGGTGAGAAGCGGGACGGGGTACAGCCGGCGGACCCGTCGCGGGCGGACCTTGACCGCCGCCTGGCGGGCCAGGATGTGTCGGAGGACTTTCTGCAGGCGGTGAGCATGATGCGTGAGACCTCCGAGCGGCTCACCAGCGCGAACGACACGGGGCTGGAGACCCAGCGCCTGCAGCAGGAGGTGCTCAAGAGGCTGGACAAGATGATCGAGGACGCGAAGAAGAACCAGAAGTCCAAGCAGAAACAGAAGCAGCAGCAACAGCAGGACCAGGACCAGCAGCAGAACCAGGAACAGCAGCAATCCAGCCAGCAGAAGCAGCAGCAACAGCAGCAGCAGAGTGCCCAGACTGCCCAGGGCGGGAACGTGCCCAAGCAGAACGCGCAGCTCAAGGCGCCGCCCGCGGGCGCGTCCGCGTCGTGGGGCGACCTGCCCCCGCACGTGCGGGAGGCGCTGCTGCAGGGCTTCTCGGACAAGTTCAGCGCGACGTATGAGCAGCTGACACAGGAGTACTACAAGCGCCTCGCCGAGCAGAAGCCCGCGGCGGCTGGCAGCACTCCCTCACCCACACCTACACCGCCGGGGGGTGGGCATTGATGACGGGCGCTGGGATCGCGCTGGGGCTCGCATTGATGCTGCGCGGCGGCGTGCCGATCGCCGGCCCACTCCCCTCGCCGACGGGGGCAGAACCGGTGATTGGCGCCTGGCCCGCGCCGCTGCCGGCGATCGACTGGGACGCCATCCGGCAGGAGGGCGGGCAGCCGGGGCAGGCCGGCGGCGGACAGCCGCGCGAAGTGGCGGACGAGCCCGTGGCGAACGAGAACTCGGCGGCGAACAACCCGCTCGCACGGGAGATGACCCCCGAGCTGGACCGGGCGGTCGCGCGCGGGCTGGCGCGGTTGGCCCAGATGCAGAACGCGGACGGCTCGTGGGGGGAGCCGAACTTCGGGCGGTCGGTCGCTGTCACGAGTCTGGCGTGCCTTGCGTTCATGGAGGACGGGAACCTGCCGGGGCGCGGGGTGTATGGCGAGAACGTCAACAAGGGTTTGGAGTACGTGCTGACCACGGCCGGGGAGAGCGGCCTGCTCGCGAGCGATACCGCCAACAGCCCGATGTACGGCCACGGTTTCGCGACGCTGTTCCTCGGCGAGGTGTACGGCATGACGCAGGGGGGTGGGGACACCGATCTTTCCGACCGCGTGCACCGGGCGCTGGTCCGCAGCGTGCGGCTCATCGAGAGCACACAGAACAAGGAGGGCGGCTGGCGGTACAACCCCGTGCCGTTCGACGCGGATACCTCGGTCACGATCTGCCAGATCATGGGGCTGCGGAGCGCACGGAACGCAGGGCTTGAGGTGAGCAAGGACACGATTGACCGTGCGGTGGAGTACGTCCGCTCGTGCCAGAACCCGGATGGGGGGTTCCGCTACCAGGGCCAGGCGGGGCCGAGCGCGTGGCCGCGGTCGGCCGCGAGCGTCGCGAGCCTTCAGTACGCGGGCATCTACGACGACCGCGCGATCAAGGACGGGCTGCGGTATGTCTCCAGCGTGACCAACCCGGGCATGATGGATTCACAGCAGATCCACTACTTTTATGGGCACTATTACACGGTGCAGGCGTGTTTTTTGGCGGGCGGGAAGTCGTGGGCGTCGTGGTGGCCGCAGGTGCGGCGGGAGCTCCTGAACAAGCAGGAGGCGAGTGGGGAGTGGCAGGACCCCTCGGTCGGACGGGAATATGGGACGGCGATGGCGCTGATTGTGCTGCAAGTGCCCAAGAGGTACTTGCCAATCTTCCAGAAGTAACCGATTCTTTGTGGAGCCTCATGACCCGCGTGTGTTCATCCCGGTCTGCCCCGCATGGAGCGTGCGCTGCGCTGGCCCTTTGCCTGGCGTGGAACGCGGGCGGTGCGGTGCAGACGGAAGAAGCGCCGATCCTGCGTCGGGTTCTGGTCATGGCGGGGCTGCAGCAGCGCCTGGTGAACGTCGTGTCGCTCTCGGAGCAGGAGCTGGTAGCGCGGGACGCTTCCAGCGGGGCTTCGGTGCGCGTGCCGTTGAGCAACGTGCGGGCGCTGCTGCCCGTGATGATGCCCCTGGGGGGCGTGAGCACCTCGGGGTCGCGGCGGGGGGACTTTGCTTCGCTCCGGCGTTCCTCGGACGAGGAACCTTCTGTCCTCGTGACGACGGACACGCAGTCGCTGCCGGGCAGGCCCGGCGCGGGCCTGCAGGTCACCGCGTCGGATCAGCTTCCGTGGCAGTCGGACGTTCTGGGCGGCTTTGTGATGCCGCTGGACAACGTGCAGCGGCTGCTGCGGCACGCGTACACGCCTGAGCGCGCGGTCGGCACCACGGACCGGGTCTACCTGCGCAACGCCGACATCCTGGAGGGGTTCGTGGAGTTGATGCCACAGGAAGCGGGCTCCTCGATCACGCTGAGCGTGGACACGGGGAACGGGCGCACCGCTCGCGTCGATTGGTCCAGCGTGGAAAGTGTGGAGTTTGCCGCGACACCTGCGCCGCCCCGTGGCGCATGGGCGTGGCTGAGCGACGCGACATCCGTGCGCACGACCGCGGTGTCGATCAGCCCCAGAGGGGATCTGACGCTTTCGTGGGATCGGGGGACGGTGAGCGAGGCGATCCCGGCGGCGAGCCTGTGGGCGTTCGCACCTTCTCGGGAGCACATCGATGCGCTCGCGGCACGCCCTCTTGTGGGTGTGACGCCGGGGGATCAGCGCCGGTTCGCGGCGGCGCCGCGGGGCGCGGACACGGGCCCTTCACCGCTTGGAGCCCACGACCTTGAGGTCATCGGGCCTGTGACGGCGGTGTGGGACCTGGGCCCGGCCGCTGTTCGGCTGGCAGGGACGGTGGAAATGGCGCCCAGCGACCGCGTGTGGGGCGACTGCACTGTGACGCTTGAAGAGGTGCCGGGCGAGAGTGCCGGCGCTCTCACCGCGGCGGGGCACGAACTCTGGACCGCCCGCATCAGTGGGGACACCCCCACCGCGACGTTCTCGATCGACCTCACGGGAAAGGGTGCCTCCGGGGGCGTGCGCCTGCTGAGGGTGCGCGTGGGTGAAGGGGAGAACGGCCCGGTGCAGGACAGGGTGTGGCTCCGGCGGGTGCTGATCGAGCGATAAGTGGCGTGGGGCGTATCGCCCTTCCAGGCCTTAGGATTCCACGATGCGGTATTGGGCGGCCATGATTCTGACGCTCGTCGCGCTGCTGGCAACGCCGGTGGCATGGGCGTTTGCGAACGGGTGCGCATCCCCGGGGTCTTTGGTGCCGACGCGCACCGCGTGCTGCTGCGGCGAGGATGGGGGTTGCTGCTGCGGGGACGAAGACCAGCCCGAGGACGATGACCAGTCCAACGACACTCGCCCGGATAACTCATGCCTTCCTTTGCCGGGCGAGCAGTCACCCTGCCGCTGCGCACAAAGCCCGGTTGCGACGGTAACCATCCGCGTCGCGCGGGTGGCCCTGCGCCGGGCCCGGCTGGCGGTCGTCCGGCCTCAGCCACCGCACATTGCAGCGTCCGTGCCGGCGCGGGGGTGTGGGTGGGCGCTGCCGCCATGCCCTTCAGGGCTTTCCGGCGTCCTTCCTCGATCGGTTGTGTGCGTGTGGGTGACATGACCGCGCGGGCATTGCGCGCGTTCTGAATGCGCGCAGGATTTTGCATTCTGTTCAAACCCGTGTGCTGCCCCGCGTTTTTTTGCCGGGCGCTCGTCTCGTCCTCCTTTCTGCCACTTTTGCCCGCTGGGTGCGGGCCTTACTGGAGTTCCACCATGCGCACCATCTCGCGTTCGCTCGTTCTTGTCGCGTTCGTTTTCACGTCCGCCGGCCTTGTCGCGTGCTCCGCGGGGCAGGCGGCCAAGTCCAAGGCCATGGAAGAGAACGCCGTCGTTCATCACGTGTCCGAGTCTGACCTTGAGTTCACCCACAGCAAGCAGGCGCTGGAGGGCACCAGTGCGACGCTGTGGGTCAACGGGCTGGGATGCCCGCAGTGCGCATCGAACATCGATCAGCAGCTCAAGAGGACGAGGGGTGTCACCGGCATCCGGACCGACCTGGGTACCGGCAAGGTGTACCTCACGCTGAACGGCACGTCCAACCCCTCCCCCTTCACCCTTTCCGAACGCACCCTCGACGCGGGCTTCACGCTCGTGAAGGTCGAACAACCCTGAGGCCAACCATGCGCACACTGCTTCATCGCCTGGCCGCCGGCGCGGTTGTTGTCTTTCCCTCCGCCGCCATTGCCCAGGAGGCCATGTACACCGCCGCCGCCACCATGCCCAGCCCCGGCACGGGGGTGGTCCGTCCGCAGCTCAGTTACTTCCGTTACGGCACCAACCCGCTGGACCCCAGCGAGGAGCACACGGACGTGGTCGAGGCCATGACCACCGTTGCGTGGGGGCTGGACCGTGGTCTCGCGCTCTTCGTCGATGTGCCGGTCGCGTTCGAGCGAGAGAGCACGCCCGGTGACGACCGCTGGGACAAGGGCGTGGAGGACATCGACGCCATGCTCAAGTGGCGTTTCTACAAGCACGACAGCGGTGGCATTGACACCGTGCGTGCGGCGCTCCTGGGCGGCGCCAAGATTGCGAGTGGCGACGACAGTGACTTCTCCAGCCAGTCTGTCAACCCGCATATCGGGGCGGTGCTCACCATCGTGAAGGGGCGGCACGGGTTCAACCAGGACCTTATCTACACATGGAATACGGGCGGCATGGCGCTCTCCAACCTCGGGGGGGATGGTCCCGATGATGCGCTCGCAATTGACTCCGCGTACGTCTTCCGCGTCTGGCCCGAGCAGTTCACGAGCGACTCCATCGGCGCGTGGTACGTCACGGCGGAGGTGAACAACCTCTACGAGACCAACGGCGACTTCGAGTCGCGGTGGGCGCCCGGGCTCATGTACGAGGGGCGGAAAGTCTCGTTCGAGCTGATGGCCCAGTTCCCGCTCTATCACGATCTGCAGGAACGCCCGGAGCTGGACTTTTCGGTCGGGGTCGGCGTGCGGGTGAGTTTCTGAGCGTGGGTACCAAAGAATGCACCCTCGGCGCGGGCCGAGGGTGCTTGTTTCTTTCATTGAGCTGGGGCCGCTTAGTGCGGCTTTTCGGCGGGCGTGGACGTGGGCGCGGGCGCGCCTTCCGTGGGCTTGTCCGCGGGTTTGTCGGCGGGCTTGTCTTCAGCCTTGGGCGCG
The DNA here is from genome assembly GCA_937858155.1 of uncultured Phycisphaerales bacterium. Classification (GTDB taxonomy): domain Bacteria; phylum Planctomycetota; class Phycisphaerae; order Phycisphaerales; family UBA1924; genus BJHL01. The sequence continues at coordinate 10,250 of CALLYM010000119.1, read as the reverse complement.
TTCTTGGCCTGCTCCATCGCGTTGGTCGTGGCGGTCACCACGTCGGACGCGGGGAGGATCATGCCGAGCCCCGCGACGCGGCGCAGGCTCTGGCTTGCGTCCTTCATTTCTTCCTGTTCGGGGAGGACGAAGGTGGTCACGCCGACAACCTTGCCACCTTCGCTGAACACCGGCATCGCCATTTCACCGGCGAGGGATGTGGAGGCGGGGATGATGAGGCTGCGGGGCTTGGTGGGCATGGCACCGACCGTGGTCTCCGCGACCCAGGAAGCAAGGCCGAAGAACTTGCCCAGCTTCTGGACCGAGAGGAGCTTGTCGCCGACATTGACCTGGGCGTTGTCGCCGAAGTTGATGAAGGCGTAGGGGGTGGGCGGGGCCTTGTCGATCTTGACCCACGCGAGGCCCAGCTCGGTGTCGCGGGCGATGAAGGTCGCGTCGACGCCCTGGGTATCTTCACCAACGAGCACCTTGATATCCGTGGGGGTTGCATCGCCGCCGAAGGGGCCGCCGCCCAGGAGGAAGTTGGAGGTGAGGACCAGCCCTTCGCCGGAGATGAGCACGCCGGGCGCTTCCTCTTCCTGCTCGCCCTCGGGGCTCTTGAGGATGAACTTGATGGTCACGAGGGTGTTGACCCGCTGGTCGGCGAACTGCTTGAGCGACGACTGCTGCGGGGCGGGCGCTGCGTCCGGGGCTGCGGCGAGGCAGGCGAGTGCGATGCCGGCGCAGGCGGCGAGAACGGCGGCGCAGGTTGGACGGGCGAGGCGGGTCATCAGGAACTCCAGAAAGAAAGAAAAGGCCCGGAGCATCCGGGCCGGGGCGAGAGCGTAGGTGAGTCCGCCGGAGGGGGTGGGCGAACACGGAACAGCCACTGAACGCGGGGAAGCGCGGAAACTGCGGGTTTCGCATGCCTGCCAGGGCCCGTTTACTTGCCGGCGTTCTTGTCGGCCTCGGGGGTTGCGGCGGTGATTGGCTTCCACTGCGGCTCGGCGAACTTGAACTGGGTGCGCGTGCCTCGGAGGATGAAGAAGGCGACGCGTTCGGGCTGCTGCTTGGCGATGTCGTCCATGGCCTTGCGGTAGGAGGCAAGGTCGGTGATAGGGGTGTTGTTGATCTTCTGGATGAGGTCACCCTCGGCGATGCCCGCGAGGCCCGCCCAGCCCGCGCGTTCGGTGTTCACCACCATGACGCCCTGGGTGTCTTCGCTCCAACGGTTGTCGTCCAGGTCGAAGAACGTGAGTTCGCGCACGGTGAGCTCAAAGTCTCGGTTGGTGTCGCGGAGCGCTTCCTCCTGCGTGAGGCGGGTGCGTTCGAGCGAGACATCGACATCGGTGGGCTGCTTGTCGCGCAGGACCTTCAGCTTCGCGGTGCCGTTGATGGCCAGCTGGCGGACCTGGCGGCTGAACATGCCCGCGTCCTGCATGCCGCGGGGCGTGAGCGGCTTGTCGTTGAGCGCGATGATGATGTCGCCCTGGCGGAGCCCCGAGTCCGCCGCGACCGTGCGCGGGTAGACGCGGGTGATGCGGAACCCGGTCGCCTCGTCGGGCAGGCTGAGCTGCTTGGAGAGCTGCTTGAGGACGGGCTGGGTCGCGACGCCGATCCAGGCCTTGGGCAGTTCGCGGGGCGGGTCGTCGGGCTTGTCGGGACGGGGCTTGATGAGCGTGAGATGGTTCTTGCCGCTTCGGTCAAACTCGATGGTGACGTACTCGGGGATGGGGTCTTTGGTGACGGTCGCCTTGTAGGTGTCGATGGCGTCCTTCACGGTCTTGATGGGTGTGCCGTCGATGGACTTGATGATGTCGCCGAACTTGATGGCGGGCTCCGCGATCTCGCTGGGGCCGCCGCTGCGGGCGCCGATGCACAGCACGCCCTCGGTGCTGGAGAGGTTGCGGTTGCGGGCCATCTTGGGCGTGATTTCGCTGATCGACATGCCGAACATGCGGAGGGCGGTCTCTTTGCCGCGCTCCTTGAGGAGTTTCTCGGTGACGACAGTGGCGGACCCCGACTGGCCGTCACGCATATAGGCGAGTTCGACGCTGGTGCCGACGGGCATATCCGCGATTTTGCGGAGGACGAGGGGGATTTCCTCGGGGAACTTGGCGGAGATGGCCTGGCCGTTCATGGCGACGACGACGTCGCCGGCCTTGAGCCCGGCTTTGTCGGCGGCGCTGCCGTCGATGACGGAGTTGACGAGCACGCCCTCCTTGTAGCCGGTGCGCTTGACGCTCTTGAAGTTGGCGCCGATGGTGGAGCGTGTGACTTCCCCGGTGCGGGAGAGTTCATCCACCACGCGCTTCACGAGGCTTGAGGGGTTGGCGAAGCCCATGCCCGAGCCGCCGCGGGTGTTGACGCCGATGATCTGGCCGTCGAGGTTGACCAAAGGGCCGCCGGAGTTGCCGGGCAGGATGAGGGCGTCGTGCTGGACCCAGCGGGTGAAGATGTCGCTGGAGACGTCGAAGTCGAACTCCTGGTCCTGAATGTCGTCGCCGGAAAAGCTGGTGAAGACGCGCTCGGTGTTACTGACCACGCCCAGTGTGAAGGAACGCGCCAGCCCGTAGGGCGCGCCCATGGCCATGACGTAGTCACCGACGGCGAGCGTGGCGGAGTCGCCGAAGGTTGCGACGGGGAGCGCTGCGCCGTCACCCAACTCCTTCATGTTGATGCGGAGGAGGGCAAGGTCGGTCATGGGGTCGTCGCCGACGAGGGTGGCGGACACCTCCCGCTTGTCGGCGAGCGTGACCTTGAAGGATGTGCCGTCGTCGATGACGTGGTGGTTGGTGACAATGAGGCCGTCCTGGCTGATGATCGTGCCGCTGCCGGTGGAGCCGCCCTTGGTCTCACTGCCGCCCCAGTACGACACGCTGATGACGCTGATGTTGACGAGGGCGGGGAAGACCTTGTCGCGTGCGGCGATGATGCGGGCGTGGGTGTCGCCCGACACGTCCTTGCCATCGACGGCCACGCCCTGGGCGGGTTTGAGCCCGGACATGGGGGCCTGGGCCAGGGCGTGTGGGGCGCCACAGAGCAGGACCAGCAGAGACAGGCGGAGGGACGGGAACGGGGCGTTGCTCATGGTGGTTCCAGTGTGTACGGGCATGGCGTGGACGGGGTTCTGGCGAGAACGCCGCAGCGCGGCGCAACCATATCGACCATCCCGTGCCTGTCCCGGGAGTGGTTCGCCCTGCCTGTGTGCCTGTGACAACCCCCACTGCCCGTCCTATTATGCCCGACGCCGCAGGGCGTGCCCATGTGGCCCACCGTTTGGGGTATGGTGTAACGGTAGCACGAGTGACTCTGACTCACTTAGTCTAGGTTCAAATCCTAGTACCCCAACTTCTCTTTTCTGCATGGTTTGTGGCAGGCCGCGTGGATGCGGCTTGTATGCGTGTGCGCGGAGGCGTCACAGGGCGCGCAGACTCAAGCGGGTATCTCGGGTGCTGCACCCTCATGCCCCAGACGCCGGGGAAGGGCTCGCCGCCCTTCCCCCGGCACCCCCATCCGGCGTGAGACCGTGCTCCTGAACTCGCGGGCTCTGACGCAAGTTCGGAGAGTTGCAACGAGATCGCGCGGAACTCAAACCTGTTCGCTGAGCCGGGCAGGTCTTCATAGAAGGGGCACGGGGTCGGGCCACCAGCCTATACTCGAATAGTGGCGTTGCCAGTGGCCTGACGGTCGCTCGCAAAGTCACCTATGGCCTGACGGCCGGAGGAATCCATGACCAAGCAAGCGCGCCCAAGCGTTCTATCCGCGGCATTTCAGACCCCGCCCACGGTCGATCAACCGCCGCTGCCTCGTGCTAGGCTGCTGTCGGACCAGTACGCGGCTCCCGAACCAATCAACTTTGATGCGCTCGCTGATCAAGTCACAGAGCGGATCCGTGCGGTGGAATCCGCACTGGCGTCTTCGCCTTTCCGGATCGAAACTGGGATTTGCCTTGCCGACGAAAAAAGCACACTCGTCGAGTTCACGCGGATTGGCAAGGTCTGGAGACTCGTCGCGTGGCTGCCGAGCGCCCAGTACGAAGAAAGCTTTGAAGCAAGGCGGCTAGCAGACGAGGCCCCGCTCGACATTCGCATTGGGGCTGCCCAGGTACTTGACGCGCTAGTTGACAAGATGATCAGCAGGCACCAGGAGCAGACTAAGGCAATTCATCAAGCCCTCGCGTCAACCGAAGCAGCGCTCAATAAGCTGAAGGGGGGCAAGTGACATGCCCTCCGAAAAAGACCTGAAGGTCATCGTCTGCATCGCGCGGATGTGCTCCTGCACGCTGATCGCGTTCATTCTCATCGGGCTCATCGCCGTCGTCATCGCAGCGACCTGTGTCCTACGCCTTGACCCGCTTGTGCTCATTGTTTGCGCTCCCCTGCTGATGATTCTGTTTGCTGTCCTCTACTTCGCTTACACGGGCCGCGCCGCCATGATGGACGTCGCGCTCGCCGTCGGCGAAGCCCGTGCGACGTTCAAGACAGACGCGGGTGCTGACGAGCCTGCCCCGAAAGGGAAGGGGGGTGCCGGGGGGAAACCGTTCTAGGTTTCCCCCCGGCGTCTGGGATCCTCGGCACTCCGGCACTTCCCCTCAGTACCACTCCTCCAGCACCCGCATCCACTCCGCCGTGCTGCTCACCGCGATGAACCGTTTCCGCACGTCCTCACACCTGGGGTGGTGCTGGGCAAAGCGGATGGCGAACTTGCGCATGTTGCGGCTGGTGGCGTCCTCGCCGTGGCGGAAGCGGCGGGTGACGGCGAGGGAGAGGGCAAAGTGGTCCTTGAGGACCTCGCGCTGCTCGGCGATGGTTGGGCGTGTGGGGGCGCGGCCGGCCATCATCTCCCTGGCCTGGCGGAAGAGCCAGGGATTGCCGATGCAGCCGCGGGCCACGCTGACGCCGGAAACGCCCGCGTAGGCGATCATGCGGAAGATGTCCTCCGCGTTCCAGACATCGCCCGAGCCGAAGAAGACCTTGTCAGGATGGCGCTCGCGCAGGTCCTTCAAAAACGTCCAGCGGCTGGGGCCCACGTACTTCTGCTCGACGGTGCGGGCGTGCACGGTGGCCCAGGCGTAGCCCATGCGGTACGCGGCGTTAAAGATGGTGTGGAAGTTCTCGACCATTTCCGGCGTGTCGTCGAAGGAGCGGCGCATCTTGACGGTGCAGACGACGGACGCGGGCAGGGCGTCGCGCACGGCTTCCAGGATCTCGATCGCGCCGGCGGGGTCGGTCAGCCAGTGGCCGCCGCGGCTCTTCTTCTCGATCTTCTTGACGGGGCAGGCGAGGTTGACGTCGATGACCTCGAACGCGAGAGACGCAGAGGCGGAAGGACGAAGAGAAGGAGTGGAGGCCGCTGAAGCGGTCACGGGTTCGCCAACGTCCTCTGGTTCGATGTAGTCCAGGGGGTCGCAGGACTCTTCGGCGCAGCCGTCTCCCATCCCTTCGGTGGGGTCAAACTCCCCCACTACTTCGCCGCCTGGGAGGCGGAGGATTTGCTTGGCGGGTGCTTCGGTGCCCGTGTACGCGAGTTTGCGGTATTCCTTGTCGCTCCGCGCCTTCTGCTCGACCATCTTGAGCGCACCCGCGGCCATCTCGCGCGGGTCGCTGCCCATGATCTGGCCGGCGAGGGGGTGGTCGGCGGCGCCGCCGGGGACGTTGTCGTGCAGTTCGCCCAGGTCGGCCTTGTCGAACCCGCGGCCGCCCGCGAGGAGCGTGCGGTCGAGGAGCGCCTCGGTCACGCAGAAGGGGCAGCCGTGGCGGCGGGCGATCACCCGCATCGCGGCGTCGGAGTATCCGGCGAGGCCCGCCTGGAAGAAGGGGGCGTCGAAGCCCGGGACGAGGGTGGGGATGCGGGGGTCGATCTGCAGGCCACCGGTGGCGCCGGCGCCCGCCCACTGCCATGTGCCCGCGCCTACCTGCTCCGCGACGCGGCGCGCGTCGATAGCTTTCGCGCCCGGCGCGATGGCGGGCGTGGGAGCGGTGGCGTTCTGGCTGGATGGGCCTGCGTCCACGGACATGCAACAATGGTACGAATGATGCCGCACCTCCACGTGATTCGCACTTTCGTGCTCGCCGCCATTGTTTCCTTGACGGCGTGCTCCTCTCCCCGCACGAACGCGCCGTGGGCGAGGCCGTATCCGGAGAACCCCACGCTCAGCGGCACGGCGGACATCCAGGTGGTGCGCGACGGCACGCAGGTCTCGATGACCAACACGACCGCGCGTGAGTTTGGTCCTTCCACGGTGTGGATCAACATGCAGTGGTCGCTGCCGATTGACGGCTTCAAGCCCGGGCAGACGCTGACGCTGGACCTCAGCCAGTTCCGCAACGAGCACCAGGAGCGGTTCCGGGCCGGCGGTTTGTTCTCGGCGGAGCGGCCCGACATGGTCGCGCTGACGCAGATAGAGACCGCGGCGGACGGCCCAGCGACAGCGCCATCCAGCAGCGCACCTGCAGGCGCCGCGACCGAGTTTGTCGGGCTCGTGACCGTGAGGGGCGCGGGCGACTGAGGTGATTTCGCGGCAGAATCCACTTGCCAGCCCGCGCTTTTCCTGTATACTCCGCGCATTCCTCACGGGAGTCTGACTATGAACACCGCTGAAACCGCCCGTCTGGCCCGCATGTCCGCCCTCGCCTGCTGAACTGTCGCTTGACTGATCAGCGCTGAGCGCACCGCGGGCCGCCCCACCCTGAGCCACACTTCATCCTGACCGACATTGTCGGCACGGCTTTTCGTGCGCCCGCACGCCGCCGCGCTGCTGATCCTGATCAACGCCCATCAGCGGGCGGCGCTATCGCTGCGCCCGCGTTCCCTTTCACCACCTCATGTCACACAAGTCTCACACCGACCGCGACTTTTCCTGCTCCCGCTGCAAGTTTTCCACCACCAGCCCGCCCTGGGGCTCGCGCCACCGCAACCACTGCCCTGCGTGCCTGTGGTCTCGCCACCTGGACGAAGAGCCGGGGGACCGGCGGTGTGCATGCCGTGGCCTCATGGAGCCCATCGCCATCGAGGTGCGTCAGGACGGCGAGTGGGCGATCGTGCACCGCTGCGCCCAGTGCGGCGTGCTGCGGACCAACCGCATCGCGGGCGACGATCAGGAACGTGCGCTGCTGGCGTTGGCCCTGCGTCCGATCGCGCGTCCGGCATTTCCGCTGGACGACCTGCGGGGGGGCTAGGCGTGGTGCTACTTCTGGAACGCGCGGTGTGACCGAACAACCTCCGCCAAGGCGGGGACCAGTGAGGGAACTGACGTCTGGTTATTGGTCTGTTTGCCTGACACCGTTTAGAACTGGTTGGTGCGACAGATTTTGTTGCGGCATTTCTGGTGTCCCCACAGCCGTGTGGTATGTTCTCGGTTCAGGGACCTGTCATGCGGGCGATCCTATACATCTTTTCCACCCTCGCCGCGTCGACGGTCGCGATGTCGGCGTCTGCGGATATCGACCCGGCCTCCGGCATCGACTTCGCAACAATTACCCACCCAGGAAATGCGCCGTGGGACGGGGACGGTCAGCCGTGGTTTCCCTCCGGGCGGGGGCGGGTGGACTACGAGTTTTCCATCGGCAAGTACGAGGTCACCAGTGCGCAGTGGCTGGAATTCTTCAACGCCGCGTTCGCGCGCCCCGACCCGCTGCCGTTCGACCAACTCTGGTTCCGACGCCCGCTCTACTGGGGCGGCGAAACCGATCCGACCTACGCCGGGCCGGGGCAACGCTTCCGCCTGCGGGAGGTACCCAACGCCGCGATGCTCCCAGCGAGCAATATCTCATGGCGCACCGCCGCGGTCTTCTGCAACTGGCTCGAAAACGGCAAGTCGAGCAGCCGCGAAGCCTTTATCTCCGGCGCGTACGACACGAGCACGTTCGTGTTCCAGAATGGCGATTACCAGGACCAACTCACGCGTTCGCCGGGCGCCCGCTACTTCATCCCGTCCATCGACGAGTGGATGAAGGCCGTGTACTACGACCCCAACAAGGTCAACCCGGACAATACGGTCGGCGGGTGGTGGCACCAGCCCAACGGCACCGATACGCCGCTCATTTATGGCGCGCCCCCGGGGTACTTGGGCGGCAACTCGCTCAGTCAAGCGAACGGCAGCGTGGGGCTTTGGTTCGAGGAACCGTGGCACAGCATCCCGCTGGGCGCGTACCCGAACGTGGTCTCGCCGTGGGGTTTGCTTGATGCGGCCGGGGGGGAGAGTGAGTGGACGGAGGAAGTCGATCCGTACGCGCTCGTCCAGCGACGTTGTCAGAAGGGCTCACGACGCGCCGCTGGCGGTTCCTATGAATCGGACGCCGTCGGCGGGTTTGGGGTTCTTGAACCTGATACGTGGCTGTACGGTGGCCTACGTATTGCATCGACAATTCCGGCACCTTCCAGCGCTGTGCCGCTGTTGGCATGCGCTGTGATCGGGCTTCGTCGGAGACGGAGGTAACATGAAGTCGTGCCAGGTGCCACGACTATCCGGCTCTGCTGTTCAATGAAGGGACATGGATGGCGCGCGTCGAAGGGACATGGGTAACACAGGTCGTCACGATCACCATGGAGATGATCCATGCCCTGGAGTCCATGCACCATGTCCGATCAGCGTCCGGCCTTTCCGCTGGACGACCTGCGGGGGGGTTAGGCGTGGTGCTACTTCTGGAACGCGCGGCCGCATTCCGGGCAGTTGCCCGACCAGCCGAGCCCGATCAGCGTGTAGCCGCACGTGCAGACTTGGTACACCCGTTCCGGGCCAAGGGGAGGCCCAAGCTGGAATGCGTCGCAGACCTGCATGAAGTCAGGCCCGTACCTGGCCTTCAGCATCTCGACAACGTCCACGGGTCCGCCGCAGTGCGGGCACCGACGAATATCTCTTTCGAGCGGCAGGCGCTCGCCGCACGCGGGGCAATCCGGCGCGCAGGAGAGTTTCAGCCGTTTGAGGTCGGGCCCTTCCGCTGGAAGAACGCCCGCTTGCACATCGTCGGCCGCGTTCTCCAGAATGTGGCGTGCCATTGGGACACTGTGAGGTTCATGAACGTAGACGTCATGACCGGCATTGCCCGTCGCGCAGTGAGCGTTGACGCCGGCGTCTTTCAGCGCCGTCACCGCCTGATCGGCGTCTAGGCGGCTTGGATATGTTGCGACGAGGCAGCTCAAGCGGGTCTCCGGGGGCTCACCATTGTTCCAATCCTCCAGGCGCGATCATGCCAATCCGCGCTGCCTGAGCATGATCAGCTTGTCGTACTCGGCTCCGCACTCGGGGCACACACCCACCGGCGCGTGGCCTTCCAGGCTGTAGCCGCAGACGCACGTAATAGATGCAACAAGGTCCGGGTGCACCGACTCGATGCCCGGCGCGTCGGGGTAGCACCCCAGGAGCACCTCTGGCCCGAATTGCTGAGCGACGAGCCCGGGCACATCCACACCAACCCGGCATGACGGGCAATTCTCCAGCAATTCGTTCAGAGGTAGCGTCGCGCGGCATGACGGGCAGCGAGGTGCGAACCGCGGCGCGAGCATGCGGAGATCCGGGAGCGACTGTTCTTCCAACTCTTCGCCGGGAACGGCCTCCTCGTCGGAATTCTTCAGCACGGCCCCCGCCCGCTCGCGGTCCGCGTCATGCGCGACGAATACATGTGTCACGGACGGCCCGAACGCATCCGCCTGCGAGATCCCTGCGGCGATCCCCTCGTCTCTCAACCGGCGCGCGGCCCGCATGGCGAGCACCGGGCTCCGGAATGTGGCCACGATCTGCACGCGGGCATGCTACCCGAAGTTCATCAAGACGCCAGCCCCATTCGGCCCGCTCGCGGTATCATCCTGCGTGACCCCCACCGCTGAACTCCTGCTGCCCGAGGTCCAGGAACTGATCAAGAACGGTCAGTACGGCGATCTGCGCGATGCGCTGCACCACCTGCACCCGGCGGACGTCGCGGAACTCCTCAGCAACCTGCCCAACGACCAGGAGGCCATCGCTTTCCGCTTCCTGCTGCGCGACGACGCGGGCTCGGCCTTCGCCTACCTCACGCCCGAGCAGCAGGAGGAACTCATCACCGCCCTGGGCACCGAGCAGGCGGCCCGCTTCATCGAGGAAATGCCACCGGACGACAAGGCCAAGCTCGTGGACGAGATGCCCGAGTCGTGCGCCCAGCGCGTGCTGTCGAGCCTGTCGCCGCAGTCGCGCAAGGAGGTCCAGGCGATCCTGGGCTACCCGGCCAAGAGCGTCGGGCGCATCATGACGCCCGACTACGTGCAGATCCGGCCCGAGTGGACGGCGGGGCAGG
>CALLYM010000118.1 GCA_937858155.1 uncultured Phycisphaerales bacterium | reverse complement strand
GCGCCCACACCGCGCCGCCAGGCGCGCAGCGCGTGCATGTTCAGCCCCGCCGCCTGCACGGGCAGGCCCCCCCGCCGCCGCGCCGCGTCGTCCACCAATACCCGCGCCACGGACTCACTCTCCCCCGCCACCACCACGCCGTCCAGCCCCGTGCACAGGGCCAGCCTGCCCAGCGTGCGGGACAACGCCTCCACCGCGTCGGCACGCGTCCGCTTCGCGCCAAGCGCAGACCGCCGCTCGTCCACGCACACCAGCGCGACCACGCGCCGCCGCACCGCGCTCCCCGGCGCCCCCTCCACCACGCTCTCAATACTCGCCACCGCCGGATCTCGCGTCGTCGGCGCTGCCCCTCCGAGCACCGCGCACGCGTCGTCCAACATCCCCGCCGCCTGCCCCGCCGCCTCACCCAGGAACTGCACGTTGCGGATGTCCCGCTCGATCTGCTTCCGTTGCGTCTCCTCCGGCGTCAGCCCCACCGACAGCGCGATCACGCGGTCCGCGCGGAACCGGTTCAGTGCCCCCGCCTGGTTCAGGTGCTGCGCAATCCAGTACGCCGCCTCCTGCTTGACCCCGCGCCCGCGCTCCGTCACCCCGCCGATGAGCGCGTTCACGCACTCCTGGTCCTGCATCCGCCCCAGCATCGTGGAGAGATCGATGATCGTCGCACGGCACGCGTCCCGCACGCTCCGGGCGCTCGCCGCCACCACGCGCAGCCGCTCCACCGTGCCCGCCGCGCTCGGAAGCCCCGCACCGCGACCAATGGGGCACAGCGCTTCCAACACGCCGCCACCCCGGCCGCGTGAGAAACGATCGAGGGCGAGCGCAAGCGGCATCACCCGCGTGTGCTGTTTCAGCGTGCCGCCCTCGGTCGCGTCGATGACCGTCAGCCCTTCCGCCACGTCCTTCTGGAACGCCTTCTCGAACAGCACCTGGTACGTCGCCATCTGCTCATCGGTATAGAGGGATCGCCCCTGCTGGTCGTCCACCCGCCGAAGCAGCCCGCGCATGCGCGCCACACGCTCCCACTCCATCATCTCCAGAGTGCGGAAGTCCGACAATTCACCGCTCCACACCCGGTGGATCGCCGCCCCGCGACCGTAATACTGATGGTCCGTGAAACCCAGGTCCTGCCCTACCAGGATCACCGGATCGCACCCAAGGTGCCGCGCCAGCGCGTACGACAGGTGCGCGACCGTTGCGCCGGGAGGCAGCGACCCCATCGGCCGGGAGAGGCCCGGGCCCAGCACCCGGTCCAGGATGTCGTCCCCCACGCACCGCACCCTGCCCGGGAACGACCGCGGGATCGCGGGGTTGCACTTGGGCTCGATGACCAGCGTCACGCCCTCCACGTCCCGCGCCGTGAGCCCCTCGTAGAACCGTGCGCTGATCTCGTGATAGTCGAGCGCGGTCACAAAGTGCGGGCGGATGCCCATCGCGAGCAGCTGCTTCAGCACGGTCTGCACCGCGATGATGACAACGCGGTCCCGCACGCCCGGCTGCGCCAGAAGCTCCACATTCTTCCGCAGGCTCGGCCCGGCCGAGACGACCACCGCCGGAACGCCCCCGCACGCGCCCCGCAGTTCCGCGATCCCCTCCCCGCCCGTGTACACACCCACGTTGCTCAGCAGATTCCGCAGCGTGACCTCCGATTGCACCAGCGTCGTCGCCACGTTCGTCCGCACCGCCGCCACCACGTCCGCCAGCGTCCGCCCGAAAGCGTCCGCACTTTCCCGCAGCCGCGCCCGGCTCGACGGGTGGTCGATGATCCTGGTCCCAAGCGCCACCACGCCCTCGAGCCCGCCGAGCACGCCCGTCAGCTCCCCCTTGTCGTCGGCCCCCGTCACGAACACGACGGGGCATGAGGCCATCCACGCCGCACAGTCCACCCGCTCCATCACCGCGCGCAGCAGCTCGACATCAGGCTCGAACACCACGACCGCGCCGTACGCCCCCAGCCGCGCCGCGAGCGCGCCCACATGGTGCCCAAGCCCAAACCCCCGCACCACCACCGCCGCCGCGGCGAGCACATCCACGCTGTCCGAAAGCCGCCTTGCCTCCCGCAGCGGTTCAAACTCGCTCGCCAACCGCCGCTGCGCGTTCCCAAGCCCCGCCACACCCGTCACCGCGCCGTCACGCGCCCGCGCGAACGTGACATCCCGACGCGCGACTGCCCGGGCGATCGCCTCCGCCGCGCGCGGGCTCCGGACCGCCATCACACGCAGGTTGGCCTCCAGGATCGCGGCGCTGGACTGCACTGTGTCCACGTGTGCTCTTCTCCCAGGCGCGCAGCGGCCACCACACAGGCGCCGCCGCGCCGCCATCAACCATGTTCCATCGACCCCGCCCCGCTCCCCGCTGCACATTCTGCGCTCGCGATCCCTAACCTGCGCCATGCGCGTCTGCCTCGCGACCTTCAACCCCACCATCGGCGACCTCGCGGGCAACACCCGCCACATGGCCGCACTCCTCGACGCCGCGCGTGCCGACCGCGCCGACCTCGTCGTCTTCCCCGAGCTCGCCATCTCCGGCTACCCCCCCCGCGACCTCCTCACCCACGAGGGCTTCGTCGAGGCGTGCGCCGCCGCCGCGAAAACACTGGGCGAAACCGCGACCAGCGGCCTCACCTGCGTCTTCGGCTGCCCCCTGCCTGTCGACCGCGTGAGCCCCCGTGCCGGGACCGCCAACTCCCTCCTCGTCTACCGCGACAACTGCTACGTCGACTACTACGACAAACGCCTCCTCCCAACCTACGACGTCTTCGACGAGGACCGCTACTTCGAGCCTGGCTCCCGCGCGGTCGTCATCAACGTGCCATCGCCAACCGGCCCCCTCAAGGTCGGCCTCACCATCTGCGAGGACCTCTGGAAAGGCAAGGACGCCGGCTTCTCCAGCCGCTACCGCCATTCGCCCGACCCCGTCGCCGAACTCATCGCCCACGGTGCACAGGCCATCATCTCAGCCTCCGCCAGCCCCTTCGTGCTCGGCAAGGGCCAACGCCACACCGACATTCTCGCGTCCCACGCACGCACCCACAACGTCCCCGTCCTCTCCGTCAACCAGCTTGGGGGCAACGACGACCTCGTCTTCGACGGCCACCGCTACGCCTTCGCCCCCGACGGCTCCCTCGCCGCCTCCGGAGAACTCTTCACTGATCACCCACTCCTCTTCACCGTCCCACCGTCTCACGCCTCACCGTCTCACGCGTCTCCGACCCCTTCCGACCTCCACCAACTCTTCTCCGCCCTCACCCTCGGCATCCGCGACTACCTGAGAAAAACAGGGTTTCGGACCTCGCTTCTTGGCCTTTCGGGCGGCATCGACTCCGCCCTCACCGCCGCGCTCGCCGTCGCCGCCATCGGCAGGGAAAACGTCCTGGGCGTTTCCATGCCGGGCCCATATTCGAGCGACCACAGCATCAAAGACGCTCACGATCTCGCGCAGCGCCTCGGAATGACCTGCATCCAAGCCCCCATCGCACCCTGCATCGAGGGCTTCCGCGCCACCATCGACCCGGTCTTCCAGGCCCGGGGGCACAAAACGCTCGGGCAGGTGCTTCCCGACGTGACCGAGGAAAACCTCCAGTCCCGCGTCCGCGGCACACTCCTCATGACCCTCTCCAACCGCACCGGGGCCATCGTCCTGACGACCGGCAACAAGTCCGAATCCGCCGTGGGCTACGCCACGCTCTACGGCGACATGAACGGCGGCCTCGCGGTGCTCAGCGACGTGAGCAAGCACTGGATCTACGAACTCTCTCGCTGGATCAACGCTCACTACGCCTCCCTTCCCGCGCTTGCGCACTGCACCAGGCCCCCGATCCCCGAGTCCAGCATCACCAAGCCCCCCAGCGCCGAACTCCGCCCCAACCAGACCGACCAGGACTCACTCCCGCCCTACGAAACCCTCGACCGCATCATCGACCTCTATGTCGAGCACAAGCACAGCGTGAGCCACATCGTGGACAAGACCGGCTTCGACCGCGCGCTCGTCGCCCGCATCGCCCGCATGATCGACCTTGCGGAGTACAAACGCCAGCAGGCCGCGGTGGGCCTCAAGGTCACCTCCGTCGCGTTCGGCACCGGACGCCGCTACCCCATCGCCCAGAACTGGCGCTCGCTCTGACGCTACCTTCCTGCCCCCACCCATGCCCGCCGCCAGCGTCATCCTCTCCACGCACAACAGCCCGCGCTCGCTCGAATATGTCTTGACCGGCTACGCCTGCCAGGACTTCAAGGACTTCGAGGTCCTCATCGCGGACGACGGCTCCCGCGAGGAAACCCGCGACACCATCCGGCGGCTCCGCGCCGAGCTTGGGCTCTCCATCACCCACGTCCGCCAGCCGCACAAGGGCTACTACGGCAAGATGGCGATCATGAATCGCGCCCTGGCCGCCGCGCGGGCCGACTACATCATCGCCGCCGATGGCGACGTCATCCCCCGCCGAGACTTTGTGCGCACGCACCTGGACCTCCGCCGCCCCGGACGGTTCCTTGCGGGGGGCGACTTCCGCTTGTCCGATGCGCCGACCAAGGCCCTCACCCTGGACGATGTCCGCAGCGGGCGCGCGTTTGATTACCAGTTCCTCCTTTCGAAGGGGCAGGCCCCCACGCGCCGGCGCGTCAAACTCTGGCCGCGTTCGTTCGTCACCTGGCTCATCGACGCGGTGAATGTCTCGAACGCCCGCTTCTCGGGCAGCAACGCCAGCGCGTGGAAGGCCGACATCCTGCGCGTGGGCGGCTGGGACGAGTCTTATCGCTCGCCCGGCAAGGACGACACCGACCTGGGCTGCCGCCTCAACAACGTTGGTGTCCGCGGTCGGCACACCCGCCACAACACCATCTGCGTCCACATGGAGCACGGCTCGGGCAACTACAACGCCGAGGGCAAGCGGCGCAACGTGGAACTGCTCGCGGAGACCCGTGCCAAGAAACTTACCCGCGCGCGGATCGGCGTGGAGTCCATCCAGGCCGGCGATCACACCGTCGATGCCGGCTAGGGACTACTTCCACGCGTTGCGGTCGTCCGCCTTTGCCATCGCCACCGACTCCTTCAGCAGCTTCTTGACCGCCGCGCCCTGGGCCTGCTCGACGCTCCGAACCTTCACGTGGCGCATCGTCTTGCCCGTGCCTTCCAGCACGCCCTCGGCGTTGTCCAGCAGCGCGCCGTTGCCGATGTAGAGGTTCACGCGGTCGCTGCACTCGCTGATCGCGAAGAGGTCCTTGCCGTCCACGATGTAGCCCGCGTTGCCCCACGCGACGCGGTCCTGCACCTTCTTGGAGACCGCACGGATCGCCTTGTCGATCGCCCGCGCCATGGAACGCATGGGCTCGGCCATGCGGTCGATCGCCACCGACGCGGGCGCGCCCAGGTCGGAGCGTGTGGCGTACTTCTTTGCCATTCCCCCGGCGCTCGCGGGCTTCTTCGTGACCTTCTTTGCGGCCTCCTTCTTTGCCTTTTTCGCCATGTAATTCCTCTTAATGTGATACGCCCACACTCGCGGCACCCGCCGCGGCGTGAAGCGTACCGCACTCGGGGCAGCGCGGGAGGCCCGCCCAGTCGTAGCCGCAGGAGGGGCAGCCCGCGCGGCGCTTGCCCGGCAGGAACACCAATCCAAACACTGCGGCCAGTCCGCCGGAAACCGCCATCACAGCAAGGTCTGGCGCACGCTCCCGCGTTGCGGCGAGCAGCAACCCTGCCAGGCCGATGTGCAGGACGCCGACACCCAGGCCCAGGCTGGCCCGTGCAAACCACACCGCGAACATGCTGCCCTTCTGCGGGGCGTCGAACACGCGCGTTTTTCGCAGCCACTGCACGCTTTCCGCCGCGAGCCACGCAGCCATCGTGGGCGCGAGCACCATGGGCACAAGAAAGTCCCGCGGTTCGACGCCGCTGGAGGTGAACGCGTACCCCTGCGTTCCCTCGAAGGTGCCGAAGACCCACGCGCACACCTGCACGAGAGCGAACAGGGCCACAAACAGGATCATGACCCGCTCCTTTCGGCTGGGATGCCCACCAGGTCCTTGACGTGCTGCGGGAGCGTGGGCGGCGTCGGCAGGCACATGTCGCCCATGATGACGCTGGTCCCCGCGGACGGCGCGGGCACGCCCAAGCGTTCGGAGATCCACGAGTACGGGCGGACGCCGCGGGTCTGCGTCGCGCCGCGCCAGGACTGCGCCGCGTCGGCGCGCTTCCACACCAGGACCGACACGCCGGCGAGGGCGATGGCCGCCGCCACGCGCCGCACGCCCGCCCACACCCGCCGACGCACAGCGGCCAAACCCACCGGGCAGTCACTCGTGAGGAGCGTGCCGTCGGCCCGCTTGTACATGCGGATGCAGGTGCGGCGCTGCGACTTGGCCGCCTGCGTGATAAAGACCTGGGCCTCCTCGTTCGTCATCGCCGAGAGGTTGTGGACGTTCATGCCGCACCCGGCGCAGAGGCGGGTGACGTCGTCGCCCTTCATGTCCTCCCAGCGTTCCTGGCAGGGCGATGCGACGCGGACCTGCTGCAGCGAGAACCGGACTTCAGCGTTCATGGCGAGCCTCCCGTGGCTGTTTGCCTGTACGCTCCTATCGACCAACGGGTCGCGCCCGGGTTCCTGCATTTCCTGTGGCGCGTGACACTCGCGTTGCGCACCGCGCCCAAACGGCGTGCAAACAGGGGTTTTATTGGCTTGGCGTCAGGGCTCGACGGAGTACTCGTCCATCAGCACGCGCCGGTCCTCGCCCGCGG
Source organism: uncultured Phycisphaerales bacterium (assembly GCA_937858155.1). GTDB lineage: Bacteria > Planctomycetota > Phycisphaerae > Phycisphaerales > UBA1924 > BJHL01. The sequence goes on along the minus strand of CALLYM010000118.1, from coordinate 4,699 downwards.
TGGGCGTGAAGGTGGCTCGCAAGGTGAGATGGTCGGGCCCGCCGCGGCGTTCGGTCTCGTCGTTCAGCCAGCGGCTGACCCACGCGGGGCACTTGAGGGGCACGCGGTAGGTGCGGGTCGAGGGGTCAAAGCGGCGGCTGCTGGTGGCGGGGTCGGTGATGTCGGGCACGTCCCAGCGGACGCGTGACTCGCTGCCCGCAGCAAAGCCTCCTGCCCCCCCTCCCACCGCCGCCGCACTGGCCAACTCCACCGACAACTGGCCGACGCCCTTGACGGAGTCGCCGAAGCGGTCGCGGAGCTCGACGTGGAGGATGAGGGTGCCCTCGCCCATGGGGTCGGGCGCATCGACGTGGGTCAGGGGGTGGACGCGGAGAGACCGCGGGGCGAAGGGCCAGAGTTCCTTGTCGTGGGGCGCGTTGGCGCCTTGCTCACCGCCGCTTCCCACGCCCTCGACAACGGGCGACAGGACCACGGGGGTGGTGGCCGTGCGGTCGATGGTGCAGGAGGTGCACGCGGCGGCGGCAAGGAGCGCGAAGATGGGTGTGAAGCGTGCGTGCATCAGGGGAAGAGTTTATCGCTTCTGCGGGGGAGGCGAATGGCCGCACTCGGGGCAGGGGGCGTCTGGAAGAAGGCCGGCACGGGGATACCTGCACGTACCGCAACAATCAGCCTTACTTGCCTTATCAAACCTTCTGGCGATCCAAACGGTAAGTACTCCAGCAGTGATGGCGATGAGCCAGCAAGGAACATCCACGCTACCAGACCATCCCATTGGTGTAGTACGGTCAACATGCAGCGAGGGAATATGCACCCAATCGGCACCAGAACGCCATTCGAGCACCCATCCTGTGGGGAGCGCTGGCCCCGTGGAGAACCCCCAGCAACTCCGTGATACAGAAATGGCCCCTTGCCGCAATTCCACAACCCACAAGTTCGTCAGGTCGCTCCCCCAGTACCCCAGGCTCCACCAAATACTGACGACAAACAGCCCAATACTTGCTGCGATTGTGCAGCCACAAAACGCCGTCAAGGTGATTGCAGCAGGTCGGCGAGCCTTGGCCAACTGCGCTCTCAGCGGCTGTTGTCGCAGCCACAGCAACCACGAGATCACCATCGCCGCTGTGGGGAGCGGTGCCAAGGCCCAGAGCGCAACGCGATGGGCAGTCCAACTGCCCCAGGGACGATGACCAACGGGGTTCCAACTCGGTGAATACCGCAGTCGCTCGCGCTGCGCATGAAGTACATCCACGCTCGAGTAGTAGCCCGCCGACGCGCGTTCCCATTGCACGCAACCCGCAACAAGCGAAACTCGGCAACGGTCCGTGAAAGTGAAGTCGACCGTCCAACGAAGGCTCACGTACCAAGCCGTGAGCAGCAGCAGCCCCACGACCGTGAGTGTGCAACGAGGAATGGAACGGGCGATCCACCGCATTAATCGCTCCTCTCTCTGCTCGCCTGCGGTGCGGCGATCTCGCTCGCTCCGTCGATAACTACATCCTGCGGGCTAGGTTGGACCGGCGTACCGCACTCGGGGCAGGGGGCGGCGGGGGCGAGGCCAGTGCGGGGGTAATGGCAACGTGAGCAGTTGTCACGCTTCGTCGAAGCGATGTATATCTGCGCAAGGAACACTGTGAAAACGCCCAGGGGCAGCGCGGGTAGCCAGAACGGGCAACCAACCGCACCAGACCTTCCCGTCAGAAGACCCGATTCCCAAGTCACGTACGGAAGGCCAATCCAAAATTGGGGAAGGCGCTGCGAAACAAACCACCCCGACGTCCTCTGCCCAGCGGAAGACGTCAGTCCGCTCCACCAGACTTCCACCCCACCACGGCGCAGCCGGACACCACCTTCGTGCCAGAAGTTTGTCGAAACGACTCGCATGTGCCAGTTCCAAAGCAGACTGACGAGGAACATCCCGACACACAGCAGCAGGATGAGAGCACTGACCTGAGTTGCCCGCAAAGCCAGCCTACGGGACGGGCGCCAGCGAGTGTCGCTGACATCCCCAGCCTGCGACCAGCGTCCGACCTGTCGCCGCCATGCGGCACGGGTGGGCCCTGCCCAGAGAATTGTTGCCGGTATGGCGAACAGTGGGGCGGCCAGCCATAGAGCGACGACACGTCTGGTCCATTTGCCCTGCGGATATTGCCGCAAGGGCATCCAGTCGAAATCAACATCTCGACTTCGCAGTTCTGCACGGGTCACCCGGGAACCCTGAGCTCCCTCGAAGTAGCCCCGAGGCGCACGTTCGAAAAGAATGCGGCCTGGGCTGACAGCAGTATGCACGCGGTCCGTCGCCGTCCAATCCACCATCACGTACTCGCTGCTGATCCACAAGGTGAGGAACAGCACGGCGAGCACCGTACAGGTCCAGCGGAGGATGGCGAGGATGATGCGTTTCACCGTAGCGTTGAAGCTCCTTAGCCCCTGTCGGGGCGGTATTGTTACTTTTCCAATCTACACGAGGTTGCCGCACTCGGGGCAGGGGGCAGTCGGTGCAAGTCCCACGCGTGAGTAGCGGCACTTTGAACAGCAACCTGATAGCCCCTCTGCTCGCCGACACTTGATTGCTCGCGCCCATGACATCGAAGCCGCAAGTGCCATGAGCGCCACGGCAGGCCACAACGCAACGCTGGTCGATCGCACACTTCTACTCACCTGCACGCTCGTCCATGGCTTCCAGAACAAGAAGTAGTCACCCAGCCACCCAGCGGTCACTCCTGTGAGAAAGGCGGGGCTCACTCGCGAGCGAGTCACGGAGAATGCACCTCGGCACAAAGCGACAGAATGAACGCTGTCAGGACTCCAGTCAATCCAGCAGCGCCCGCTGACAAGCCACACCGTGAGCAGGATTGCTGCGCACGCGGTCAGCGTCCAGCGGCGGACGGTTGGGCTGGGCAGTCGCATACACATGGATGGTACGAGCGGGGTTCATGGTTCTCGGTTGGGCGCTCATTACTGGCCTTCCTGGGCTTGCGCCCAGGGCTCTCTCGGATAGTGGTCCGAGGATCAGGGGTGAGCGTCAGAACTGCCGGAACTGGGCTTCGTAGGCGATGGAGAACATCCGGGCGTGGTCGCGGCGGTCTTGCTCGGTGTAGTGTGTCAGCGTCATGCCGGTCCAGGAGCGGCCGGCGCTGTCCACGAGCGTGCCGGCGACGGGGGAGGCCGTGATCTGGGCGCGGATGGCGTTCCGGAGCGTCCACAGCGCGGACTCGGAGTTTGCCACGAGCCTGCCCCGCACGAAGATGTCGAGCTCCAGCGGGCCCTGCGGCGTGGACCCGGAGCCCGAGCCGCCGCTAAAAAGGTCGAGCGTGACCAGGTAGCCCTGGCGGCCAAAGTGGAACCGGTGGGGGCCGCTGCCGAAGAGGTCCAGGCTCTTGAAACTGCTCATGAGACACCTCCCACGATGCCCGATACGTCGGTGATGGTGATGGGGTCGGCGGCGCCGTCGGCGGACACCGCCACGAATTCCACGGTGCGGACCGCGCCCTTGCGGAGCGACACTTCGTGCGAAACAGCGGTGATGACCGCCGTCGCGGTGACGCTGGAGCGCGATGCGTTCACGCCTGTGGGCGCGGTGGCGAAGGCGAGCGTGCCCTGGACTCCCAGGGCGGGCGCGAGGATCGAGTCTTCGGCGATGTCCATCGTCACGCGGATGGTGACGCGCTGCTCGGGGCAGTCGGCGAACAGGACGTGGGGGCCGGCGTCGCTCACGTCGGTCACGATCCTGGTCGCGGCGCGGTCGACCACGACGCTCGTGACGTTCTTCCAGGGCGTGTTGAGGAAGGAGACTTCGCGGGGGTGGAGGATGAGCATGGGGGGCTCCCAAATTGTCAAAGTGGGAAATGGTCAAATGGTCAAAGAGGAGCCGAGTGGGTGGTCTTTGAATTTGACTCTTTGACCATTTCCCACTTTGATAATTTCCGACATTGACCATATTTCTTACCAGCGGGCCAACTGCAGCACGTTCAGCCGGCGGATGGCGTCGGGCTCGCCGTCGGCGTCGGTATCGATCTTCGCGGCGACGCGCATGCGTTCGTCGTTGAAGCGGCGGCGGTAGGCCTGGGCGCGCTGGTTGTTGGGGCTGGTGTTGTCCTCGAGCGCGCCGGCCGCGGAATAAATAAGGTGCAGGGCGCCCAGGGCTTCGAGGCGGATGAGGTCGGCGCGGTTTGTGACGGCCGTTTCGTCCAGCCCAGAGCCGGGTTCGCCCTGGGCGCGCAGACCGAGCATCATCAATATCTGCCGATGGGCCCACTGGATCTGCACGCGGAAGGAGAGGATGGTGAAGGGGGCGGTGTCTATCTGGCGCGGGGGCTGCGTCGGTGCGTTCAGGGTGGGGCGCGGCACGGTGACCGTGAGCGTGTTGGCGGACTGCACGTCCGCCACCTCCACGATGATTCCGCCCACGTTGACCACGTGCCCTTCGGCGATCAGCGCCTGGTTGAAGGGCACGTCCAGCCCGCCGACGATGGAGAGCGTGTCGCCCGAGATCATCGCGTCGCCGCGGGAGAGCGTCTGCCCGGCCCACGCCGTTTCGCGGAACACGATCGGATCAATCGCCGCGATGTCCCTGTCGAGTGCCCACATGGTGTGGCTCCTTTGTGCGTTGTTCCAGAATCGAGCGTTCTCTGCCCAACCCGCGGCGCACCGTTCCCGGCACGCCGCAGGCCTTCGGGTCGGCGGGCCTCGGGACCTCGAC
>CALLYM010000117.1 GCA_937858155.1 uncultured Phycisphaerales bacterium | reverse complement strand
ATCACGTGCCAGCAGCTCACGCAGCAGGCGTGCGTCACAGCGGGCGGTATTTTCCGCGGGAATGGCACTTCGTGCACAATGCCCAACATCTGTGTGACAAGCACGCCCACGGGCGCGTGCTGCCTGACGAGCCCGACGGGCACCACGTGCCAGCAGTTGACCGGCGCGGCTTGCCAAGCGGCGGGCGGTGTGTTCCGGGGCAATGGCACGAACTGCAATTCGACGAACATCTGCACTCCCCCGCAGGTCGGCGCGTGCTGCATCACCACCAACTCCGGCATACCTGTCTGCCAGATGGTGCCTGAGGCTCAGTGCAGCGCCATGAATGGCGTGTACCGCGGTAATGGCACACAGTGCAGCACCGCGGGCATCTGTCCCACACCCACACCGAATGGTGCATGCTGCATACCTGCAAGCCCGGCAGCGCCTGCTCACTGTGAAGTTGTTTCCGAGGCGAGCTGCGCCGCGGCTGGTGGTATCTACCGCGGCAACGGCACGAACTGCTCCATGCCGAACATCTGCCCGCAGCCTGCCCCCACCGGAGCGTGCTGCATCCAGGGCGATGGCGTCATGACCTGTGAGCAGATGACGTTCGCGGCCTGCCAGGCGGCGGGCGGTTCGTTCCGCGGGAATAACACCCAGTGCAGCACCACATCGTGCGTTATCAATCTTCCCACAGGTGCTTGCTGCACGCACGACGCGGCGGGCAACATCACGTGCTCGGTTACGACTGCTCAGGCGTGCTTCCAGGCTCAGGGCGTGTTCCGTGGGAACGGCACCACTTGCTCCAACACGATCTGCACACCCCCCACGGGGGCGTGCTGCACGCACAATGCCGACGGAACGTTCTCCTGCGCTGTGACTACAGCCCAGGCGTGCGCCCAGGCGCAGGGCGTGTATCGTGGGAATGGCACCACCTGTGAGGCCACCACCTGCACGCCTCAGACGGGTGCGTGCTGCATCGCAACCAACGGGGTCATCACTTGCCAGCAACTCACGCTGTTCGCCTGCCGGCAGGCGCAGGGCGCCTTCCGCGGCAACGGCACCGCGTGCAACAGCACCATCTGCCAGCCCCCGGCCCCGCGCGGTGCGTGCTGCGTGACTGACCCCGCAGGCAACACGACCTGCCAGCTGCAGACGCAGGCGGCCTGCACCGCGGCCGGAGGCACGTATCGCGGCAACGGCGTCCCGTGCACCGCGGGTGCCTGCACGCCCGGCTGCCCGTGCGATTGGAACCACGACAATGTCCTGAACCAGCAGGACCTCGCGGCGTTCCTCGCGTCGTACCAGGCGGGTGAGGCGGACATCAACGGTGATGGTTCGACCAACCCTCAGGACGTGGGCTACTTCCTGCAGTGCTTCCGGTTTGACCCCGACTGCGTGCGGTAAGCCATCAAACAGCTGAGATTCCTCGACACCCGCGCGTCCTCGCGCGGGTGTTTTCATTCGGGCGCGGTCCGTTCGGGCGTGGAGTACTCTCACGCATGCGTATCACGTTGTTTGGAGCGGCGGGGGAGGTCACGGGTTCGTGCTACCTGGTGGAGACTGACCGTGCCCGCGTGCTGATCGACTTCGGCATGTTCCAGGGCAACCACGATGCTCAGCAGAAGAACGAGAATCGCCCGTCCGTCGACGCCCCAAGTCTGCATGCGGTCGTGCTGAGTCATGCGCACATCGATCACGTGGGGCGGATGCCCTTGCTGCCCATGATGGGCTACCGGGGAAGGATCTTTGCGACACCCGCGACGTGCGAGGTGGCGAAGCTGTTGCTGGAAGATACGGCGGAGCTTCAAGAGAATGACGCCGCGCGGACTAACCGGAAAAACGCGGCGAGGGGAATCCACAGCGAGGTGCAGCCCCTTTACCGATTGAGGGACATACCGCCGATCCTCGCGATGTTTGAAGGTGTCGGGTACGCGAAGTCGAGGGAGATCGCGCCCGGCATGACGCTCCGTTTCACGGACGCGGGGCACATCGTGGGTTCCGCCAGCATTGAGTTGACGTGCGTGGACAAGGGGGGCGTCAGGAAAGTTGCGGTGTTCTCGGCGGACCTTGGTCAGAGCGATTCGGCCCTGCTCAAAGACCCCCAGCCCCCGCAAACAGAGGGCGTAACGCCGGATGTTGTTTTCTTGGAATCCACCTACGGCGACCGTGACCACAGGGGTGTTCACGAGACGATCGAGGAATTCGCTGGGATTCTTCAGCAGGCAATCTGGGACAAGGAAAAGGTGCTGATCCCGTCGTTCGCGGTCGGGCGGTCTCAGACATTGATCTACCACATCGGCGAACTGATGCGTAGTGGGCGCGTGCCGTCTTTCCAGACGTACCTGGACAGCCCGCTTGCCGTCGAGGCGACGAAGCTGTACGAGAAGTACTTCTGTCTTATGGACGACGAAACTCGGGGGCTGTTGCGGGACGGGATCAACCCGCTTGCTTCGCCCAGGGTCGTGCCCACACCGTCCGCCGACGAGTCGCGGAAGCTGAACGACATGAGGGGCGGGATGGTGGTGATCGCGGGTTCCGGCATGTGCAACGGGGGACGGATCCTGCACCACTTTGCCCACAACTTGTACAAGCGTGATGTGCGGGTCATCATCGCGGGGTTCCAGCCGGAAGGTGGGCTCGGCCGCCGCCTGGTGGAGAAGGCGGACCATGTACGGATTTTCGGCGATGATGTGCCCGTGCGGGCGCAGGTTCACACGCTGGGTGGGTTTTCTGCGCATACCGGTCAGAGCGGGCTGGTGGAGTGGGCGCGGGCGTATCGGCCCCCGACCGGCAAGGCGTGGCCAAGGCTCGTGCTGACGCACGGCGAGAACATGCAGCGCGGGAGATTGCGGGAGAAGCTGCAGGCGGAGCTTGGGTGGAGCGCGTTGTGCCCAGGCTTCGGAGAGATCATTGAGGTCTGACGCGGTGGTCCCTGATTCTGTATCAGCGGTTGTAGTCTCGCGCAGCGAAACTGATGTGCTTCAGGCTCAGTGGCGCGCGTTGCCAGGGGATGCCGCTGAGCGCATCAAGGCATTCCATCGCATCCCACAGGATCAGCGCCGAAAAACGGTCGGGCCGTCCCTGGTGCACGACCGCGTTGTGGAGCAGGGACTGGGCATAGAGATCGGCGGCGGCACGCTGCGGCTCCGCCCGAGCGGGATCGAGCGCCATGATCACAAAGAGATGGATGGCCCATGGGTGGTTGGTCGCGTTGTCCGGCTGAAGATTGTCCAGAATCCACGCGGCGGCGCGGAATACCCGCTCAAGGACCGCCCTGTTGCGGGCGCCCTTCGCGGCGGAAACAAGGGCGTGCATCGCGCCCAGCTCGGTTTCGGTCCAGACTTCGATACCCGCTTCTTGGAGGCTTGGCATGAGCGCGCCATCGGCGTCCCAATCAATCGCGAGCGAATCTCGGATGGTGTAGTCAAACCAGCCCCACCAGGCGCGGGACAGGTGCGAAGCGGTTGGCGGCATGGGGCTGATCGGGTTGATGAACAGCATCGAGGAGAGAAAGGGGCTGTCGCAGTCTCGCCGGTGGCCCGCGTCGTCGGTGAAGGAACTTATCCAGCGAAGGGACTCGGGGGTGGGGTCGGGCTGGTCCGGCTCGTCTCCCTGTGGCTCGTAGTTCTGGGCGGCCTGTCGTTCGAAGAACTCCCGCGGCACGGCAGGGTGTGCGGTGTTCCTGAGGAGCGTGAGCCAGTCGTTGAAGGTGTGGGGCATGGGCGTGTGGCGTCAGGTCGGCATGGCGCGGACCAGCGAGCGGAGCTTTGCTGCGTCGAGGTGGCCGGCTGTCCGCACGCCGGAGCAGAGATCGATGCCGAAGGGACGGACCTGCGCGATCGCGTCCGCAACGTTCGAGGGGTTTATACCCCCCGCAAGGAAAGTGGGCTTGGGAGAATTCTGCACGACCTCTCGGCTGAGAGCCCAGTCGTGGGTTCGGCCGGTGCCTCCAAGCTCCCGCACCCGGGCGAAGGGATTGCCCGAATCCAGGAGCAGAGTGTCTACATACTTGGCCGCGCGGAGCGCGAGGCTCACGGAATCTTTGTCGCGAACGTGAACCACCTGAACGATCCGGACGGCGGGGCAGGCGTCGCGCAGGGCGGCGTACACATCGGTTGTCACGGAATCGTCGACAAGCTGCACGGTGTTGACGCGGGTGCGGAGCACATGCTCGACAACCGCGTCCGGGTCCACCTCGCTGGTGAGCAGGAACGTGGCGATGGGCGCGGGGATGGAGTCAGCGATGGCTGCGATCAGGTCGTCTTCGATGGGGCCGGGGCCGCTCGGCATGCGGGCGACGAGCCCCAGGGCGTCTGCCCCTGCGTCTATAGCAATGCGAGCCTCTTCCACTGAGGTGATGCAGCAGACTTTGAGGCGGGTGCGCATGCGCGGGCGAGGGTACGCTCCCGGCATGATTACGGGCGTCTTCCAGTTCGCGGTTGTGGTGCGGGAGTACGACGAGGCGATCGCATACTACCGGGATGTGCTTGGGTTCTCATTGCTCGAAGACACGGATATGGGCGGGGGGAAGCGGTGGGTGCGCGTGGGTGCCGCGTGCGGCCGCGGCGCGGTGATCCTGCTGGCGCGCGGGGCGAACGAGACCCAGCTGTCGCGTGTGGGGAATCAGACAGGCGGACGCGTGTTCATTTTCGTGGAGAGCAGCGACTGCCGCGGGGACTACGAACGGATGCGTGCCTCCGGGGTGAAGTTCCGGGGCGAGCCCCGGGATGAGCCTTACGGAACAGTGGTGGTATTCGAGGACCTCTACGGGAACTTGTTCGACTTGATCGAGCGGCGAGAGTAAGAGGCGTCAAAGTCGTGTCGTCCAATCAAGCCTAGCGGAGTTGGGCACGTTCTGCATCGAGCACGTGCGCGACCATCACCGCGTCCTCCATCGTGGCCCTGAGTGTGAACGTCCTCTGCTCGCGTGCTGCGATGCAGGCGTTCACGAAGTGACGCACTTCGGCGTCGTAGCCGGTGGAAAGGTGGGCAGAGTCGGGTATCACGGCGCGGGTTGTGGAGCCTTGGTGGACGGAAATTCTGGGTGCATGCGCGAGGTCCCACTCGGCGCTCGCATGTTCAAAGTGAGCGAAGTAACGCATGCGAAAGCCCGCGCCGGGCTGCAGGTCCCAGGCGCCTTCCGCCGCGATGTGCACTCCTAGGAAAGAGTCGTACTCATACAGCGTGGTGAGGTGGTTGGCGCTTCCGCTGGTCTTGACGCGGCTGGGGGGGCCCAGGCAATGGCAGATGAAGTCGGTGTCGTGCACGTGGAGATCGAAGATCGCGCCGCCCGATCGTGAAATATCGCGGTAGAAGTCCGCTGCCCATGTGGGGCCGGCGCCCAGGCGGGTGAGCGTGAGGGAGCGGAGCGTACCAAAGGAGCGGTCAGCGATACGGTCGCGCAGCCAGTCCCAGGCGGGCCAGAATCTCATGCACATGGCGGGCATCGCGACCAGATGCGGGGAACCTGTTGCTGCATCGCGCACACGCTCCACGTCGGGTGCGCGGAGAGCCACGGGCTTCTCTATCAGCACGTGCTTGCCCGCGGCCAGAGCTTGTACCGCCGTGCTTGCGTGGCTGTCGGTGTACGTGCAGATCGACACTGCGTCCACGTCATGGTCGGCAAGTGCTTCCTCGGAGGACTTGTAAGTGCGCAGCGAGGCTGTGCTCAGCGGGACGGCACCCGACGAGATATTGCCAAGCGTGGACGGTTCAGCGAGGAGGATGTCGTGGGCCTTGGGGTCGGCAACGCCGATGATTTGAACCGGCAGCCCCGTGCTCGCGGCGCGCGTGTACGCCCCAGCGTGGGTGCGTCCCATGAATCCTAACCCGAGAATGGCAACTCGGAGAGGCTTAGATTGCGGTGATTCGTGCGTGATGGTGGAGGTTAGGGAGAGTGCGAAGGCGTCGGCTGGGTGCGTCCGGTCAGCATGTCATAGCGTTGGCGGGCTTCCTCCGTAAGGTGGACGGATGGCCAGTCCCGCCCGAGTTCTTCCGCCCAGCACTCCGCATCCGAGAGGAGCGCATCGATCGCCGGGAGGCGTGAGGGAAGGTCCCCCGCGCGTTCGCCCATGTCCATTTCGCACTGGGCGAGTTCGGTGGCGCGGAGGAGCTCGACCCAGTTGACCGCGACTGGCCTGCCGGCCCGAACCTCATTCCCCATGCGGTCCCGAATGATGCGATCTGCGCGCTGAGGGTCTCCCTGCAAGCGGATGCACCAAGCCCATAGGAGTTCGTGGTAGAGCGCCCAGCCCTCGCCGATGGGGAGCATTTCCGGCGCGCCGTCGATGGCTCTTCGCGCGGCGCGCTCCGCCTCCTCCAGGTTTTTGTGCTGCGAGAGAAGGGAACGGGCGAGGCGTCCCTGCGCCTTTGTTGTGTAAAAGGAGTGAGGCCCCAGCATGGCGTCCGCACCACGGAGTTGCTCGCGAGCCGCATACTCAGCAATATCGAAGTTCTGCGTCATGAGCGCGACAAAGTAAAGGTTGTTCCACCATTCGTACGTGCCCTGGTCCATGCCGCCGTAAAGCTGGGACGACAGCGAAGCACCCTGTGACAGTGTGTGCATGGCGGCGTCGAACTCACGCATGTTTGACTGGTGGAACTGGGTGTCGAAGAGCACCGAGAGGACAGCCCACTGCGAATCGGTATCCGGAAGCGCTCGGGCGCGCGCGAGCAGCGCGGGCATAGCGTCCAATGCAGCGCGCGAATCCCCTTCCGGTGTCTGCAAGCGGATGATCGCGAGGTCGAGCGCGATCTTGGTGGGAGAGTCGCCGGGCATTGACTGGCCGATATCAGCCCGGAGTGAGCGCAGGACGTCGAGCGCTTCCTTCCCGCGGTTCTGCATGCGCAGGCCCTGGGTGTAGTGGCTCCATGCCCACTGCAACAGCAGCTCGTTCTCGGATATCGGGAGGTGGCGGATGATGTTGAGATCACGCTCCATGTCCGCGATGTTGACGGCAGAGCCGTTGACAAGTTCGGAGGAGTATGTTCCCTGGCGAGCCGCCAGTGTGCGCGGGTCGTCGCGGCCGTAAGCCGTGGATAGCAGCGACGCCGCCCTGCTGGTAAATACGCCGATCCTGTAGTCTGAGATGTCACTCGCGGTCCGCGCGAGAGCGCTCGCCATATCCGCTTGGAGAGCCGGGTCGTTGGGAAACGATTCTTCGAGGTGGCCGGAAGCGGCGAACAGGAGGTCGCCGACCGTGGGGGCCCTCCCAGGGATCGCCGCGTTTGGCCAGGCTTCGCTCTCGTCGAATAGCCTCGGCGCCTGAGGACCACGGTTCCTGAACTGGGCCCCGTGGAACGGGCTTGCCGACCTGAACATACGCATAATGAATGCGGAAACCTTCGTCGCGCGATCGGCCTCCTCCCGCGCACGGCGTTCGCTCGCGCGCGCGCGTGCAAAGCCCACACCAAGCCCGGCAATACCAAGTACGAGGGCCAGCGCTACAGCGCCGCACGCGGCGACAAGGACGCGGTTACGCCGTGCGAACAGGCGTGCCTGGCGGAGCACCGGAGCGGGCCGCGCAAGGATGGGCTCATAGGAGAGTACCCGCCGGAGGTCCGCCCCCAGCTGTTCGACCGACGGGTAGCGGTCGCGGGGATCACGTGCCATCGCTTTGGCGATGATCGTCTCGACATCGCCCATACAGTCCTCACGCAAGGAGCCCAGGAGCGGCGGGGGCTTGGAGCAGACACGCTTGCCAATCTGCACCGGTGTCAGCGTCGGGCCGGTAAAGGGATTGCTGCCGCAGAGCACTTCGTATAAGACAACGCCCAGGGCGTACACATCTGCGCGTGTGTCGAGCGATTGCGCGCCTTGTTCGAATGCCTCTGGCGGGAGGTATGCCGGGGTGCCGACGATTTCGCCTGCGCGAGTTGACTGGGTCGTACCGCCGGTATCAAGGAGCCGGGAAACTCCAAAGTCCACAATCTGCGGGCAGCCTTCACGGTCGATGAGAATGTTCGAGGGCTTGAGGTCCCGGTGGAGCACGCCCTTCTGGTGGCCGTGGTGAACGGCGTCGCAGATTCGTGCGAAGAGTGCCATCGCCGTCCGGGCGTCCGGGCGTGTATCGCGGAAGAACGTGTCGAGTGTGCGGGAGTCTTCGACAAACGCCATCGCGAAGTAGGGCACGCTCAGCCCGGCTGCGGTGTGCACGCCCGCTTCGTAGATGCGTGCGAGGCAGGGGTGGTCCAGCCGGGCCAGGGCCATGGCTTCGCCTTCAAAGCGTTTGCGGGCGCCGGTGGAGGCGAGGCCGAGCGTCAGCAGCTTCAATGCGACCTTGCGGTTGAGGCTTGTGTCGTTGGCCTCGAACACCGCTCCCATGCCCCCCGCGCCGATGGGGCGTGCCACCCGGTATCTGCCGATCATGGTCCCCGGCGCGACGACCGGTGTCTCCAATACATCAGCGAGTGCGCTCGCGGGGAGCCCCGCGTCGGTCAGCGCTTCACCCGCATCAAGAGACGCCTTGAGCAAGGCACGGACTTCGGAGAGCAGTTCAGGGTCGTGTGCGCAGGCTGCTTCGACGAACGCGTGACGTTCCAGCGCGGGCAGTTCCAGCGCTTGGCCGGCGACGGCTTTCGTGCGGTGCCACAACCCCTGGTGATCCGCGTCAGCATTGGAATGCGTACCTGGTGTCATCGGATCGCGCCCCTGCCGGTGTGTATCAGGCCGTATCACTTTCCTGCATCCGGCGGAGGAGCCAGGCACGGGCGACCAGCCAGTCCCTGTTAATGGTGCGCGACGAAACCCCTGTTGCGTTTGCCACTTCCTCCACGGATAGACCTGCAAAGTACCTCAGGTGGACGATCTCCGCGAGACCAGAATCGTGGGCTTCCAAAGCAGCCATGGCGTGCTCCAAGGCGAGCCAGTCGAAGCTGTCGTCGGGGTGGTGACGCTGATGGGGGTTGCCGTCGTTTCCTCCTTCCACCACCTCCAGCGAGATTCGGCGCAGGTCCCCGCCACGTTTTTCCCCACGCTTGGCGCGGGCGCGGTCAACCAGGATGCGCCTCATGGCCAGCGCAGCGGCGGCGAAGAAGTGGCGTTTGTCGTTCCAGGGCCTTTCGCTCCCGATAAGCCTGAGGTACGCCTCGTGGACGAGTGCCGTGGGCTGCAGTGTCTGACCGGCAGGTTCTTTCGCGAGTTTGGCGCGTGCGAGGGCGCGGAGGTGGTCATAGACGAGCGGCAGCAATTCCGCGGAGGCAGCGGGTTCGCCCTGGGCGGCGCGGGCGAGAAGCGTGGAGAAGTGCGGATCGACGCCGACACGCGGGGCGGGGGGCGGGGTTGGCTCGCTGCGCTCCATGCTGGTGAAAGTGAGTGGGTAGACCAACCTTGCAGGAACAAACGCGAAATTCATGTCGTCGTCGCGCCGGACGAATCGCTTGCGGAAACAGCAGCGCTTGTTTGCGCCGTTCCAGGAGTAATCGTATGGATACCAGGACTGCCACCCTCCAATCGTCCAAGCATCCCGTTCAGAAGCCGCTCGTCGGTCTTCTCGCCGCTGCGGCGGGCCTTGCGCTGGTCCCCTGCGCATTCGGTCAGGCTCTGACACCAGCGTTCACCTATCAGGGAGAGCTCAAGAACGGCGGGACGGTCGTCGACGGGGCCTATGACCTTCGATTCCGGTTGTACGATGCGATGTCCGGCGGTGCCCAATTGGGCACAACGCAGTGCGTGGACAACGTGCAGGTCGTGGGGGGCAAGTTCACGGTTCAGCTGGACTTTGGCGGCCAGTTCGCAGGGCAGCAGCGTTTCTTGGATATTCAGGTCCGTGCGGACACCGGCCTGAACTGTTCCAACACGACTGGGTTCACGGTGCTGACCCCGAGGCAGGCGATGACTGCAACTCCTTACGCGACGTACGCACCCACGGCCGGGACCGCTGCGACCGCGACCACCGCGGTGAATGCGACCAATGCGACGACGGCGGCGAACGCAGCACAACTCAACGGCCAGAGCGCAGCGTTTTATCAGAATGCCGGAAACCTTGTCGCCGGAACGATCCCGGACGGGCGGTTAAGTTCAGTGGTGCCGCTGACTATCAACAACAACACGTTCAGTGGTGCCAACACGTTTACCGGCGTCACGCACTTGACAAACACCGGGAATACTTACCTGGGTGACGGTGCGTCGCTGACGGGCCTTTGGCGGCTCGGTGGCAATATGGGGGCGGACCCTGCGTCGTACTTCGTGGGCACTGTGGACAATCAGCCGCTGGCGATGCGCGTGAATAACCAGGAGGTGCTCCGGCTGACGTCCTCCGGGGTGGGCATCAACACGCAGACGCCTGGCGCGCGACTCAACGTGGCGGGCGCGACTCCGGGGGTTAATATTTTCACGGGCGATCTGGCGCCGTTCGGGAGCGCGGGGCTCGAGATGAACTTCTCGAGCGGGGGCATCGCGGACAATGCGTTGGTGTACTGCGCCGTGGATGGCGAACAACGGTTCTTTGTCACGTCCGCTGGGCAGGTCGTTGCGCGTCGCCATGGAAGCTTGTTTTCGCCTCCGGGCACTGTCTTCCTCGATCCGATCGGTTCCGTGACGGGCGAAGGCGAGCTAAGGATCGAGAGTCCGCACCTGCTGGCAGAGACGGACAAACTCGGCGTCAGCGTCGAGAACACGGGGTTTAACTCTATCGTCAACCTGGACAACAACTTCCGGCTCAACGGCAGTGCCACCACCAGTCGCGGCGGCGCCGTCCGGATTGATGGCCGGGACGGTCTTCCGCTATTCCAGTTCATTTATCGTGCGGTGGGAGGTACCGAGTCGCAGTGCCTGGCGGTCGACCACGTTGGCAATCTTTCCGCTTCCGGCACGGTGGAATCGAAGAACAGCAGTGTGTCTGTGGCCCTTGACGCGTCGGGCGCGACGACCGGCAACGGCGAGGTACGGATCACGAGCGGCAACTCGGGCACAGACAGGGTTGGGGTGAGTGTCGAGACCGGGGGGGGGAACTCGCTGGTGAACCTCGACAACAACTTCCGTCTTGAGGGCAGGACGACAAGCAACCGAGGCGGCGCGGTGCGGATCGATGGGCGCGGATCCGGTGAGCCACTCTTCCAGTTCCTTTTTCGCGGTGCGGGCTCGACGATCGAGTCCCAGTGTGCGTCGCTCACCCACACCGGTGACTTCGTCGCGCGGAGTGTGGCCGGTGTTTCGACGGCGACTGCCGGCGATGCGTTCGGCGTGGTGCAGGGGCGAACGACCAGCCCGAGTGGTACGGCGGTAGACGGTCGTGCGACGTCTGGTACAGGCCCGGCATGGGGTGTGTTCGGTCAGAGCTCTAGCATCGCTGGCATCGGTGTCTACGGCCTTGCGAGCGCGACGTCGGGAGGAGTCATGGGCGTGCTCGGCGAGTCCAACAGCAGCGCCACTCTTGGCGATTACGGCGTCTACTCGCAGGGCGACCTTGGTGCCTCAGGACTCAAGACGTTCCGGATCGATCACCCCGCGGACCCGGAAAATAAGTATCTCATGCACTACTGCTCCGAGGCGCCCGAACCGGTGAACTTTTACCGAGGAACTGTCGTGCTGGACGGTGACGGCACCGCGACTATCGATCTTCCCTCTTACTTCGCCACGATCAACAAAGACCCTAGCTACACATTGACAGCCGTCGGTTCACCGATGCCCACCCTTTACGTTGCTTCTGAGATCAGCGAAGAAGCACTTCGCGCGGGCGAAGCTTTCAAGCCGGGGGGCTCCATGCCAGCGTGCTCGTTCACAATCGCTGGTGGGATGCCCGGCGGCAGGGTCTGCTGGCGTGTCGAGGCGGTCCGCAACGATCTGTGGGTGCGTCACCGGGGAGTCGCTGTGGAGATTGATAAGCAAGAGCGCGAAAAGGGGACCTACCAGCACCCGGCGCTATATGGGCAGCCTCGCTCCAAGGGCGTGCGGTGGGACAAAATGAAGGATGATGGCGAGGGTACGGTGATCCAACCTGCCAACTAACTTCGTGCTTGCGTGGTCCTGAGCCGGCGCGGCAGCACCGGTCGGTGGTTTGGAGCGGGCCCAGATTACGAGCGGTTGCTTCGCGTGCGGGAGATTCTCAAAATCGTGTCGCACTTGCGTGGGCGGCCTCGCTTTCGCGGGCAGCGGCGCGCAGGCGCCGACTCAAGGAGCCCTCGTATGGATAGCCGCCACTGTGATCGCTCGCGCACGTCCCGTAACTCGCGTCCTTCAGTCGCTGCGATGGTGGTCGGAGCGGCGGGGCTTGCGCTGGCACCAGCGGCGCTCGGTCAGGTTCTGACGACGGCATTCACGTACCAGGGAGAACTGCAAAATGGTGGCGTTGCGGTCGACGGGCAGTATGACCTGCGGTTCAGGCTTTATGACGCGGCGAGCGGTGGAACCCAGTGGGGAACGACGCAGTGCGTGGACAATGTGCAGGTCGTGGGGGGCCGGTTCAATGTGCAGTTAGACTTCGGAAGCCAGTTTGCCGGCCAGCAGCGGTTCCTGGACATCCAGGTACGCGCAGATACAGGGCTCAACTGCGCCAACACGACTGGGTACACCCTGCTGACTCCCCGACAGTCGCTGACGGCGACGCCCTACGCGTCGTTTGCACCCGCGGCGGGCGCGGCTGTGACAGCGACGAACGCGACCCAACTGAATGGCCAAGTGGCCGGGTTCTACCAGGACGCGGGAAACCTGACGAGCGGAACGATCCCCGAAGGCCGGATGGCGAGCAACGTCGTACGGACAAACTTCAGCAATTCGTTTACCGGTACGAACGTATTCACGGGGTTCACGACATTCAGCGGCGCGATCCAGAGCACGAACCCCGCGAGCGTCTACGTGGGGGATGGGGCGGGGCTGGGCGGGCTATGGAGGCTGGGTGGGAACATCGGCACAAACCCGGCGACACAGTTCATCGGGACTTCGGACAATCAAGCGATAACCGTGCGCGTGAACAACCGGCGGGCGGGGACCATCTCGCCGGCAAGCGTGAATTACGGACCGGAGCCGGCGGTGACGTCCAGCGTGAGCTTCGGGGCGGACAACAACTTTGTCGGCGCCGGCGTCGCGGGGGCAACGATCTGCGGCGGAGGGCTTAACCCGATCAACAACCCTGCATTGGCCGACGTGGCGCGGAACATGGTCCTGGCGAACATGGGAACCGTCGGCGGAGGGTTTGGCAATCACGTTGAAGCAACCGCCATCACGTCGTTCATCGGTGGCGGCGAGTACAACTCGACTTCGGGCGTTCTCAGCGCGGTGGTGGGGGGAAGTACGAACACAGCCTCCGGCCTGAAGTCCTTTATCGGTGGGGGGATGAATAACGTCGCGTCCGCAGATCAATCCACCATCGCGGGCGGTCGGAACAATATTGTGTCCGTCTATGATGCCAGCATTGGCGGCGGCGCGTACAACGTGGCGTCTGGCGCGGCCGCGACTGTGCCCGGTGGTTACCTGAACGTAGCACAGGGTGCCTCGAGTGTCGCGATGGGCAGCCGGGCACAGGCATTGCACGACGGGGCGTTTGTGTGGAGCGACGGCACAGGGGACTTTGCCTCTACGGGTGTGCATCAGTTTCTGATCCGCGCGGGCGGGGGCGTGGGGATCAATACCGGGGCGCCCGGCGCACGGCTCGACGTCCGCGGGGCGGCCGCCCCTGGAGTGAATGTGTTCAGCGGCGACCTCGCACCCTTTGGTTCTGCGGGTTACGAGGCCAACTTCTCGGCCGCGGGTATCGGGAACAACTCGCTGATCTGGCTGGGTGTTGACGGGGGGCAACGGTTTTCGGTCGCTTCCAGCGGCGATGCCTCCGCCTCGCGAGATATCTTCGCCGGTCGTGACTTGTACTCAGGCGGCGCGGTCTTCGCGACCGGGAGCGTGCAGGCGATCAATGGGAACGTGTTCGCGGGCACCGTCGTCACGCTCGATCAGAGCGGCGCTAACACCGGAAGGCCCGAAGTGCGTATGACAAACCCGGGATTCTCCGACAAGACCGGCGTGAGCGCAGAGTTGGGAGGGTCCTACGCGATTGTGAACCTCGACAATAACTTCCGCTTGGAGGGGCGAGCAACCGACGCGGACTCGGGGGCGGTGCGCATCGATGGCCGTCCGAGCGGTGTGCAGTTGTTCCAGTTCTGGTCCCGCAATCCAAACCTAGCGCCGGAAGTGCTGTGCGCTTCGCTGACAGAGACAGGGGTATTCACTGCCTCGGGGAGTATTTCAGCGCCCGCGAAGTTCTTTTACATCGACCACCCCAGCGACCCGGCGAACAAGACGCTTCGGCATGCGTGCGTGGAGAGCGATGAGTACAAGAATATTTACGACGGTATCGTGACGACAGGCAGCGATGGTTACGCCACGGTCACGCTGCCCATCTGGATGACTGACCTGAACGAGAAGTTCCGGTATCAGCTGACAGTGATCGACGAGAGTGATAGCGGCGACCCGCTCATGTGGGCGAGGGTCGTGCGGAAAGTAGACGCGAGCAACACCTTTTCCATCCGCACGAGCAGCGGCGGAATGGAAGTGTCCTGGCAGATTACCGGCACGCGGAAGGACGCGTGGGCTAGGACGAACCCGTTCACGGCTGAGGAAGCGAAGGTGGGTTCAGACAAGGGCAAGTACCTGTCTCCAGAAGCATTTGGTAAGTCCGCAAGAGAGGGATTGAACACGGAAGAGGCGTTCGAAGCTCGTGCGAGAACGGCCTCCGGTAAGGCGTCGCCCAGGGCGTTGGTAGCCCACCAAAACTGACCGGGCTGCTCCGCAGCGTGGCCGTGCGCCACGGGGAGGGCACGCAATCACCCCGCAGGGCCTACCCGCGGAAGAACCTGGTCACCGCATGGAGGGTCTCGTCCCTCCCGACCGCGGCGATGGATTCAGTCAGCGGAATGCCTTTGGGGCACACCTTGACGCAATTCTGAGCGTTGCCGCAGTCGTCCACGCCTCCAGGCCCGGCAAGGCTGTCGAGGCGCTCCTGCTTCAGCTGGTTACCGGTTTCGTGCTCGTTGAAGAGCCGGGCCTGGCTAATGGCCTGAGCTCCGATGAACGCCGACGACCATGCGGTCGGTGCGGCCTCGAGTGTGTACTGCGGGCATGCCTCAAGGCAGCATCCGCAGGTCATGCACTCGGAGAGCTTGTAGCGTGTTTCCTGCTTCTGCGGGCGTTCCTTGGGACCAGCGCCAAGGTAGTAGGTGCCATCAATTGGCACCCAAGCGCGGACGCGCTTCAGCGCGCCGAACATGCGCTCGCGGTCGACCCACAGGTCTCGAACCACCGGAAACTTGGACATCGGCTCGAGTGTGAGGACGTCACCCTCCCCGGGCGCGTACTCATCGATAAGGCAGGAGCACGACTGACGCACCCGTGCGTTGATCACCATTGTGCACGCGCCGCAGACTTCCTCAAGGCACCCGGAATCCCAGACCACGGGGGTGGTCTGGCGCCCGTCCGCCGTGACGGGATTCGCCGCAATCCACTGAAGGCACGATATGACGTTCGCGTTCGGCGCGACCGGGACCTTGAAGTCTTCCCACCGGGTGGGTTTTCCGGGACCGTCGCAGCGCTTGATACGGAAGATAACCGAACGGCCGGGTTTGGCGGCGCGGCGGTTTGCTTCGCGGAGCGACTTGTCCTGGGCGTGCGCGAAGGGGATGTGGCTTGGTGCGTGCTCGCTCATGGGGGTTCCGTTCAGGATGGTGGAGCAGACGGCGCCGGCACGTGTGCGCGGGCAGGCGCGACCGGAGCGGTGTGGAAGACCTTTGACGTGCGCGGTGGAAGGACGGTGCCGGCCCCCGTCCCCGGCTTCTCAAGCATGAACATGAACTGCTGGCCGGCGCTGAGCACATGCACGCCCAGCGTGGCGTCATACAGCCACCCCGCGGGGCGCATCAGCCGGGGCAGGTACGTTCGCCAGTGAGTGTGAGGATGATAGAAAACACGGGCGGTGGCGTACCCCGCGGCTCGGCCTGCGTGCTCGACTGCAGAACGGGAGTTGAGCCGGTAGTACGCGGGGTAGTCGTTGAATTCTGCGTTGCCAGCGGCCATGCTGCGTTTGAGGTTGATCGCCTGAATAAGGCGAACAGACCACGCGAAGGGATGGTGTGCGTGAGGCGTGATGGCGTAGATAACTCCACCTGGCTTGAGCGTGCGAGAGATCGCCCTCAGGAAAGGCACGGGCTCTGCGATGTGTTCGGGCACATTGATCGCGAGCACTGCGTCGTACGCTTCGGTCGGCAGCTGTACCTTTTCCACCTCGCCCACCCAGGCGTGTTCCATCCATGGGTGGGAAGCGACGCCCGGGAAGGGGTCCAGACCGTCAAGTGATGCCGCAAGTTGGTAGAGCGGGAACAATGCTCCGACGGTGATGATGCTGGGGCGTTCCCCGCACCCGACGTCGAGTACCCTGCCCCTGAGGCGTGGGTCGCCCTTGATGCAGTCCACAAAGAACTTGAACGAAGCGTCCGTATCCGCGTGGATCGCGCGGTGGCGGTGCAGGAGGGGCGGGGTTGGGCCGGTCGCGACGATCACGTTGGTGTCAACTCTTCTTGCCGTACGTGCGGGCGGTCGGGAGTATGAGTGATGCGTCGATGGGGGCGAGCTCGATCGTGGTGGAGCGGTCGGCAGGGTTGTACTTCGCGAGCGTGGTCTTCATGAAGTTTGCGTCATCGCGCTCGGGGTAGTCCGTGCGGTAGTGGGCTCCCCGGCTCTCTTTCCGCGTGAGTGCGCCGAGGGCGATGGCGTCGGCGAGGGTCAGCATGTCGCCCAGTGCGCGGGTGTAGGAAAGCGATTGGTTGGTCCACGTCGCCGCGTCCGCGAGGCGCAGGCGGGAATACCGATCCTTGAGCTCTGCCAGCTTGCTCTGGCACTGTTTGAGGCGTGCTTCGGTCCGCACGACAGTGCAGGCGGCGGTCATCTCCTCGCCCAGTTCCTTGCCGATGATGTACGGGTTCACTTCCGCGCCGCGGTTGGCCGCAGGGTCCACCGCGTCGAGCAGGCGTTTGGCCTTTGCCTGCTCGGATTGCACCGCGCTGTCGAACGCGCTCTGGGCGACGCCAGACGCTGGGCTCTTGCTCACGGCCTCGCTCCGCACGTAGTTTGCCACGCTGACGCCGCAGAACAGGCCGTCAAAGATGCAGGACAGCAGCGCGTTGGCGCCGAGGCGGTTTGCGCCGTGGTAGCCGAAGTTGACCTCTCCAAAGGCGTAGAGGCCGGTCACGTTTGTCATGCTGTTGTTGGGTGCGCCCGGCTGCATGCCCAGGCCGATGTCGAAGGGGATGGGTGGGCGTGTGCCAGACTTGTGCTTCGCCAGGGGCGTCGTAGGGTTGTACGAGCCCTTGGTAAACGTTGTGTAAAGGCCGCCCATGGTGTAATGGACCGCCGGGAAAATCTTCATGGGCTCAACGCGCGGGTCCACGCCCACAAACTTCTCGTAGATGTCGAGGATTCCGCCGAGCTTCTTGGTGAGGTACTCAGGGTCCTTGTGGGTCAGGTCGAGGTACACGGAGTTCTCGCCGTTGACGCCCAGGCCGTCAGTGACGCAGACCGAGAAGATCTCCCTGGTAGCGATATCACGAGGCACGATGTTGCCGTACGCGGGGTACCGCTCCTCCAGGAAGTAGTACCGTTCCGCATCGGGGATGTCGCGTGCCGGCCGATGATCGCCCTTCCTGCGGGGAACCCAGACACGTCCGCCCTCGCCACGCGCGGATTCGCTCATGAGGCGCAGTTTGTCCGCGCCCGGGATTGCAGTGGGGTGGACCTGGATCATTTCCGGGTTGCCGTACCACGCGCCGGCCTGGTAGCACCGCGCCGCCGCGGCTCCGGTGCAGATCACCGAATTGGTTGACTTGCCGAAGATGAGGCCGTTGCCGCCGGTGGCCATGATGACCGCGTCCGCGCGGAACGCGCGGATCTGCATGGTCCGCAGGTCTTGGGCGACGATGCCGACGCACCGGCCGCCCTCGATAATGGGCCAGAGGAACTCCCAGAATTCGTACTTGGTGACTTTGCCTTCGCTCTCATACCGGCGGGTCTGCTCGTCCAGCGCGTACAGCAACTGCTGCCCTGTCGTGGCGCCCGCGAAGTGCGTGCGTTTGAAGAGCGAGCCGCCGAACAGGCGCAGATCCCGGTTGCCTTCGTTGGTGCGGTTGAACGGCACACCCATGCGATCAAGCAAGTCGATGATGCGGGGAGCCCAGTTGGCCATTTCCAGCACCGGGTGCTGATCGGCCAGGAAGTCGCCGCCATAAATGGTCTCGTCGAAGTGTTCATACTCCGAATAGCCCTGCTGGCGGGCGACCTCATTGCATGCGTTGATGCCGCCTTGTGCACACACGCTATGGGAACGCTTGACCGGGACGAGGCTGAAGAGGTCCACGTCCAGCCCCGCTTCGGCGACGCGGACGCTCGCGGCAAGCCCGGCCAATCCTCCCCCGACGACAATGACGCGCTGTTGAGACATAGATCAGTCCATCAGGGCAGCGTGGATACATCGCGCCGCCGGGTGTTTGACAGGTCGAGCTAACGGCCGTTGCCCGTCGCGACAGAATCCGCCGGGGTCAGGTGAGATTCACTGACGGCGCGCTCCACGCGCTGCGCGTCCTTCGGGTGCAGGAGTACGAAGCCGAGGATGGACGACCAGGCCAGCAGCATCATCACCGCGCCGACCCCGGCGCACGCAAAGCCCCAACGCTTCTGCGCACGCTCGGTCACTGTCAGGCCCCATGTGATGGCGCTGGTCCACAGGCCGTTGGCAAAGTGGAACACCAGCATGCTGACGCCCAGAAAGTAGAAGAGGGAGATGAGCACACCCATGGGCGTCACTGTGGTGGCGCTGCCCCGCAGGCATGCCGCGAGCGTGCTTGCGGAGAACTGGCTGGACCACTGGGTGCCGCCGGGGACGAGGAAGCTCCAGCCCCAGCGCAGCGTTGCGACGTGGTAGAAGATGAACAGGATGCCCAGGTATCCACTCAGACGCTGCAGTGCGTACCGGACGTTCCCCCCGTAGCGGTACTGGGATGCATTGTTGCTGCCGCTCATGGCATACATGACGCCCAGGATCGAGTGGAACGCGATAGCGCCCCACAGCACGATCTCCGTGAGCAATAGGTGAGGGACCTGATTATTGATCCATGTGACCTCTTTCCAGAAGTAGGCGACACCGCCTTCCCGGAACGAAAGGTCTGCATGCTCGCCGCGCAACCCGAGTTTGCCCCACGCGATACTCGAGTTGGTCGTCAAGTGGATAACGAGAAAGACGCCAATCGGGAGAATGCCCGTGAGGCTGTGCAGGCGGCGCAGCAGAAAGTGGTTTTTCTGAAAGAATCCCTGAGATGAACCCTGGCCTGGAGCGTGTTCGGGGTTGGACACTGCGAGCGTCCCTTCGTGATGGCCCGCCGATCAGCACTGGTGTATCGGCTGGGGTTGGTGCGTGTCACGCCATCTTTCGTCGGCTGTCTCGCGTCTAGGGCGTCGAAAGTCCTGGCCCCGCGGAGCCGATCCCGCCTGCACCCGGGCCACCCATGGTCCGCGGCTTGATTCTGCCCTCCTGGACAGCCTTGGAAACCGCCGCCTGAACCTCGACAAACGCCATACGGAGTTCCGACAGCGTGCGGGTGAGTGCTGCAGACTCCGTTTCAGTGAGGTTTCCTTTGGTCTTTTCTTCCATCACTCCAAGCATGTCGATGTGCAGTTTGGCGTATTCCAGACTGACCACAGCCTGGCCCGTTCTGGGATCCGGGAAGTAGCCCAAGTAAGACAGTGATTGGGACGCAAGTAAGGCCACCACGTCCTCAAACCGGACCTTTTCGTCTTCCCCAGCGGCCGGGACCTCCCCAGCAACCGACGGCTTAGGCTTCTTGGCCGCGGCGGCCTGATCCAGGCGATCTTTTTCCGCCTGAGCTTGGCTCTTCCAATCCGTGTCAATAATCAGTTTGGGTTCGTCGGGCAAAGGAAAGCTCCTTCAAGATCGGGTTTCCGGCTTGTGGGTCGGCGAACGAGGATCTTGCGTGGTGATTGTAGCGGAGCGACAGCGGACACGGAACGGAGCCACCGGCATGGATGCACCTGGCGTGAACGTCTTGCGGAAGATTGGCGTGGTCAGCGTCCTCCTGGGTATGGGGGCGTGTTCAGGTCAGGGCGTCGGTGTTCATTCCGGCAAGTCGCTTTCGCTTGCCGAGTTTGGGTCCACAGCTCCCCGCGGGCAGGAGGCGCAGTTCATCGTTGCCGCGCCGGAGTCGGGGGCGGTGCCGCAGCAGCTAAAGGTAATCCCTGACGCGGCAGCGTCCGTCAGCGATCTCGTTGTTTCCGCCGGGCCGGCACGGCTTGGCCCGGGGACCGGAGCAGCGTCGTCCCCCGAAGGTCCGCCGGTTTTGGTGGACGCCAAGGTGGGCGATATCAACGGTCGCGCCGTGTATGCCTCGGCGATCTTCGACTACGGCCTTGCGGGGATCTCCCCCATCGGCGCGGAACTTGCGGCGGAAGCGAAGCTGCGTCCTCTGGACAATTGGCGGTTCTTTGCTCGTCAGAAGATTGCATCGACGCTCGGTGACCTGATTCGCGAAGAGCTCCTCCGCGCCGAGGCACTTCAGCGGTTTACGCCGGAGCAGAAGCTGGGATTCCTGGGTTTCATGGAGAAGTTGCAGCAGGACTTCCAGCGGTCGCGGGGCGGGTCGCGCGCTCTCGCGGAGCGCAGCCTTCGCGAAACGGAAGGGATTTCGATTGATGAATGGCGTCGGCGTCAGGAAGACGACGAGCTTGTGAAGTTCCAGCTTCGGGAGCGCATCCTCGGTCGCGTCAGTGTTTCGTACCGGGATATTGAGCAGCGGTACGACAGTGAGAAGGACCGGTTTGACCCGCCGCCGCGGGCGATGTTCCGCCTGGCGCAGGTGAGCAAGAGTCGTCCGGAGGATGTGGATGCGTTTACAAAGCTCCTGTCGTCCGCGTCCTCCTTTGAAGAGGCCGCGAAGAGTACATTGAACATCAATCAGCACGAGAAGGGTGGTCTGGAAGCAAGAGAACTGAACGGGAAGACCCGTGCGCAGGGGGACTTTTTCCCGGCGCCGGCGCTCAACGAGGCTGCCCGAACGATGAAGGTTGGAGATACGGCGGGCCCGATCGAACTCTCGACGACTATCGCGTGGCTTCACCTGGACAGCGAGGGAGCGAAGCGGGTCAGCCTGTACGACGCGCAGATCACTCTGGAGGACGAGGTGCGGTCCGACCGTTCGAAAAGGGAGTTGAACAGGTACGTCAACGCGCTGCAGGGCAAGGCGAGCATCACGGACGCCGAGCAGATGGTGGAACGGCTCGCGAAGATTGCGGAAGCCAGGTACTACGTTCCACAGGCGCGGACGGGCGCGGGGGGAGAGACGGGGGTAGGGCAGTAGAGGGTGTCATGGCGAAGCGCGGCGTGCTGAAGCGGCTGGCGGACGCGGTGCAACACGCGGCGGCGGGGGCACGACGCCAGTTGGGCCTGGCGAGGAGCGCGAACGACGCGGAGTATCTGCGCGTGGGGCGCACGGGCGAGGACGCGGCGGCGGCGCACCTGCGTGGCGAGGGACTTGAGATTGTGGCGCGCAACGCGCGGGTAATGATCGGCGAGGCGGACATCGTGGCCCGCGAAGGTGAGGTGTTTGTGGTGGTGGAAGTGAAGACCCGCCTTCGCGACGCCGCCGCGCCGGACATGAGCAACGCTGTGGCGCCGGAGGCAAGCGTGACGCGGGCGAAGATGGGGAAGTTGCGTCGGATCGGGGCGTGGCTGGCGAAGCGCAACGGGTGGAATGCGTGGCGGATCGACGTGGTGGCGGTGGAGGTGAGGCGGGAGGGGAAGGAGTTGAAGGTGGAGAGTGTGCGGTGGTTGAGGGAGGTGAGGTGAAAGGGGAAAGCCGCGAAAGACGCGACGTATTCCAGGAGCGGAACGTGTTGTGGTTGGGGGTAACGATCTAGCGACTGATTGCTGGTGGCGCGAAGAGCATTACTGCGATTACTCCTATCGCGCTCGTTGCCGCGCCGATCCCCAGCACAATCGGGAACCAGATGGTGGCAGTCTCTGACCGCGAACGGCCCAGCCTGCTGCCAGCTGCGACAGCGAGGCTTGCTCCAAGCACGGCACCTGCAATGATCGAAGCCGGCAATCCGACCATCGCAATGCTCCACCGAAAGGAGAAGTCTGTTTCACGCCAAACCAGTACGGATACACACAGCGCGGGAAGCACACCCGTCACATACGCCAGCCGCTTTGCGAGCACTTCGGGCGAGCGGCGCTCCGACAGCGTCCAAACACTGCGGTATCCGCACTCCGGGCACTGCACGCTACCTTCGTGCGGAACAAGCCCTGTGAGGTCATACTTGCAGTGTTCACATCGCACGGCGAATCGTAGTGAAGAGCACGACTTTGCCCCAAAGCGGGCAAAGTCGTGGCACGCAGAGCCTCTCCCGCCTCGAAGACTCGGCACCCCCTCCGCTCAGAGCAGTGGAGTGGGAGCGCAGGCATCAAGGAGTCGAAACAGGTTCTGGTGCTGGTTCGACCGGCAGAATCAGGCTGAACATCGACCCCTGCCCCTGGTTGCTCACCAGTTGAATCTGGCCGCCAAGCACCTGCGCCAACTCTTTGCTGATCGCAAGCCCCAGCCCCGTGCCGCTGGCTTCGCGGGTGTGCCCGCCTTCCAGCTGGTAGAACTTCTCGAAGATGCGTTCCTGCTCCTCCTTGGGGATGCCCGGGCCGTTATCGATGACGCTCACGCGGACGCGTTCCTCGTCGTCGGCACCGGCGGGGGGCAGGCGTTCGGCGCGGAGCGTGACCTCGGGAACCCGGACGATGCCCGTCTTCTCGCTCGCGGCGGTCGGGGTGAACTTCACCGCGTTGCTCAGGAAGTTAAAGATGATCTGCTGGAACTTCCGTGGGTCGGTGCGGATAAAGGGCAGATCCTCTGCGACCTCCAGCTTCAGCATGACGCCTTTCTTATCGGCCTGCGGCGTGATGAGACCGATGAGTCCTTCGCACGCGTCTCGGAGGTTGGTGCGTTCGATGCGGAGGTCCACCTTGCCCGCCTCGATGCGGGCCATCTCCAGCAGGGAGTTGATCAGCGTCAGGAGGCTGCGCCCGGCGGTCAGGATGTTCTCCGTGTACCTCAGGCGCCGTGGAGCGTTGGCGAGCGATGTTTCGCTCTCGGCGTCCGTGCGAGCCATTTCCTGCAGCAGCTCGGTAAAGCCGATGATGGAATTGAGCGGGGTACGCAGCTCATGGCTGACCGACGCAAGGAACTCGCCCTTGAGCTTGGCCGCCTGGTGCAGCGTGGAGTTGGTGGCGCTGAGTTCGTGAAGCTTCATGTCCAGCGCGGCGTTGATATTGCGCAGGCGGTCCTGGCTGGCCTGAAGGTCGGTCAGCATTGAGTTAAACGTGTCCGACAATTCCTCAAACTCGTCGCCCGTCTTGATATCGGAGCGGATGGCAAGGTTGCCCTGGCGCACACGCTCTGCCGTGTCCCGCAACACGCGCACCGGGGCCAGAAAGATCTTGTTTGTCAGCAGCCAGAACACGACCATCGCCAGGGCGAGCACGAAGAACCCCGCCACAAGCAGGTAGATCGAGTTGAACACGATGAGCCGCAAAGGGTCGTACTCACGCCGGCTGAGCTCGATGACGCCCACAAGCCTCACTTCGTTCTGGACCTCACGACGCACCGCGCGGGCGTAGCGGAATTCACGCGTCGTGCCCACCCACGATGCTTCCTGATAGTCAGAGCGGGTCGGGTTTCCTGCGAACTGCCCTATGGCATGGTCCAGAAACACAGAGCCCATGCGCCGTGCCTGCGAGATCGTGAGCTCGCGCGCATCAATGCCCGCGTACTTCTGGTCTGGCGCTGGCGTAAGTCTGGGCAGGAGCCACGGTCCATTATCAACGCCCTGACCACGCTGCTCCTCGCGCGCGGCCTCCCAGATCGTGACCATCTGCCGCGAGAGCTCCAGCTGGCCCTCGTCGATCAGCATGTTCATGCGGATCCACGGGCCGACGAGCGCTGCGAGAATGATGAGCACAATCGCGCCGCCGAAGAGCAGCATGCACTTCATCGCGAGCGAAAGACCGCGGAACATGCGGGCAGGGTAGAGACATGACCCCGCCAAGGCGCGGGGACGCCCAAGAATCGCGGCGCGGGTATTGAACAAGTCGGTGGTGCGCGGACCTATCCGGGCGCCGCTACTGCCGATTCAGTAATTCTCAGACGCCGCCGCGCATCACGGGAATCAGAGTGTGACTGCTGGGGTTTCAGCGTACCATGGGCTGTCATGTCCGCACGGAAGGTGTACCTCGAGACTTTCGGCTGCCAAATGAACGAGCTCGACAGCGAGCTTGTGGCGGGCCAGCTGCGCGCCCTGGGGTACCAGTTCGTCGGCGACGCGGAAGATGCCGGGGTCGTGCTCTATAACACATGTTCCGTGCGGGAGCATGCGGAACAGAAGGTGTGGAGCAGGCTGGGGGAGCTCAGGGCACGCAAGGGGCAAGAGCCCAGCCTCGTTGTCGGCGTGCTGGGGTGCATGGCAGAGCGTGACGGACCGGACCTCATCAAACGCATGCCGGTGGTGGATGTCCTGTGCGGCCCGGGAGAACTCGATAAGCTTCCCGGGCTGCTCGACAACGCTGTGCGGACGCGGCTCAGCCTCCTGGAGGATGAGCATCGTCAGGACCCTGCCGCGGCGCAGATCGCGAGAGTTTCTGCCGGACAGGTCGCGCTCCAAGGCTCTTCTTCCCGTCGAAGCGCGACGCTCGCTGCGGCGGCGGACACGCTGGAGATGCTGGACCTTTCGAGGAGCATCTCGCCCGTGGATCAGGCGAGTGCCAATGCAGTTGCCGGGACTGCCCGTACTGCGTACGTGCGTATTACAAGGGGATGCAACAAGTTCTGCACGTACTGCGTGGTGCCCTTCACACGCGGCGCGGAGGTGCACCGGCCGCCCCAGCACATCATCGACGAGTGCAAACGCCTCGCGGACGCAGGCGTCATAGAAGTCACACTGCTCGGACAGACCGTCAACCACTACCGATTCGAGCACGGGGCCGCCGTCAAGGTGGACGGTGTCACCCAGCCTCAGAAGGGACGCAGCTACGCGGGCGGGCACAGCCGCGACCCGTTCGCCGGCGCGAACGTCACGACCTTCGCAGACCTCCTGCGGCGCATCCATGATGAAGTGCCCGGTATCCTGCGGCTGCGATTCGTAACGAGTTACCCGCGTGACTTCGGCGAGGACGTGCTGGAGGTGATGCGGCACCATCCGCGCATCTGCCGCTACATCCACGCCCCGGCGCAGAGCGGCAGCGACCGCATGCTGAAGATGATGAACCGGGGGTACTCGGTCGCGGAATATGTTGAGTTCGTCGACCGGGTGCGCACCTACCTGCACCAGCCGGAAATCGGGCGTCCGGTGATGATCTCCAGCGACTTCATCGTGGGCTTCCCGACGGAGACGGAAGACGACTTCGAGGCGACCGGCCGCCTCGTCCAGCACTGCCGCTTCAAGAACTCGTTCATATTCAAGTACTCGGCGCGGCCCGGCACGGTGGCGTATGAGAAGTTGGAGGACGACGTCCCCGAAGCGGACAAGCGTCGCCGGAACAACGCGCTGCTCGCACTGCAGAACGAAGTGACGCAGTCGATTGGACGCGAGCAGGTCGGCACGATTGCGGAGGTTCTGGTCGAAGGGCCGAGTCAGCGTGAACTGAAGAAGTCGGGCATGACCCAGGGCGACATCCGCCAGCGGGGCTTGGTTGCCATCACCATCGGCGGACGAGGAACTCAGGATGATGGATGCGGGGGCGGCTGCGGATGCGCGGCAGCGAGAGAACCCTTGACCGGCGATCATGACAGTCCGACCATGCAGCTCGTGAGCCGCACCGACACGGACCTGATCGTGTTCTTTGACGCCCCGCGCGAACAGGCACACTCCCTGATCGGGACGCTGCAGCGAGTGCGTATCGAGGGGGCAGACGGCGTGGGTTTGAGCGGGACGCTTGCCTGAGCGGATCTGGACGCGGGCGAGGGCACCCCGTTTAAGGAGCTCAACGATTGGCTTACTCGTTATTGCTGCCGGGCGACTGAGTTGCCAACGGCCGAGATTGAGCCGGAGGCATGTCGGCGCGAGCGGTACGGGTCCATTCCTGCTGCAGGAGCGAATCGACGGCGCGGTAGGACGCAAACTCGCTGAAGAGGTCCATCGAGGCGAGGTACCGACGCCAGCCCATCGCCGAAGGCTGCTTCATACGTCCTTCCGCGAATGCCTTGACGTCGGCCAGCACCTGGTGGTTCTTGGCGTCCCAGCGTTCGGAGACCACGGCCACCGGCCGGTCGAGCGGGAACGCGGGCGTGGACGCCGGTCCCTCGGTCGTTGCGCGGGTGAGGTCCTTGGGGTTCAGGCCGGTGGTTGCCCCTGGTGCTCCAGAACGCGGGAACAACCCGAGCGAAAGTCCCAGGGAAGGCGTGTAGGGGTCGTAGGACGTGACCGATCCGACGATGATTGCCTCCACCCCCATCGCCTGCGCGAGTGCCCTGGCTTCACCAGGCGTACGGATGGATCGCACCTTCAGGGCTTCCATCGCCGCAAGGGTGCGGGAAAGCGGCAGGCATCGGATGCCCTGAGCCTCCTCTACCGCGCCGATGACGCGATCAGTCAGGAGGTTTTCGTCAGCGATCGAAGCGCCCGACTCATTGCGCAGTGGGGCAACGGCCCATAGGACCTCTCCCTTGGCAGTGTCGTATGGCGCAGTCAGTGTGCGCGGGGCGACCAGCACGTCCCGCGGGCGCGAAGCGCAGCCAAGGATCAGGCCAGAAACAGCAAGGATGACAGGGATGAGAGATCGATGCATGGCAAGTGGCCGGCAGCAAGCATGCTGCCAGGCCGACTCCTGGCCCCTCCTGCCGGGAGGGGGCCATGCATCATCGGTTACCGCCGTGCTCGGTCTGCAGTTCCTGCGCCCCCTCTTCGGGCTGGGTGGCGTACGTGGAGTGCGAATCTGACCGGACCATCGCTGAAGCGGTCGTGAGAGGCTTGGTCATGTCCAGGGACCAGATGTTCTCGACGCCCGTGTTGTTGGACACGAAGAAAAGGCGGTTGCTGCGGCTCCACACGGGCGACAGGGCCAGGCGGTTGCCAAACGTCAGGCGGACCGGGGCCTCATTCTCAACGCTCACCAACCAGAGCGTGCTGGTTATTTGGCGCGGCTGAGAGTTGGCCGAATCGGCCAGGGGTGCGTTCTTTGCCTCGCCCACATTGACAGGGACCTCCGCGAATACAACCCACTTGCCGTCGGGGGACCAGGAGGGATTGATCAGGGCGTTCGTGCTGCTGGAGCGGATCTCGGTCGCGTTGCCGGCCTGCCCATCGGTCACGTCAATGGTCCAGACGCCGAACGTGCGACGGCCGCGTTCACGGCCGACCTGGAAGAGAATCTGGTCCGCGCCTTCCTTGCCCGTGCCGCTCACGGGGTTCCACTGAGGGAAGAGGCCATACCCGATGAAGTTGGCGACCTCGGGACGGTTCACCTGTGCGATCCACATCTCCCACCGGCCCGAGTTGTCGCCCATGCGGGAGTAGACAACCTGGGTGCCGTCGGGGGACCAGGAGGGGGCGATCTCGTCGGCGGGGTCGAAAGTTACCTGCACGGGGCGGCCGCCATCCGTGGGCATGACGTAGACGTCCCAGTTGCCCGACCGGTCGGAGCAGAACGCGATCTGCTTGCCATCCGGGCTGATGCGCGGGCACATGTCGTGGGCGGGGTCGTTGGTGAGCTGCGTCACCACCCGGGAGTTGACTCGCTTGACGTAGATGTCTGCCGTGGAACGGTGTGATGTGCTGGCAAAGGCGAGAAGCTCACCGTCCTTGGAAAGGCTTGGGTCAAAGTCCGCGCCCTCTTCCGCGTACGTGATGCGTGAGACGTTCTGAGTGCTGGGCTCCATGGTCTCCGAATTCGCGGTGGTGGGGCGGAACACCGCCGAGGTGTCAACGTCCTCGGACGGGTTGTTCGGGATGGTGCCCAGCTGCGGCGCCTGCCGATGAACAGGCAGCGCGGGCGCGTTGGACGTGATTTCAAAGCCTGAGTTCAGGCTGGTGGTGGGCACGGAAGCCGTCCCCGTAGGCGTCGTGTCCGCTGCGGGCGCGGTCTGTGTTTCGGTCCTCGCGTGGGCTGCCATGGCGACCGCTGGTGCCGCAGGGCCCGCCTTCTGGTTCGTGGGCTTCGCAACGGCGATAGCGGGCGCCGTGGGCTTCGCACTGGAAGCCTTCACCGTGACGCCGGGCGTTGTGACAAACGCGCCGGTGGACTGCCCGTCCGCAGGCCAGCGGTTGACATAAATGGTGCGAGACGTGCCACAAGCGGCGAGGAGCACGGTGGCAGCGAGGGTGGAGACGACGGCGGCGGTGCGGCAAGTCATGCTTGGCTCCTCTGGGGCAATCACAGGGCGGCGCGCGGCGGCGACGCGTGGATATGGCATCGGCTGGGCACACGCCGGATGGGCGTCCGGTAAGCGCAATGGATCGAGATTGAGGGGTGCGCGTGCGGGATATGCGGGTTGGGCGAAACAATGTGCAAACACGCCAGATTCCAGGCGGCAAGGCGGGCGCAGTAACCAGGATGAACCTGTCACGTACAGTCCGCGCATGAAGGCGTGGTGGATCATGCTCGCGGCAGCCGTGGCGATTGGGGCATGCTCACGCGACCCCTACCCCCAGGGCACGCCGGAGGAAACCCTTGCTTCTGCGCAACTGATGGTCAAGAACGGCGAAGCGGAGAAGCTGCCGCGATTGATCCATGCCGACAACCCGGACATGCGGCGCTGGTTGAACACGGTGGGGCGATTGCTGGGAGATGTAGAAGCGCTCGCAAAGACCATCAATGACAAGTACCCGGGCGAGGTTGCCGAGCTGCGCCGCAAGGCGGAAGAGGCAGCGAAAGAAGGCAGGGCCACAAGCCTGGTTGGACAACTCGTGCTGCAGTCGCGTGGCGTGGCGGGCAGCAGAGCGGGGCGCTCGCGCGGTGGCCAAGCCAAAGACCGCTCGCAGACACGCGACGACTTCAACGACGCCCTCACCCGTCTCTTTACAGACCCGTACGCGTTCCTGAGCGACACACAAGGACGCCTCACGGTCCTGGAGGTTGACGACGAGACCGCGGCGATCCTCTGGGATGAAAAACCCGTGCTGCCGCCCGTGGGCATGGTGATGCGCAAGGAAACGGACGAGCGCTGGTACATCGTGCTGCCCACCAACGTACCCGGCGCGGACAAGTTCATGCCCAAGGACAAAGAACAGTGGGAGATCTTGGGCAAACTCGTCGTGACGCTCGACAAGATGACGATCGATCTCAACAGAGAGGTCGCAGAAGGACGCCACGCGAGCCTTGCGTCGGTTTCCCGCCGGGCGGGCGAGATGACATTTGTCCCCGCCGTGATGGTGGTGTACGCGTATGGGAAGTACGCTGAAGGCGAGAAGGCATCACCGACCGCGGATCAGCCCGGCGGCAACTGAGTCGCTCTGCTCACCAAGTCAGCACGATCTTCCCAAACTGCTCACCCGCCTCAAGCCTCGCGTACGCCTCCGCGCACTGCTCGGCCGTGTACACCATGTCTATAACGGGTTTGAGTTTGCCTGTTCGGAAGAGCGAGACGACCTCGCGGAACTCGTCGTTGCTGCCCATGGTCGAGCCCAGCAGCCGCAACTGATTCCAGAAGATGCGGGTGAGGTCGGTGATCGCGTCGCCGCCGGTGGTGGCACCGGGCGTGACATACGCCCCACCCCGCGCGAGGCTCTTGATGCACGACAGGTGCGTCGCCTTCCCGGTGGAATCCACCGCCATGTCCACGCCGCGCTTGTCGGTCCACACGCGGACCTCCTTGCTCCAGTCCTGGCCCTTGTCGAGCACGCACAGGTCTGCGCCCAGTTGCTTGGCGCGATCGAGTTTCCACTGGTGCCGGCTGGTCACGGCGGTGGGGCACCCCAGCATCTTCGCGATGGCAAGCCCCATGGTCGCGACACCGCCGCCGATGCCGGTGACGAGCATGGACTGCCCCGGACGCAGATTGCCCTTCGTGACGATCATCGAATACGCCGTGAGGGCGCACAGCCCGAACGCCGCCGCTTCGGTCGGGTCGCAGCCATCCACGACCGCGCAGTTCGCGGCGGGCGCATGGAACCGCTCGCGGAAGAATCCGTCGTGGTGCTCGCCCAGCAGTTCGTAGTTGGGCGCGAGGGTGGACCCGGGCGGATCGGTCGGGGTGGTGCGTTCGGGCAGGCGGATCGCGGCGTTGACGATGACGCGCCTGCCAATCCATGTTTCCGACACGCCCGGACCGACGTTCTCTACCACGCCGCAGGCATCGCACCCCGTGATGCGCGGGTAGCCCGTGATGCCCGGCAGCCCCATGCCGACCCAGAGGTCCATGTGGTTGAACGCCGAGGCCAGGGCCTTGATCTGGAGGTGCCCGGGCGGCGTGGCGGGAAGGTCGGGCCAATCCGTGCGGAAGGCAATGTTGGGCGTGACAGGAGTACCTTGGCGGAGAAGGACGACAGCGCGCATGCGCGAGCGTAGCAAGTCAGGAGTACCGTGTTTCTCGCCTATGGTGCAGCGTCCGCCAGTTCGCAGCACACTGATCAAGTCCGAATGCCCAGCAACCCCGAACCCATACATATGCACAGCACCGTCCCACCACGCAATCGCATATCTCAGTTCTGGCGCTACGGAGTTGCCGCGGCGATCGGCGCAGCGCTCGCGAGCGTCCCCTCGCTGGTCTCATGCGGTTCGCCAGTGCGGGGCGCTCCGTTTGATCCCACCCGTCCTGCCTTCCCCAGCGTGAAGGGCGAGAATCTGAACAAGCGCGCGTTCGACGTGCCCGGCACGCTGGATGCGAGGTACAACGTGCTGATGGTCGCGTTCCTTCGGGAGCAGCAGGCGGACGTGGACACATGGGTGCCGACGATGAAGGAGTTGACGCACCGGCACGCGGATGTTGAGTACTACGAATTGCCGACCATCTCCGCGACGGCGGGCATGGGGACTGTCAGCTTGTGGCTGGATGACGCGATGCGGTCGGGCATCCCGGACCTGGGAGCCCGGGAACGCACGATCACGCTGTATACCGACACGGAGAGGTTCCGGGCCGCTGCGGGCATCGAGGGACGTGACCGCATCTGGGTTGGCGTCGTCGATCGTGACGGCGGGGTGTACTGGAGTACCCGCGGCCCAGCCACACCGGACACGCTGGCGGAGGTGCGCGCGGTTATGAAGTCTCTCCCCAGCTGAGCATCACACCGTGATGGTGAGTTTCGGTGCAGTGCGTCGTGCCGCGCACCACACCGCGACGACCAGCGCCAGCGTCGCCGCGCCGTTCGCCTGATGGATCGTCCTGATCAAGGCCTGCGTGACGGTCGCGGGGTTTGCTTCGCGGATGTTGCCGCCCATGAGCGCGACCCACCCCAGCACGAACTGCAGCGATACCACCGCAAGGAGCAGCCCGGCGAGCCTCGAAGTAGTCGTGAGGAATGGCTGGTCGTGCCCCTCGTCGCGACGCGATTGCACTAGACGCATCACGAACATCGCGCCCAGTGCCGCCGTAACCACGACGACAATAGAAAAACCGGCGTGACTCCAGAGAGAGTGGCTGGACGTGCGGAAGTGTCGGAAGATTGCGCCGAAGATCAGCTGGACGATGGTCGCATGGAATGCGGCGGTCGCGAAAATACGGGCGCGGGTCGACATCGCAGAGCGCGGCGCAGGTGTGCACTGCTGGTACGCCGGGCTCAGCTTCATCGCGAGCACCACGAGCAGCCCCATGGTCAGTTGGGCGAGCACGCCATGGGCCATTGAGAGCAGCCTGTTGTCCGACGCGCTGTCCACCGACCCCAACGTGACGCGCATCCCTCCCAGCACACCCTGCGCAACCACCAGCAGCAGGGCGCACGATGCAAGAACGCTGAGCCCCCGAGGGCGCTTCTCGACAAACACCCACGCGGTGAGCACGATCATCGAGAGGCCCAGCAGCGCGCCAAAGAGGCGGTGCGAATGCTCCAGGAAAATCTTCTGCGTCGCCACACGCGCGACAAACGCATCACGCTCATCTGCGGGCAGCTTCTCCGCGTCCGCGATCTGTGACTTGGTCAGGAACTTCTGCCACGCTTCGGGCTGCACTTCGTTGCCGCCCGGCGCGTCGATGCGAGGGCCCAGCGGGTACAGGAACATGTTGGAGCCATACGTGCCGGGCCAGTCGGGCACGGCCATGCCCGAATTCGTGCTCGTCACAAGACCGCCAATGAAGAGCAGTGGTGCAGTGGTCACAACGCACACCACTGCAAATCGAGCAAGCCAGTCCGGCGATGGACTGCACCGACATACGCGGAAACGAGCTCCCAGGAACCCGAACACCGCGCCCAGCACCGCGCCCGTGACAAGGAAGCCCCCGACGATGATCGGCGCGCCGGGCACAAGACGCGACGCACTCTGCGTGACGTGCGATGCCGCGGATGACTCACTGATTTTCGTGCCAAGGACGAGCAAACCGATGACCGCAGACAACAGGCCGGCTCCGCCACCAACTTTCCAACCATCGCGGGGCGTTCCGGCAGGGCCGCCAATGGACCACCCCGTTGCAGTGAGCGCGAGCGCCCACATTGCCAACAGGATTGGAACGGATGTTGATTCTGCCAATCCCGTCCACGGCAGGTGGGTTACGAACCACGCTGTCCACAAGACCAAGGCGGTAGCGAAACCTCCCGTCAAAATCGCCCCCCACAAAGAGTTACGGCCGGATTGGTGGTCGCGGGCAGCTTCTGTTTGCATGGGTCGCCTCAGATTGGATTAGTTGAGACTAAGTCTCAATTACTGTGAAACAGCAATTGATTGTTGACAGGGTAGCATCTGTGCCATGAAATTCCCGTCCGGCAGCAAAGTTGCGGAGACACGGGTATATTTGCGGACCAATCTGTCAGCCGAAACGGTCGGTGGATGGATTCACCATCTCCGGACGCCTGGATAGGCGTTCGGTGCCATGCAGTTTGAGTTCTGACACAGGAGCGACCCCTTGTCTGTGCTCTTCCCTTCGTGGATGAACAAGTTGCCGCCGGTACTGGCCGTCGGCGGGCTCCTCGCAGCGACGGGGGCTGTTGGGGGTTTCTGGTACTACGCGACGCCGAAGTTCTGGCGTGTGGGTTACATGCCGACGCAGCCCGGCGGGGGTTTTAATCATCAGATCCATGCCGGCAAGCTGGGTATGGACTGCCGCTACTGCCACACGAAGGTAGAGAAAAGCTACGAGGCGAACGTCCCGAACGTGGCCACCTGCTACGGGTGCCACGGCGACGCCAAGTTGAAGCTGCTGACCGAGGGCAACGTCACGCACAAGGAGCGGACGGAATTCATCCGCACCGCGTTCGCCGCGGACGAATCAATTCCTTGGACCCGTGTGCACAAGCTGCCGGACTACGTGCACAACTTCCCGCATCAGGTGCACCTCAACGCTGGAGTGTCGTGCTACTCGTGCCATGGGCGCATCGACACGATGCCGATTGTGTACCACGCGCAGCCCCTCTCCATGAGTTTCTGCCTGGACTGCCACCGTGACCCTGCAACGGCGATCGTGCCCAAGGACAAGGTGACAGACCTTCAGTGGGTGCAGGACACCCTCAAGGAGCGTGCGGCGGGCGCGGCGATGAGCGCCGACGCACGCCAAGTGATGGACACGGTCCTCCAGAAGCAGCCACCGGAAAACTGCGGCGCGTGCCATTACTAGAACGTCTGACAGCAGGACTTGGAAGATACGCGGTCACGATTGCAACACGACTGGCGCGGGACCGGGGGGATTGAAAGAACGCCATGAGCCACGATCAATGCCACAGCACTGTGCACGGTGAGAAGCAGATGCCCGGAAAGGCGGCACTGGCCGCCACTCCCAGGGCGCTCCAGCGCGTCAACGGCCAGGCGTCCTGGCGCAGCATGGACGAGGTGGTGGACAGCCCTGAATTCCGCGAGCAGTTGGAACGAGAATTTCCCAGCGGCATGGCGGAGCTCGTCACGCGTGAGCGTCTGGACCTCTCCGCGACCGGCTCCAGGCACGGCGATTCCCGTCGCGAGTTCCTGAAGCTCATGGGTGCGTCCGTCGCGCTCGCCGGGGCCGCGGCCACCCTCCCGGGATGCCGCCGTCCCGAGCACAAGATTTACGCGTACGGCCAGAACGTTCCTGAGGAAGTCATCCCCGGCAAGCCGCTGTACTACACCACGAGCATGGCCCGGTGGGATGGCGGCGCCGAGGGGTTGCTCGTCGAGACGCACGAAGGACGCCCGACAAAGATCGAGGGCAACCCGCTGCACAGTGTCAACAACGGCAAGGTGTCGTCCTGGGCCTTGGCAAGCATCATGTCGCTGTACGACCCTGACCGGCTCAAGTTCCCTGCGAAGCAGGGCTGGGTTGATCCGATGCAGCCGCCGTCGTGGGACAACTTCCGCGTGTTCGCGGCAGACCACTTCAAGCGGTTCGAGGGTGACGGAGCCGGGCTCGCGTTCCTTGTCGAGAAGAACAGCAGCCCTACGCGCGCGATGGTCCGTGACCGGCTCCTGAAGAAGTTCCCGAACGCGCGGTGGATTGCCTATGCACCCAGCGAGAGCGTGACCGGCTTCGCGGGCACGAAGATGGTGTTTGGCAAGGCGATGCGTGAGGTGCTGGCGTTCTCGAAGGACACTCGCGTGGTGGTGTCGCTCGACCACGACTTTCTCCAGTTTGGACCGGGCGAACTCCCGAACGCGCGCGGGTTCGCAATCTCCCGCGCGGTGGAAAAGCCAGGGCAGCCCATGAGCCGCCTGTACGCCGCCGAGAGTGCGTTCAGCATCACGGGCGGTCAGGCGGACCACCGCATGAGGCTCAGCCCGTCGCGCGTGACTGCGTTCGCGTGCATGCTCGCGAAGAAGGTGCTTGGGAAACTGGGCAACGCCGGTGCTGCCGGCCTCGCGACCGCGCTCGCCGAAGCACCCAAGGGCGACGACATCCACGACGCGTTCGTTGAAGAGTGCGCCAACGACCTTCTCGACGCCGCGAACCGCGGCAGGAGCGTTGTGACCGCCGGCCCGACCCAGCCTGCGTTTGTGCACGCGCTCGCCGCGGCCATGAACGCGGCGCTGGAGAACGTGGGCAAGGGCGTGTCGTACATCCCCGTCAATGACGAATGGGCTTCCGACTCGCTCGCGGCGATCGGCACACTCACGAAGGACATCGAAGCGGGCAAGGTCACCACGCTGGTCTGTGTGAACACGAACCCCGCGTACGACGCGCCCGGCGATTGCCAGTTCCCGAAGGCGATGGCGACCGGCGGGCTGACCACCGTCACGCTGAGTGTGGGGGCGAGCGAGACGGCGGACCTTTCGACCTGGGCGCTTAATGGGTCTCACTTCCTGGAATCCTGGGGCGACACCCGTGCGATCGATGGCACCGTGGCACCGGTGCAGCCCATGATCGCGCCGCTCTACGACATGTCGATGTCGGACGTCGAATTCCTTGCCCTCCTCGCGGGGAAGGACATGAACGCGAAGGTGGACGGGTACGAGCTCGTCCGCGAGTGCTGGCAGGGTCTGCTGGCGGACGCGGTGAAGAGCTCCTCGCTGACGTTCGACGTATTCATGCGTCGCTGCCTGCACAACGGCGTGGTGCCCGGGACCGCGTTCACGCCCGAGTCGCCAAAGGCCGACTTTGGACCGGTCACAAAGGCCGCGGCGGAGGTCAAGCTGTCCGGCGCGCCCACGAAGGACAAGCTCGAAGTGGTGTTCGGCGTCGGGAACCTTGCCGACGGGCGATTTGCAAACGTCGGCTGGTTGCAGGAACTCCCCGCGCCGATGACGCGCGTGGTCTGGGACAACCCCGTGCTGGTGTCCCCCAAGACCGCGATGGACTTGGGCCTTGCGCCGCTGGGATTGAACAGCCTCGACACTTCCGCGGGCACCGATGGCGTGAACGCGATGTACGACAGCAGCAAGTACCCGCACGGCCGCGTGGCGGAGGTGAAGCTGAACGGGCGGATGGTGAAGGCCCCGGTCTGGGTCTGCCCCGGCCTGCCGGACAACACCGCGGTGCTCACGCTCGGGTACGGTCGCACGAGCACGGGTCTTGTGGGCGACGGCGTCGGCAGCAACTTCTATGCGCTGCGCGACAGTGCCTCGGGCAATGGACGTTGTGCGACCGGTTGCACCCTCGCGGACACTGGCGAGAAGCACATGATCGCCAGCACGCAGAACCACTGGACTATCGACAGCAAGACGTCGATCCTCCGCGCGGTGGACCTACCCGCGTGGGACAAGCACGGCGGCGACGTGCAGCACGTGATGAGCGAGTTCTACGGCACCAAGGGGGAGATCAACTTCGCGGAAAAACTGGGCGAACTGAGCCACATGCCGCCCAGCATCTCCAGCCGTGTGAACCCGTTCAACGGCACGGCACGTGACGCGGACAAGGGCGTGATCACACCCGGCAATCCGAACGGTCCCAAGTACCAGCAGAACCAGCCACCAGCGTTCACCAAGGGCCCGCAGTGGGGCATGGCGATCGATCAGACAATCTGCACCGGCTGCGGTACCTGCACTATCGCCTGCCAGGCCGAGAACAACATCGCCGTGGTCGGCAAGAAGGAGACGGCGAAGGGCCGTGAGATGGCGTGGATACGCGTCGACCGATACTTCGCGGGCGATGACTTCAACAACCCCAGCAACGTCCACCACCAGCCCGTCGCGTGTGTGCACTGCGAGAACGCCCCCTGCGAGGTCGTGTGCCCGGTGAACGCGACTGTCCACGGCCCCGAAGGCCTGAACTACATGACGTACAACCGGTGCATCGGCACACGGTACTGCGCCAACAACTGTCCGTACAAGGTCCGCAGGTACAACTGGTTTGACTACGGCGTCACCAAGTTCAACGGCGGTTACGCGTTTAAGGACACCATCGACAGCGTGGGCGGGAACATCCCGGGCCAGGAAGGCGTGAACGGCAGCACCGTCCACAACAAGATCAACCCCAACCTGATCCCGCCCCGCCTCCGCCAGAAGTTGGACGAGATCAGCAAGATGCAGAAGAACCCGGACGTCACGGTGCGCAGCCGCGGCGTCATGGAGAAGTGCACGTACTGCGTGCAGCGCATCAACGCGGCCCGCATCGACGCCAAGCTCGCCGACCTCCGCGATGCGGACGGGAACTACGTCATCCCCGAAGGGTTTGTGCAGACCGCCTGCCAGCAGGCGTGCCCAAGCAACGCCATCGTGTTCGGCGACATATTGGACAAGAACAGCAGGGTGCACGCGGCGCGGGGGAACGCCCGCTCGTACGCACTGCTCGGGTACCTCAACACGCGGCCCCGCACCAGCCACATGCTGAGGGTGATGAACCCGAACAGGGCGCTGTTGGCAAAGATGGACCCCGAGCGGCTCAAGATGATCGACGAACCGTTCCATCACGGGGGAGCGGAGCACGGGGGCGCCGAGGGGCATGGCGGCGAGCATGCCGCGCCCGAGGCAAAGCACTCGTTCTTTGACAATCGCAGGCGCGGCGAAGACGGGGGCTATGCCCTGTCGCTGCGAGTATTGAGCGGAGGGAAGGCATGACGTCGTTGCACCCTGACCAGGCAACCGCACAACGGCTCGCTGGGCTCTCCCGCCCTGCCGCGCCGCCGCCGGTGCACGATCCAAAGTCCGGCGATGGCACCCTCGTCGACGAGCCGGGCGTGCGCCCCCCGCTCGTGCTGGGCGGGCGGACGTTCGGTGAAGTCACCGACATCATCTGCGGTTACAGCGAGAACCCGCCGCCGCGCTGGTGGACACCCGCGTTCATCGCGGCGTTCAGCCTCGCCCAATTGGGCGGCATCATGATCCTCTACCTGGTCATCACGGGCATCGGTACGTGGGGCCTCACCAACCAGGTGGACTGGGCATGGGACATCACCAACTTCGTGTTCTGGATCGGTATCGGCCACGCCGGCACGCTCATCAGCGCCATCCTGTGCCTGCTGAAGCAGAAGTGGCGTACCGCGGTGAACCGTTCCGCCGAAGCAATGACCATCTTTGCGGTCATCTGCGCCGCCACCTTCCCGGGCATTCACATCGGTCGCCAGTGGATGGCATGGTTCCTGCCGCCCATCCCCAATGCCAACGGCATCTGGCCCAACTTCCGCTCGCCGCTCCTGTGGGACGTGTTCGCGGTCAGCACCTACGGGACGGTGTCGTTCCTGTTCTGGTACATGGGCATGATCCCGGACTTTGCGACGCTCCGCGACCG
Organism: uncultured Phycisphaerales bacterium; assembly: GCA_937858155.1. GTDB lineage: Bacteria > Planctomycetota > Phycisphaerae > Phycisphaerales > UBA1924 > BJHL01. The sequence goes on along the minus strand of CALLYM010000117.1, from coordinate 4,960 downwards.
CGCCGACCGGCGTCTTCGGAGCAACCCCGGCAGCGGGGCGGTGCTGCTGCCCTTCGTGCCTGTGCGGACAGACAAGATCCGGGCATTTGTCTATGGGTTCCTGAGCCTGGGCTGGCGGATGAGCAGCCGTCACTGGCACCGCTATGAGGCGGCGTACCTCGTGCTTGCGGGCGTCAGCACGCCGCTGGTGCTGAGCGTGCACAGCATCGTGTCGTTCGACTTTGCGACAAGCATCGTGCCCGGATGGCACACCACCATTTTCCCGCCCTACTTCGTCGCGGGCGCAATCTTCGGCGGCTTCGCGATGGTGCTGATGCTCCTGATCCCCTTCCGCGAACTCTACCCCAACATGAAGGAACTGGTGACCCTCCGCCACATCGAGAACATGGCGAAGATCATCCTGGTCACCGGCATGATGGTCGGATTCGCGTACTCGATGGAGTTCTTCATCGCCTGGTACGGCGGCAACAAGTTCGAGTTGTTCGCGTTCCAGAACCGCGCGTTCGGACCCTACTGGTGGGCCTACTTCACCATGATCTCCTGCAACGTGATTTCACCGCAGGTCTTCTGGAACAAGAAGATGCGCACCAACCCGCTGGTAGTCTGGATCGTCGCCCTGCTGGTCACTATCGGCATGTGGTTCGAGCGATTCGTCATCATCGTGACGAGCCTGCACCGCTCGTTCCTGCCCGGCGAATACCACATGTTCCACCCGACACTGGTTGACATCTGCATCTTCGCCGGCTCGTTCGGCGTGTTCCTGACGCTCTACCTGCTGTTCATGAGGTTCCTGCCCAGCTTCCCAATCGCGGAGCTCAAGGCGGTGCTCCCGGCGGCAAGCCCGCACAACCACGCCGATGGGCATGGCCACGGGCACGGACACGCGAAGGGAGGGCATTGAATCATGGCGAACTCTCGAGGCGGACGCGTGTACGTGACCGAAGGCGGCGAGAAGATCTACGGGATCATGGCGGAGTTCGCCACCCCCGCGGACCTCTACCACGCCGCCGAAAAGGTCCGGGACGCCGGGTACAAGGAGTGGGACACCTACACACCCTTCCCCATCCACGGGATGGAGGACGCGATGGGCGTGCAACGCACCAAGCTGCCGGTGGCGGTGTTTGCCGCCGCGATGACCGGCGCGGGTCTCGCCATGCTCATGCAGTGGTGGATGAGCAGCGTCGATTACAAGCTTGTCACGCAGGGCAAGCCCTACTTCTCGTGGCAGGCGTTCGTGCCCATCACGTTCGAGCTGGGTGTGCTCTTCAGCGCGTTCACGGCCCTGCTTGGCATGATCGCACTGAACAAGCTCCCGATGTGGTACCACCCGCTCACCAAGAAGGAGCGATTCCTGGCGAGCAGCGACGACAAGTTCTTCGTGGCCATCGAGGCCAAGGACAGCAAGTTTGACCCCGAACGCACCCGCGAACTCCTGCAGAAGGCCGGGGCAACGAGCATCGAGCTGGTCGAGGAATGAGGATCAGAGCTTTACAAGGTCATGGAGCCGGAATGGTCTGAGCCAGGTTGAACGCGATGAAGCACACACACAAATTCCAATTCGTGGCGCTGGCCGGGTGCGCGGCGTTTGGCTGGATGGGCGGTTGCCGCGGTGACCGCACGCCCGAGCCCCCGCACCAGTTCTTCCCAGACCTGGACGACGCTCCCAAGTGGAACCCGCAGACACACAGCGAGTTCTTCAGTGATGGTCGCACGATGCGCCAGCCGCCCGAGCACGCCGTTGCCTTCGGCCGTGAACCGTTCGTACCGGACGGGCATGACTGGGCGGCCGAGTGGGTCCAGCAGCGGGCGGACCTGCTGAAGGAAAACCCCGGCTACTACACCGGCAAGGACGGCGACAAGTACATCGAGAAGGCCCCGGTGGCTTTCACGGACGCCGACTTGCTGCGTGGCCAGGAGCGTTTCAACATCTATTGCGGCGTCTGCCACGGCCTCGAGGGCGACGGGCAGGGCATGGTCGGCAAGCAGTGGTCCAAGCCCGTGCCGAGCTTCCATGATCCCAAGTACACCGACCCCAAGCAGGTGCAGGGCCTGGACGGTTACATCTTCTTCACGGCCCGCAACGGCGTGCCGAGTGGGCCCCCCGAGCAGCCCGACTACGTGAAGTCCCTCATGCCCGGCTACAAGCACGCCCTGAGCGTCGAGGACACGTGGCGCATCGTCGCGTACATCCGCGCGTTGCAGCAGAGCCGGAATAACTCGCTGAACGACGTGCCCGAAGCCCAACGCGACAAGGTGCGGGGCGAGTCCACCAAGGCCGACGCAGATGCGAAGGCAGCCGCGGAGGCTGCGAAGGCGGCGGCCGACGCGGCGAAGCCCGCGGCACCCACAACTCCCGCAACAACCCCCACGACCGGAGGTGGCAAGTGACGGCTGTTTCTCACACGGGAATGTCGCACCACCCCGCTCTGCGCAGTGACAATATCACGTTCGCTCCCGGCGCCGGCGGCGGCGTGTCCATGGGCATGATGGGCCTGGGCCTCGTGCTCATCATCGCGACGCTGGGCATCGGCTTTACAAGCGCGGGGCATATGCCCCTCGCTCATGCTCTCGCCGCGGTGCACGTGGGCGTCATGAGCGTCGCCGCGATATCCATCGGCGCGATGTTCTTCCTCATGGTGTTCCACCTCACCGGCGCGGGCTGGACGGCGACGCTCCGCCGCCAGTTTGAGAACGTCGCCGCGTTCCTGCCCTTCGCGTGGATCGGGATGGCCGTGTTGTTGGGCATCGAACTCGCCAAGGGCGGTGTGCAGTTCGCGTGGCTGAATACCGAGCACATGCAGAACCCCGTTCTTATCGCCAAGAGCGGGTTCTACTACTGGCCCGGCAAGATGCAGCCCGGAGCCCTGCCCCTGTTCTTCATCCTCCGCACGCTGATCTACGGCGCGTTCTGGACGTTCCTCGTCACGCGCCTGCGCAGCCTGAGCCTCCAGCAGGACCAGACCGGCGACCGGGCGCTCACCGCCAAGGCCAAGTTCATGTGCGCCTGGGCTCTGCCGTTGTTCGCTCTGTCCATCGCGTTCTGCGCGTTCGACTACCTCATGAGCCTGGACTACTCCTTCTTCAGCACCATGTGGGGTGTGTACTACTTCGCCGGCGCGGCCTTCAGCGGCAGCGCAGTCGTGACGCTCGTCCTCGCACGCCTGGTCAAGGCCGGCAAGGTGCAGGGCGCGGTCACCAGCGAGCACTTCCACGACATGGGCAAGCTCATGTTCTCGTTCACGGTCTTCTGGGCCTATATCTCCTTCTGCCAGTACTTCCTGTACTGGTACGCGAACATCCCCGAGGAAACCGCGTTCTACGTCCACCGTTCCGGGCCGGGCTGGAAGGCGCTGGGAGTGTTCCTCATGATCGGGCACTTTGGCCTGCCCTTTGTGTACCTGGTGTCCCGCGTCATCAAGAAGAACGTCAACCTGATCTCGCTCGCGTGCGTCTGGTTCATCATCGTGCACGTCGCGGACATCTTCTGGATCGTCCGCCCCATGACCTACGCCGCGGAGGGCAACGACCCGGGCCTGTCGGGCATCTGGCTGGACCTCCTGGGCATCGGCGGGATGCTCTTGGTGTTCGGCGGTTTCCTGGTCAAGAAGGTTTCCAGCGGCGTACTGGTTGCGGTCAATGACCCGTATATCGAAGAAGGTCTGGAGCACCGGAACTACGTGTAACACCCAAGAAGGCGGGCAGAACGCCGCGGACGGAGTGAAATCATGCTGGAGCAGTGGAACAACCTGAAGCCCGGCCCCCAACGCTCTCACGCCCACGAAGAGCACGTGGACGAGTGGCACCACCACGGCGTGCAGGAAGGCGAGCCCCAGGAAGAGCACGCGGGCCAGGTGAACACCGGCATCATCATGAAGTGGTTTGTGGTGATCATGGTGTTCGTCAGCGCGTCCATCGGTTTCATCGTGATCTACTTCAACCACTACAACGCAAAGCTCCGTGCCGAGACCGTCGAAACCGTCATGTCGAGCGAGTACCTCTCGTACCGCCTGGAGTCACGCCAGCACCTCTCAAGTCACGGCGAGCCTACGTCGTACGCAGGGCTGGCGGGCGGCAAGGTCCGGGGTCCTGTGAGCGACGCCATGAAGAAAGTGGTGGAGCAGTACAAGGGTGGGAGCGTTTCCCTCTCCGCCTCCCTGCCGCCGGGACATTCGAAGTGATGATGCCGACCGCGTTGTACGCCGAACGCAAGATTCCACAGGGGTGAAGCAAAGCACCGTGAACACACCGCACACTCCAGCCCGTTCAGCCCGCCACAAGGCCGCATTGCTTGCGCTGGTGCTCTGCGCGTGCGTGGTGGGCCGGGGCTCGGCGCAGTCACGCGAGCTGCCCAAGCCGCCCGAGCCGGTCGCGCCTATGGAGCAGCGCGGCGTGGACGTGGAAGAACGCGTTGGCCACCCCCTCCCTCTTGAGCTCCAGTTCACCGACAGCCACGGCAAGGCCGTCACGCTGAGGGATTACTTCAGCGGTTCCGCCGCAGAATCCGGCGCCATGCCGGGCGGCGCGTTAGCCGACCACCGCCCCGCGGTAATTGTCCTTGGCTACTACCGCTGCCCCGTGGTCTGCGGAATCATCCGTGAAAAGCTCGTGCAATCGCTGGACCAGGTCGATTACACGCTCGGGAAAGACTATCGATTCCTGAACTTCAGCTTCGACCCCGGTGAGTCGGTGAAGGCCGCCGAGTTCGACGGCTGGCCGCGCACGTTCGAGGACATGCAGGCGCAGCTCGACGCGGGCCTGCGCGTCGTCGTGCCCGAGGTGAAGGGGCAGGAGCCGCTGCGCACGCTCGAGGACACGCCGACGCGCAAGGTGTTCGAGCTGAACCGGCTGTGGCCGACCTACGTCGTGCTCTCGCAGGCGTGGTACCCGGGCTGGAAGGCCTACGTGAACGGCGAGGAGACGCCGGTGTGGCGCGCGAACTACGCGTTCGACGCGATCGCGG
>CALLYM010000116.1 GCA_937858155.1 uncultured Phycisphaerales bacterium | reverse complement strand
GACGCGCAAGGAGCGCCAGCCCCATGTCAAGGATGAACACGCGCCTGCTGTCACCCGTCACACCCGCCGTCACCAGTATGTTCGCCGGCTTGATGTCCCGATGGATGATCCCGTGCTCGTGCAGCACCTGCACCGCGTCGCACAGGTCCGCAAGGAGCAGCGCCCTGGCCTTGTGGTTGAACGCGTAATGACGTGCAAACGCGACCGGGTCCACGCCATCGATGTAGTCCGTCGTGACGTACAGCGAGCCATCGCACGTGCCATAGTCCAGCACCCGAGGCACCACCGGCAAGTTGAACTCACCGAGCAGGTCGAGTTCCCGCCACGCCCGTGCCGCGCGGTCCGACCGCCGTGTGTCACGCCACACCTTGACCGACACCGCACGCTCCGACCCTGCCCGCAGCGCCAGGTACACCGTGCCCGACGCTCCAGACCCCAATTCCCGCAGGAATGTGTACCCCGGAGGTGCCACCGCGCCGACCGCTCCTGCTCCGCCGTCATCCTCCCCGAAACCTAACGCACCCAGCAGCCGCCCAGCCGATGCGGCATCCAGCCGCGGGGCAGGGGATGGGCGACCCTGCCCGTTCGCAGGGCCGTCCTGAAAGGGTTTCTGCTCGGATTCGTGCGTCACAGGTGCTTGATAGTACTGGAAAGGAGCAGTCGTGCAATCCGTGGGACAGCACTCTCGCGGGTGCGGATGCCGATTCGATCTCACTTGCATCAACGCACCAAATCCGAGAAGATAGGATGTTTGGTTTCAGCACAAATACCACGCAAGAGCATCTTTATCTGTCCCACCACTTTCCCATGAACGCCCTTTCCCGCCACGCCGCGTTCCAGACCACCCGCTGGTCGCTCATCGACGCCGCACAGTCACCCCATCCTGCCGACCGGTCCCGTGCCCTGGAAGAACTTGCCTCACGCTACCAGCCGCCCGTGTACGCGTTCTTACGCCGGCGCGGCATGTCCTCGGAGGAGGCAGCCGACGCCGCGCAGGGGTTCTTCGCGACGGTCGTCCTGCACCGCAAACTCTTTGTCCGAGCGTCCGTCGGGGCAGGGAGGCTTCGCACGCTCGTGCTGGCCGCCCTCGAGAACTTTGTGGTTGATGGCGTGCGCAGGGACGCCGCCCGAGCCCGCGCCGAAAACGGGCACGCCGGTAGCGTGCTGGGCTCATTCCGCGAGGAAGAGGACCGTCTCGATGTGGGCACTTCCTGCGAGCAAGATTCCTTCGACCGACGCTGGGCTGTTCAAGTGCTCGAAGAGTCCGTCCGCCGTTGCGAGGAACACTTCTGTGCATCCGGCAAGGAACGTCACTGGCGGCTTTTCCATCTCCGAGTGCTCGGCCCGACCATCATTGGGACCGTGCCGCCTCCGCTACAGGATCTCAGCGCCGAGTGCGGCTTTGCAACACCCGCCGACGCCGCAGCGGCTGTTCAGTCCGTCAAACGGCGCCTTGGTGCGATCATTGAGCTCGTCATCGCGGAAGAGTGTGAAGAGTCGCAGGTCGGAGAAGAACTGGCACACCTTGGGCGTGTGCTGAGCGGCAGGGTGATCTCGTAACGAGGGTCATGCACTTTCCGGCTTGATCGTCCCGATCACCTCAGGCTGCTGCTGGGCGATCTGGTCAGCGATCTCTCGGCGGTTGATCTCGACATCGCGCGGGAAGTCGAACGCGATGCGCACGCGTTCGCCCTTGACGCTCGCGATGCGAACAACTCCCAAGGGCTTCTTGGGATCTCCGATCACAACTTCTTCACCCTCTCGGCGCGTTATGACCAACATGGCGTTCACTCCCATCCTGGGCGCCAGACTCCTCGTCCACCGGGCGCTCCACCACCGGCGCAGCATACCGCGCAACGGCTTGAAAGAAAAGAGTTTCTGACAATGTGATCGCAAAAACCCGTCGCGCATCCCCTGCGCGGGTAGCTAGATAACCTGCTGGTGTCAAAGTAGTTAAAATCGTGCCTTCTTGCCCGTTTTTCAGGGAGGCCACGCATTGTCCACAGACTGCCCACATGAAGCAGCATCTTCTCCCCGCTGCCGCATTCTTGGTTACGGGACCGCCCGGACACCCTTGATTTCAGGGACGTGGGTCTTGAGGTTTCGCTCGATCCCAACTTGCAGTGTAATCGTGCTTGAGGGGCAGCCCACGCAGGCTCCGTGGAAGCGGACTTCAGCGATTCCCTCCGGAGTCACACCTACCAATTCCACGTCGCCGCCGTCGGCTTGCACGGCCGGGCGGATGAGCTTCAGCACGCGTTCGACGCGTTCAGGGACCGTGGGTTGGGCGGCGGCGGACATGAACCAAGTGTAGTTCGCACGCCCTTGGAGAGGTTCTACGCTCGTCCCATGCGAAATTGGGACAAGCGGAAGCTTTGGGGCACGGCGGCCAAGGGTGCAACCTGGGGGGTGCTGTCCGCGGGGGTGCTGTTAGTTGGGTGCAGCTTTGAACCCCGGGTTCCGGATGACCCCATGAAAGTCATGGGGGACGAACTGCAGCCGGCGCTGGTACGGCAAGCGGCGGTCAAGCAGGCGCGAGAACTCGCGGGCAACGACCCAGTCGCTATTTCCGCTGTCGCTGAGAGCATGGAGGATGTGATCAACTCGTCCAAGACGCCGCCCGAAGTGCGTCGGGCGGCCCTGACGAGCCTGCTGGAGGACGCGAATCCAGCGGTGCAGGCCCGTGCCCGCGAAGTACTGAAGAAGCGATTGCCAACGGAAGATACTCCCCGGCTTGTCGCCATGATGTGCTCGGCGGCGGCGGACAAGGGGTGGTCGGATTGCATTCCGGCCATCGTGCAGTCCTACGCACGCGACAATGCCCCCGGGACCACAGATGAGGAGCGGCCGGAACGATCGGCCATTCAGAAGCTTGCGCAGGGCCAGGGCGTGGCGCAGGCGGTGTTCGCCGTATTTCTCAACCCACCCAAGCAGGAAGCCAGGTACGGCGTGAAATGGACGGGGCGTCTTCAGCGAGATGCTTGGCAGGTGCTGTGCCGCTTGGACGCCTCTGGGGAGCAGCGATCGGCGTTTGTCATGGGTGCGCAGCAGGGAAACGCGGATGGCACAGCGGCGGTGGAAGCGATCAGAGCTTGCCGTGCGGACCTGAGGGCGATGCCCAATTCAGGCGATGAATTGGCATGGCTGCTGAGCCTCCGGAATGAGCATGGGAAGGAAAACGCTGCGTGGTGGGGGGAGACTGCCGCGGGCGTCGCCCGCGTGCCACAGGCAGTGGTCCTGGAGCTTCGCCATGCCGAAACAGTGCGATGGGCCGCGGCCAACCACCCTGAACTTCTCGGGACTTCCCAGGGTGAGTTGTTGGCCATGCTGCGTGACCGTTTGAATTCGCGTCACGCGGTGGAGCACGCTGGCGCCAAAAAGCTTTATCGAGAATCGCTCTATGGCCAGGAGGAGCGGCTTTCATGGGGTGATTGTCTATCCATCCTGGTCCTGGACGACGTGCTGCGGCAGCCGGGCGTGCCATCCATTCTGTGGCAACAGGCGTTGCTGGACCTCAACGACACACGCGCGGGATGGGGCGGGGCTTGGGTGACGAAGCGGGGCTCCAGGAGCGGGTACGTGCCGGTCGTGTACCCACCGAGGCCTGCCCAGCGCCGAGGAGATCTAGAGTACGCGCCGACGGACGACATGATCTCGCAGTGCGACCTGGCTCTCGCGTTCTACTCGTTCCATGCGTGGAAGACCCGCAACCAGGATGCGGCCGGGCCCGAGCCTTCGGATCTTGCGAGGGTGGCGCGCCTGCGCCGCAACGAGTTGCTGCTGACGCCGCTGAGCGAACGCAGGTTCAACGTCGACGTGGTGCTTCCGACGGGCGTGGTGATTGATATAGGCATCCTGGAGGTGCCGAAGGAATAGGGGTGCAGGCCCGCTGGTTTGCACGTACGCTTCAAGGTGGATGAAGGCGCGCACATGCTGAACCTTGCCGCGCGACTCGCCCTGCGAGCGCAGGGCAAGGTTGAGCCCAATCCGTTGGTCGGCTGCGTGCTGACGCGGGATGGGCGTGTGGTCGGGATGGGTCACCACCGCGCCTTTGGCGGCCCACATGCGGAAGTCGAAGCTATCCGGGACGCTCTGCGCCGGGGTGAATCCACCCGTGGGGCGACGGCATATGTCACGCTGGAGCCATGCAATGCGCAGGGGCGGCAACCCCCGTGCTCACGCGCGTTGATAGAAGCGGGCGTTTCGCGTGTGGTATACGCAGCGGCCGACCCGAACCCTGCGAAGGCGGGCGGGGCGGGGGCGCTGCGCGACGCGGGGGTGGACGTCCAGCTTTCTGACGCTTCAGCCCTCGCAAGCGGGCTGAGCGAACCGTTCCGCAAGCGTGTGCGGACGGGATTGCCCTGGGTCATCGCCAAGTGGGCGCAGACAATTGATGGACGGGTGGCGACGCGGACCGGAGAATCCAGGTGGATCAGCGGCGAGTGGGCTCGACGGCGCGTGCACGCCTTGCGGGGTCGGGTGGACGCGATCCTGACAGGTATCGGCACCGTGGTGACCGACGACCCGATGCTGACAGCACGCCTTGCGCACTCGCCCCGCAGGATGGCCACGCGTGTGGTGGTTGATACGGACATGCGGCTGCCGCTTGACAGCCAGCTGGCGCGTACTGCCCGAGAGGTGCCGACAATTATCGCGGTCGAGCGGAGCATGGCCTGCACGACGTACACCGCGCCCAAGAGGGCTGCCATGGACCAGGCCGGCGTCACGATCATCCCGATCGCCGACCAGGGGCACGGGCATGGGCTCAACCTTCCCGAACTGCTCACGACGCTGCGCCGCGACCACCACGTCTGCACACTCCTGGTGGAGGCGGGCCCGGGCCTCATGGGATCGATGTTCGAGGAGGACCTCATCGACGAGGCGGTGGTGTACATCGCACCGCTCATGCTGGGTGACGAACAGGCAAAGTCGGTTGCTGTGGGGCGGAGCGCCGACAAACTCTCGAACGCAAGGCGGTTTGCGCTCACGCGTGTCAAGCGCGTCGGGCCGGATATTGAGGCGGTGTACCGGCGCACGAGGGATGGCGCCCGCGTCTAAACTGCTACTCGTTTGCCCTGCGGGACCACTCGAATTCCAGCGGCTCCAATTCCTCCGCGAGGGAGTTGCGTTCGCTGCTCAGTGCGTCGCCCTTGGCGTGGTTTCGCCAGACATCGGGGTCCGAGAGTTCGGCATCGATCTGCTTGATCCGTGCCTGGATCTTCTCGATCCTCGACTCGATCTGCTCGGTCTTCATGCGTGCCAGGGAGTTTGCGGTGGGGCCCTTCCCGTTGGCCGCGGGCGGCGGTGGGGCTTTGGATGCGCGGGTCGTGTCGGACTTCTTCCTCTCTTCCGCCTCGCGGCGTTTCTTTTCCTGCTCAGCTCGGCGGGCCTGCTCTTCCGCGGCTTGTGCAGCCTCCTGGCGCTTTCGCTGTTTTTCTTTCTCGGCCCATTCGGAATAGTTCCCATGGAACACGGTGGCGCCGCCGTGCCCGTCGAGCACAATGAGGTGATCGCAGGTGGCGTCGATCAGGGCTCGGTCGTGGCTGATCAGGATGAGCGTGCCGTCGAATCCACCCTCCATGTCCAGCGCGTCCTCGAGGCGCTCTGCACTCTCGATGTCGAGGTGGTTGGTGGGTTCGTCGAGGATGATGAGGTTTTTTGCGCTCGCGAGCAGCCCAGCGAGCACGGCCCTCGTGCGTTCGCCGCCTGACATCACGCCAAGCTTCTTCTCCTGGTCCTCACCGCTGAAGAGGAATGCGCCCGCCAGGTCCCTCGCTTGCTGCTCGCTAAGGGCGGCCTGTGGGGCCTCTTTCAGGATGACTCCCTGCAGGTAGCGGACGACGGTTTCATCCGCCCTGAGCTCTTCATGGGTCTGTCGGAAGTACCCGATGACGAGGCTGGCGCCTAATTGGAGCTTGCCCGAGTCG
>CALLYM010000115.1 GCA_937858155.1 uncultured Phycisphaerales bacterium | reverse complement strand
GGATGAGGGCGGCGGTGACGAGTCCGGCGGTGGCGATGGCGGCGCGGTTGCGGCGGACAAACTTGCGCGCGCGGTAGAGCGCGCCGGGGGGTGCGGCGTTGACTGGGTCGCCGGCGAGGTAGCGCCGGATGTCCATGGCGAGGGCGTTGGCGGTTTCGTAGCGGCGCTGGCGGTCCTTCTCCAGCGTCTTCATGACAATCCAGTCGAGGTCGCCCCGGACGAGCTTGCCGAGCGAGCGCGGCTCTTCCCGGCGCTGGGCGGCGACGTTGGCGAGGGTGTTGGTGTTCTGGCTGAGGCGCGTGCTGGGCTTGGGGGGCTCGACCTCTCGGATGATGCGTTGGAGCTCGGCGAAGGCGGCGGAACGGAGGTCGCTGCCGCTGAAGGGCGTGGTACCGGTCAGGAGTTCGTAGAGGAGGACGCCGAGCGAGTAGACGTCGGTGCGGGTGTCGATGTCGAGGCTGCCCTCGGCCTGTTCGGGGCTCATGTATTCCGGGGTGCCGATGAGCTGGCGGTGTTCGGTGAAGAGGGTTTTCTCGGTGAGGCGGCTGCTGGTGGCCTTTGCGATGCCGAAGTCGATGACTTTGGCGGCGGGGCGGCCGTCCTGGGTGGAGACCAGGATGTTGCTGGGCTTGATGTCGCGGTGGATGATGCCCTTGGTGTGCGCGTGCTGGACGGCGGAGCAGACCTGGGCGAAGAGCTCGAGGCGGTCGTGGATGCTGAGGTTGTTCTTATCGCAGTATTCGACGATGGGGTCGCCCTTGACGAGCTCCATGACGAAGTACGGGCGGCCGGTGTCGGTCGCGCCGGCGTCCAAGACCTTGGCGATGCCCGGGTGGTCCATCATCGCGAGGGCCTGGCGTTCCTGCTCGAAGCGGGCGACGACCTGGCGGGTGTCCATGCCCAGCTTGATGATCTTGAGCGCGACCTTGCGCTGGACGGGCTGCTCCTGCTGGGCCATGAAGACCGAGCCGAACCCGCCCTCCCCGATGATCTGGAGGATCTTGTACGGGCCGATGCGGGCGCCGGGGCCTTCGCGGATCGGTGCAACCTCGGTGCGGTTGGCGTCGGCCGGGGAGGCGGTGGGGGAGGAGAGGAAGTTCTCGTCGGCCGCGGCTGCGATCATGGCGACCACCCGGCGGCGGAGGTCGGTGTTGCCGGCGCACTCGTGGTCGAGCAGCGCGGAGCGGTCCTGCGGGGACGCGGCCATAACGAGGTCGAAGATGCGGCGGAGTTCTTCGTGCGTGGACGGCGCCATTTGGTGTTTCCCACGGATGTCAGAAGTCTTCGGTCTCGACGGCGTTCCTGAGCCATGCGCGGGCGAAGGCCCATGCGCGCTTGATGGTGGGCTCGGACACGCCGGTGGCCGCGGCGGTCTGCTCGGTAGTGAGGCCGGCGTAGTAGCGGAGCCTGACGACCTGGGCGGATTGTGCGTCCACGCTCTCCAAGCGGGCGATGGCGTCGGCGAGGATCAGGAATCCGGCGTTTTCTTTTTCTGATGACGGGGTAGGGAGCGAGGTGAGGGCGATGGCGGCCTGGCGGGCCTCGGGGCCGCCCCGGATGGCGGCGGCCTTGGCCCGGGCGTGGTCTATGAGGATGCGTTCCATGGCCTGGGTCGCCGCGGCGTAGAAGTGCGCACGGTTCTGCCAGGGCACGTCACGGGGGCCCAGGAGCTTGAGGTAGGCCTCGTGGACCAAGGCGGTGGCGGAGAGGGTGTGGTTCTTGCGTTCGTTCGCGAGGTGGAGTTGTGCGGCGCGGCGGAGCTGGTCGTAGACGAGGGGGAGGAGGTTGTCGCGCGCGGAGGCATCGCCCGCCGCGGCGGCGGTGAGGAGGAGGGTTGCGTTTGGGGGCGCTTCCGTGGGCACGAGGGGCATGATACCGGCGGGGTGCGGCGCGTGCTCCCCGGGCATCTAGCGTCGCTTTGGTGTGTCTGCGCACTGATGGCGCGCGGTGTCCAGGACTTCCGCGACGATGACGTTGTACTCCAGGCTTGAGAGTGGATCGACCGGACATTCGCCACGGATGACCTTGCGCAGGTAGGTCCACTCGTTCTCGAGCTCGGGCGGCTTCGCTGGTGGGCTCACGGTGACTGGTGGGGCGTTCTGGGCTCTGGTCGACAGGCTGTCCCACTTGCCGGCGTGGATGGAACCTTTCTCGGTGTAGATGTCCGCCTCCTTGTTGTCGTGCGTCCAGCACCAGGAAGCCTGGATGGTCGCGGTGGCGGTGGGGTACGTGAGGATGATGGTGGCGTCGTCGTCGACGCGCGGGTATATGGCGGGCTTGAGTGTGGTGGCGGAGGCGGTGATGGTGGTGGGACGCTGGCACTGCATGAGCCACGTGGAGAGCACAGCGCCGTAGCAGCCAAAGTCCACGAGTGCTCCGCCCCCGTTCTTTTCAGGGTCGGTCAGCCAGTCGGTGAACTCCGTGGAGCAGCCGATCTCCTTCGGGCCTTTGTGGCCGTGGCGGAAGATCATCTTGCGTATGGGGGACAATTCACCCGAATCAATCAGGCGTTTGGCTTCGCGCAGGGAGGCGTACCAGCTGGTCTCGAAGTTGGTGAGGACGAGAACGTGGTTTTGCTCGGCGAGCTGCGCCATGCGTGTGGCGTCGGCGGTGTCGAAGGCGAGGGGCTTCTCGAGCAGCGCGTGTATGTGACGGGGTGCGCAGGCTTCCACCGCGGCCTTGTGCTCGCTGATGGGCCCCATGACGCTCGCCGCCTCGGGCTTGGCCTTGTCGAGCATCGTGGGGAGGTTGTCGGAGTAGAGCGAGGGGTCGAGGTTGTACTTGGTGGCGAGGCGGTCAAAGAGGGTCCGGTTTGGCTCGTAGACGCCGACGATTTGAATGTCTTCCCGCTCGCGGTCCTGCCACAAGAGGCCCTCGACGTGGCCGTGGGACATGCCGATGACCGCGATGCGGAGAGGATTGGCAGGTGTTGCTGCGGAAGCAGCGGCGGCGTGCGGGGATGCCCGCATCGGGAGCAGGCAGAGGATCGAAGCAATGGCGTGTGGAAGCATGGCTGGCAGCGTATTGCCGGTGGTGCTGTTGCGGCTGCCGTACCAAGTCAAGGACCTGTTCCTGGATTGGCTGAAGCGTTCGGTGCACCCTGAGAGGGCAGAAAATGTGGAGTCGCTCATCCGGCAGGCGCGCGGGGGGAAGCTCTACCAGGCCAACGACAACAGACGGCGCGGGCATGGTGCATTGGCGGAGCAGTTGGCGCAGACCTTTGATGTTTTCAGGCGGCGGTATGGGCTGAACCGTGATATCCGGCCGTTGTCGACCGCGCACCTCAAACGGCCGGAGGTGGGTGGGCAGATGCGGTTGTTCTAGACATCAAGCGAGGCGCGGCATGCGAGCAGCGCCGCATTCAGGACATATGGAGTTGCAGGCCGAATACCCGCACGCCGCGCATTGGGCACGACGCCGGCGAATGTATCGACGGGCAAAGTGAGTCGTGAGGCATATGGACCACAAGAAACAAAACCACATCGTCCACGTCAGTGCCACACGCCATGGATGGACCGTGAGCGGGAACGGGGCAAAGAGGTTGAAGCTGCCTTCAGCTTCTCCTGCCGGGACGGCAGTACCGCGTGGCTGTGTCCCACCGAAGCCACCACCACACCATCGCACAGGCCAGCCATATTCGCTCCAAAGGACGGATTGGTAGTGTGTACTCGCTGCGAGCGGTTTGATATTGACGGGCGTGAATTTCTCGAAGGACCCGGCAGGTGTGCTTGCCTGGTCAAACCACAGGATGGTTGGTTCTACAAGCATGCGGTCCCAAGATGGTGTGTATGCAAGACAGCTTGTCACGGTATTGCCATCGGTGACACGCAGTGAACGATCAAAGTCGATCGAAGCGGGGCAGCACCGGCGTTGCAGCTCGACATGCACGACGCAAAGACCCGCTGAAATTATCGCGAGAACGATGTACTGAAGCAGGTTTGCGCGAATGGCCTCCGCAACACGGAACTTGAAGGACAGAAGTGTCACAGAACCGTTTTATCGGCATGCATTAGCTATGAGGTGAAGCGCAGAAAGAGGTCTCTGACTGGCTCACTTCACTGCAACCAGATCCACGACGAGGGGCATGTGGTCGGTGGCCTGGGCAGTGTCGGTGGTCGTGAGGCCGGCGCGGGAGAGCGATTCGTCGGAGAGGCGGGACGTGTCAAGGACAAAGGCGTTGGCAGCGCGGGCGTTGGAATCGCTGTAGAGCAGCCAGTCGAGGCGGCCTGGCGTGAAGGCGTTGCCGTTCTCGCTCCATGTGAGGTAGGTCGCGTCACCCAGCGTGCGCGTGGGGGCGGGGGAGAGGTCCGAGTGGTCGGCGTCGAGTTTGGACGTGAGGATGTCGATGGGTTCGCGGCTTCCGACAAGGTTCATGTCGCCCGCGATGATGCGCCAGGCGCCGGCGGGCGCTTTGGCGGAGATGATGGCGTTGAGGGCGCGTGCTTCCTCGGTGCGTCGGACGTCCTCGGGGCTACCGGAGGCGCCACCGGACTTGAGGTGCGTGCTGGAGAGGATGATGGGGCCGCTGGGGGCGTCGGCGATGGCGACGGCCGCGCGGATGGGCTTGCCCGCGTTCACGCCGGCTGGGACGGTCGGGCGTGCATCAAGAGCGGCGTGGAGCGGGTAGCGGCTCACGACCGCGACGCCGCCGCCGTTCTGAACGGTGTCGGCGATGGCGACGATATTCCAGGACCGTTTGTCGTCGGGCATCATGGAGTTGAACCAGTCGGCGATTTCGGATTCGGAATGAGACTCCCATTCCTGGACAAGGACTATGTCGGGCTGGAGCGCGCCCAGGATGCGTTGGAAGACCTGGGGCTTGGCGTTGGGGCTTGACCGGAGGACGTTGTAGGAGACGACGCGGACGGCGTGCTCGGGCTTCTCGGGGATGGCGGCGTTCGCTCCGGTCTCCGGCTTCGCGGGCGGGTTGTCGAGGGCAAAGACGGGGCTCCACGCGTCGGGCGTGCCGGCGGTGTCCAGCGTGGCGACTACGCCGCGGGAAGTGCCCGAGGAGAGGAGGCCTTTCTTCGTGCAGCTGGGCTCGGTGCGCGGCGTGCGGGTGATGCGTGCCTCGTACCAGTCGCTGGCGTAGGTGGGGGTGCAGGCAAGGTCCCAGTCGTACGCGTTGGCACGCGTCGGTGAAGGCCCGTCGTACGTCAGGACCGTGGTGCCGCGTTGCAGTTTGCCGCTTTCGCCCATGGGGGAGAACTGCGCTTCGATATCGACGCCGAGGGTTGCGTCGCCCAGCGTGACGGGTTTGCCGGTGGCAGCGTCGTTGTCCGCGTCGAGCATGATGACGGTGGTGTGGTCGGCGGCTTGCAGCGTGTACCGCTGGTCGGCGACCATGAATCGGAAGAACGCGTGCTCGGGCGTGGAGAGTGCGACGGTGGCGGCGGGCCAGTCGCGTGTGTCGCCATCGAGGGTGATAGTGCCGGGGGGGTCAGTAAGAGCGGGGGCGACCGGCGTGGAGGCGGCGTGTGTGGTGCGGGCGTCGGCGTGGGTGTCGGTGCGGTGGTCGGTGTTGGGGTTGTCGCGCGTGACTTCGCGGTGTTCTGTCGTCGTGATGGATCGAACAACGCGCGGGGGCTGGTTGTGTGACGGGGTGGCGCGCGGCTCGCCCGCGCAGGAGACGAGAACGGTGGTAGTGAGGAGGAGGGCGGCGGATCGGCAGGCCAGGCGCTGGGTATTCATGGTCGGATTATCTGCAATTGGGGGGCGTAACGCAAACGGGGGGATATGGCCGCCGGGCGTTGAAAGCGACGCTCGGTGCGATCACAAGTGGCTGATGCGCAAGATTTTGTCAAAGTGGAGCGATCCGGGCGGGGCTGGGGGACGATAGGTTTATGGGGCCGCGCTTGTTGTGGGCGACCCCTCCCACGTCGCGCGCACGTTTGTTCACGTCCGCGCGGTATTGCACGGACGCCGAGGGGTGGTGTGCGCATCGTCGCTCGCAGGGTGGCGGGGCGTGCATCAAGGCAGACTCCCCGCCCGGCGTTCAGAGGCTGGAGGACGCCATGCTGAGCGCGATTGCCCGGTCGCACGCGGTACTGAACTTCAACCCCGAGTGGGGGGCGAGCAGCCCAACCCGCTCGGCGGACCTGTTGGGTGCGATCGAGGCGCGCCTTGATCGGCGGCGCTTCCAGGACCAGCACTGGACGGGGACGTTCTTTGAGTACCTGGATATCTGCGCCGCGAATCCGGCGGTGGTGCGGAACGCGTACCAGCGGATGTACGACGCCATCCTGTCGCAGGGGTTCGAGCGGAGCAAGATGTTCAAGAAGGAGTGCGTGCGGTACCACTTCTTCAGCGATCCGTTTGACAACGGGCAGGACGCGATCTTCGGGCTCGACATGGCGCTGATGACGCTGGTGGACTTCCTGCGGAGCGCTGCCGAGGGCTACGGCACGGACAAGCGGATTCTGCTGCTGCACGGGCCGGTCGGGAGCAGCAAGAGCACGATCGCGAGGCTGATGAAGAAGGGCGCGGAGCACTATTCGAGGACGCCCGAGGGGGCGTTGTACTCATTCTCGTGGATGCTGGACGAGCATTGCGAAGTCTCTCCGACGCACGGGGACGCCAAGTCCGCTGTGAAGACGCACGAATTCAAGTGCCCCATGCATGAGGAGCCGCTGGTGCTCATCCCGAGGGAGGCGCGGGCGGATGTCCTGGCGCGGCTGAACGAGAGCTACAAGCCCAAGCACCACGGCGGGAAGCTGCGGGTCATCGGCGATCCGGACCCGTTCTGCCGGAAGGTGCTCGAGGACCTGATGGCGTTCTATGACGGGGACTGGCGGCGCGTGATGGAGCACGTGCGGGTGCGGCGGATTGTTCTTTCCGAGAAGGACCGCGTGGGCATTGGCACGTTCCAGCCCAAGGACGAGAAGAACCAGGACTCAACGGAGCTGACTGGCGACATCAACTACCGGAAGATCGCTCAGTATGGCAGCGACAGCGACCCGAGGGCGTTTAACTTTGACGGCGAGCTCAACATTGCGAACCGTGGCATCTGTGAGTTCATCGAGGTGCTGAAGCTGGACGTGGCGTTCCTGTATGACCTGCTGGGCGCGAGCCAGGAGCACATGATCAAGCCCAAGAAGTTCGCGCAGACCGCGATCGACGAGGTGATTTTGGGGCACACGAACGAGCCGGAGTACAAGCGTCTCCAGAACAACGAGATGATGGAAGCGTTCCGTGACCGGACGGTGAAGATCGACGTGCCGTACAACATCCGGCTGGACGATGAGGTCCGGATCTATCAGAAGGACTTCAACGCGGCGCGGGTGAAGAACATCCATATCGCCCCGCACACGCTGGAGGTGGCGGCGATGTGGGCGGTGCTGACGCGCCTGGAGGAGCCCAAGAAGGCCGGGCTGGCGCTGCTGCAGAAGCTGAAGCTGTACAACGGGAAGTCGATCCCTGGCTTCACCGAGGACAGCGTGCGCGAGCTGAAGGAGGAGGCGCACCGCGAGGGCATGAACGGGATTTCGCCCCGGTATATCCAGGACAAGGTGAGCAACGCGATGGTGTCGCGCCAGGCGATCGAGGAGCGGTGCATCAACCCCTTCATGGTGATGAACGAGCTGGAGGGCGGGCTTTCCCACCACTCGCTGATCAGCGACGAGAACACAAAGAAACGGTACCGCGAGCTCCTGGCGGTGGTGAAGGAGGAGTACGAGGACATCATCAAGGGTGAGGTGCAGCGGGCGATTTCCGCGGACGAGGACGCCATCCGTCGGCTGTGCACGAACTACATCGAGAACGTGCGGGCGTATACGCAGAAGGAGCGGGTGAAGAACCGCTATACGGGCCGGGACGACGAGCCCGCCACGTCGACCCGTTTGCGTATCTGCAAGGAGAACGGACGACGACGCAGCCTCCGCGCCTGAGTGTTGCCGCAGACGAGGATGAGCAGCCGTGACCATCTTCGGCAACTGTTGGCCGCGCGCTGCCACATTCACGGCGTCGGACATTCGACGCGAGCTTGACATCGTCGGCTCGACACATGCGCAGACCATTTCCAGTCGCAACCGACTGGCGCTGGAGCCGATCGTCGAGGCGATCATCAACGCCCATCTCGACATGGCGATGTACCTGCTGGCGCACGGCGCCGATCCGGCGCTGGCCAACATCGACGGACTGGCGCCGCTCTACGCCGCCGTCGACATGAAATGGCGGCACAACACCTGGTACCCGCAGCCGACCGTCGACGAAGAGCACACCGACTACCTCACCCTGATGACGGCGCTGCTCGACAAGGGCGCCGACGTCAATGCGCGGGTCATCCGCAAGCTGTGGTTCCGCAAGTTCCGCTACGGCGACGACTGGGTCGAGCCGATGGGCGCCACCGCGTTCTGGCGGGCCGCCCAGGCCAACGACGT
>CALLYM010000114.1 GCA_937858155.1 uncultured Phycisphaerales bacterium | reverse complement strand
GTGGACAAGTCATGGGTAGCCTTCACAGCCCGATCGTTTGTTCGCGCCCGGGCCCCACGCTGATGATGTCCGCAGGCACGCCCACCGTCTTTTCAATGAAGTCGATGTACCGCTTCGCGTTGTCCGGCAGGTCCGCCCGCTTGCGACACCCCGCGATGTCCTCTTTGAACCCCGCCATGCTCGTCAAAACCGGCTTCGCCCGCGCCAGGTCCACCGCGTCGGGCGTGAAGAAAGGCGTCTTCTCCCCGTTGATCTCATACGCGGTGCACACCTTCACTTCGTCAAAGCCCGCGAACACGTCCAGCATCGTGAGCGCCAGCCCCGTCACGCCGTTGATCATCGCCGAGTACCGCAGCGCCACCAGGTCCAGCCAACCCACGCGCCGCGGCCTGCCCGTCGTCGTGCCGTACTCCCGCCCGCGCTCGCGGATCCGGTGCGCAATGGCATCATCCGCCCCGCCCATCAACTCCGTCGGCATCGGCCCGCTCCCCACCCGCGTGGAGTACGCCTTCATCACGCCCACGATCCGCTGCAGGCGCGACGCCGGCACGCCCGTGCCCGTCCCGATACCGCTCGTGATGCACGACGACCCTGTGACATACGGGTACGTGCCGTGGTCCACATCCAGCAGCGATCCGTTCGCGCCCTCGAACAACAGCGACTTGCCCAGCACCAACTGATGGTGCAGGAACTGCGTCGTGTCCTTCACCATCGGGCCCAGCCGCTCCCCCACCGCCAGGCACCGCTCCGTCAGCGCCGCCGCGTCGAGGTCCTTGGCATCCACGCCCTTCGCCGCGCTCAGCATCGATCCCTTCAGCGCCAGCGCCAGGTCAATGCGCTCACGCAGCGAGTCCGCGCGCGCCAGATCCCGCACACGCACCGCGCCAGCCCGGTGCGCCTTGTCCGCGTACGCCGGGCCGATCCCGCGCCGCGTCGTCCCGATCTTCGTCTGGGACGGTGCACTCCCCCGCTCCAGCAGGTCCTCCCGCAGCCCGTCCTCTACCTTGTGATAAGGCAGCACGACATGCGCCCGATCCGACAGCACGAGCCCCGATGTGTCCACGCCCTTCCCCGCGAGCCCATCCAGTTCCTCCACCAGCTTCCACGGGTCCACCACCACGCCGTTCCCTATGACAGCGTGCTTGCCCGGATACAGAATCCCCGAAGGAATCAGGTGCAGCGAGTACCGCGTCCCCCCCACCACCACGCTGTGCCCGGCATTCGCCCCACCGTTGTACCGCACCACCGCGTCATGCCCCGCGGCGAGCAGATCAACGATCTTTCCCTTCCCTTCGTCGCCCCACTGCATCCCGACCACCGCGGTGAGGCGTGACGTGTTGTGCTGGTCCGATAGCGGCATGGTTGCATGGTCCGATTACGCGTGCGTGCGGGCAGCGTAGGTCCTTCGCCCGTCCCATGGTCAAGCGCACGCCGCCCACGTCCGATTGTTCCGCAGCACCAACGCGAGGAAACCATGTCTACCGCAGGGCCCACACAACCCCACGTCCGCATCATGTGCCCCAACCTCGTGTGCAGGAAGGTGCTCGCCGTCCCGGAATCCTGCCGCGGCAAGACCGTCCGCTGCAAAACCTGCAGCACCAACATCCGCGTACCGCAGAAGCAAGGCGTTGAAGCCCCACCGCCCGCAGCGCCCAAGCCCAAGGCGGCCTGAACGACGCTGAACAACTGTTTCCGTGCACCGCACGGCGTAAGCGCATCCCCGCGCCACCCGCGCCCCCGTCCCTTCGCCTACAGCTTCGGCTGCTTCTTCAGGTCCTCATCCTCATCCAGGAAGTCAAAGTCCGCGACACTGCTGTCGTCCGGATCGTTCGACGAGAGCAGGTCATCGTCGTCATCGTCCTTCTTCTTGGCGGGCGCTGGCTTCGCCGTCGGCGCACTGGGTGCGGCCTTTGCCGGCGACTTCGCCGCGGGTGCCGCAGCCGGCGCCGGTTTCGGCGGCAGCACGATCCCCTCGTCATAAGACTCTTCCGCGTCGATGTCCTTGGGGTCGCCGTCCACGCGCACGACAAACACAAACTCGCCGATGGAGATGAGGTCCCCTGCATCCAGGTCCGTCATCGCCACCTTCTTGCGGTTCACGAACGTGCCGTTGCTGCTGCCCAGGTCGCGCAGCGTCGCCTTCCCCTCGCTCACCGTGACCTCGCAATGGTGACGCGAGACCGACGAACTCGGGATGCGCAGGCCGCAGTCCGTCGCACGCCCGATGACCTGCGTGGCCTTCTTGAGCGGCACATCCTGCTGACGCCCATCGTCGCGAACGAGGACCAAAGACACATTCATCGTCGCCTCCGACAGAAGGAGGGGCCAACAGCACACCGGGCGGGGGCGCACGCCGCACCCCGCGCATCCCCCGCTCCGCCAGCATGGTATGTATGCCCCCGCCCACCCGGATGTTCGCCGGCCGACGCTCCTGCAATGTCCCCACATTCCTGCACGCGGTACACAACAAGCCCCTCCCACGCACACCCTTCCCCATTAGAGGCTCGGGCGCCAGCCCGAGCACCGTCGCGCGGCAACCTCATTGCAACACCAAGTGCTCACCTCCTCCCGCCGCAAAGCAGCGCACGCCCGTTGCCAGAGGCAAGCAAGGCCCCGCGAGCGCAGCCTCTGGAACGTGACCCCAAGCGCGGCTCCGCCCTGAAAGGGCGGGCGCTAGCCGCCGTCCACGCGCTCGTGCCCTCGCTCACCTGGAAGGGGTGGCGCACGTGCACCGTGCTGTTCTTCATCCACGTGCATACACGCCGGGTGATCCTGTGCAAGCCGACGTACCACCCTACGCACGAGTGGACGGCGAACCAGGCATCGTCCTTTGTGAACAAGGCTTCCGAGCAGGGCTTCTATAAGCCGTCGCTCTTGATCCAGGACAGGGACACCAAGTTCGGGCAGGGGTTCCGAGAGAGGCTCAAGGAGCGCGGGTGCCACTCGGTCCGCCTGCCGATCTGCACGCCGCAGCTCAACATCTACGCCGAGCGGTGGATCAAGTCGTGCCGGCGTGAGTGCCTGGACCACTTCGTGGCGTTTGGCGAGCGGCACCTGGGGTACCTCCTCAGGCAATACATGGCGTTCTACCACAGGGAGCGGCCGCACCAGGGGCAGGGGAACGCACTGCTGCCGATCGATCCGCGGAAGCCGAACGCGCGGTCAGCTGAACACTCACCCCGCGCCGGGCCCGATCCC
>CALLYM010000113.1 GCA_937858155.1 uncultured Phycisphaerales bacterium | reverse complement strand
CGGCGGGAGGCTTCCCTTCGGCGTCCCCGCGGGCAGCGCGGAGACAGAGGCCGGCAAGCTCGCTTCCGCCAACTTCACTGCTTCCGCCAGCGATAAGGGCACGCTGGAAGAGCTCGCACCGCAGGACGGCAAGGTCTGGGTGATGATCCAGATGGAGCCCAGCAACAAGAAGAGCATCCTGGGCAAGTCGATCACCAGGGCACTGGAGGTGGTGCAGCCGGTGCTGCAGGATTCGCAGGGGCAGTTCTACGAGCCCTGCGGGCTGCTGTACCAGGACATGAACTCCAAGATCGTGATCATCGATCCGATCAATATCGTGCGCGGCCTCTCCCAGGCGCCACGCCTGGAAGAGAGCCGCACCGATCAGTCGCTGTGGTTGGTCTTTCTCATGCCCCCGGGTACCGAAGTGCGTTCGTTCTGGCTGGGCAAAAAGATGATGGTGGAGTGGGTGCCGGTGGTGCCGGTGAAGTAAGAGGCCCTTCTACAGGCATGGCCCGCCGCTGAACACGCTCAGGATCGAGTCGATATCCGCGGTGTCGGGGAAGAGGGTGTCGTTGTTGAAGTCCAGGTCTTTGCACATGCCTGTCGAGCAGGGCCCTCCGCTGAAGACGCTGAGGAAGTCGTCAAGGTCCTGGGTGTCCGGGAAGAGGCCGTCGTTGTTGAAGTCGATGGGGTCGCAGGGGGACGCCCGGCACACGAAGTCGTCGCGGAGTGGTTCTGGGTTGAAGGGGCCCTGGAGGAACGTGGAGGCGGGGTCGTCCACCCATTGCGGGCCGCGCGGTGAGACCTGGATCGCGGTGACCGTGGCGGTGGAGAGCGCGGTCTCGGGGCAGCCGGGCGTGCTGCCGAGGTTGTTGGCGCGGGTCAGCAGCGCGTCGATCATGCCGTAGGTGGGGCTGAAGGTTCCCCAGCCGGAGGCGAGGATTCTTTTGCCGAACATGCCGTTGAAAATAGTGGCCGAGTCGTACCTGGCGTCTGTGGAGTTGGTGTGGATCGACGCGCCGAAGGTCGCGCCGGCGCCGTCGGTCAGGAGCAGCATGGGGTGGGGCACGAAGGATGCGCCGACGGGCTGGCGCCACTCGCCGCCGACGAGGGCGCCTTCTTCCGGGCGCCAGTCCACCGCGGCGCGGCCGGGGAAGAACTGGTCGAAGGAATTGACCCAGGAGAGCGCACCGGTGAGCGGGTTAAACACCAGGGTGACGGCCACAACGCTGGCGGGATTGGTGAGCGTGGGGCGCAGGTGGGCGCTGATGACAACTTGCTGGCCACGGATGTACTCGATGCCGTCACCGTACAGGTGCGCGGGGAAACCGACGGGGAAGCCGATGGACCAGCCGCTCTGGACTGCGCCGGAGGGGTCGATGCGGAGGACGAGGATGCTGTGGCTGGTGCCATTGACATCCGTCATGGTGCCGACGACGACATATGTCGGGAAGGTGACCGGGGGCGTCGCGGGGATCATGGTGATGTCGGCGAATGAGACGGAGGGGGAAGGGGTTGGGTAGATGTACCGGCGGACCCAGATGGGGTTGTTCGCGGCGTCGGTGCGGATGATGACGCCCTGCTGCGGGATGCCGGTGCCCTGGGAGAAGTTCGCGGTGATCATGCGGAAGTCGTTGTCGACAACGCGGATGGAGACGCCCACGTCACGGTCCTGGACGGATTCTGTCGCGCCCGTGCCACGGAAGATGCGGGGGATGCCGACGAGGTTGCCCAACGGGGTGACCTCCATGAGCCCGGTCTGCATGTTGGCGGGGGCGGTCGTGGTGAAAACGCCAATGTAGTTGCCGTTCTGGACGATCGCGCCCTTGTAGCCCTGCTCGTTCGAGAGGCCATCAAAGCGGCGGGCCCAGATGACGCTGCCGTCGGGCCGGTGTCGGGCCAGCAGGACGTCGCCGGGCGCGGTAGTGGCTGCCTGGATGGAGCCGATGGTGAAGCATCCGAAGTCGTCCGGGGTGAGCGCGTCGATGGGGGTCGGCACGGCGTCGCGGTACATCTCTCTCGCGGTGTTGCCGATCTGGCGCTGGTGCATATAGCCCGGCTGCGCGAACAGCATGGACGCAGACCCGGCGAGGCACAGCGCGGCGGTGACGGAACGGGTGGTCGCCATGGTGCTCTCCTTGCGGGACGGTGGTGAGCGCGCATGCTACATGAGAGTGGAAGGGCATTGCAATCCCCCACTCTGAGCAGCCAGAGCGAATGGCGGCAATGTGCGCGCAGGTTCGCTGTCTGTGCGCAGGGCGTTCGCAGCCTGTGCGTCGTTTGGCCGTGCGTGAGCAAGAAGTTACAGGCAGGGGCCGCCGCTGAACACGCTGAGCATCGAGTCGATGTCGGCGGTGTCTGGGTACAAGCTGTCGTTGTTGAAGTCGATGGGGTCGCAGGAACTGGTTGGGCAGGCACCGCCGGAGAAGACCGACAGGAAGTCGTCGATATCCGTGGTGTCTGGGAAGAGGCCATCGTTGTTAAAGTCAATGTCGTTGCACACGGCGCTGCCGCACGCGGGGCCGCCCACTGTGATCTCGAGCGGCAATGTCTGGGCCCAGCCGCAGAACGTGGATACGAGGCAGGTGTATCCGCCCGAGTCGGCCGGCGAAACGCCGGAGATGGAAAGCTGCTGTTCGTGGGCCCCGCTGATGGTGGTGCCCCCGAGCGGGCCGTCGGCGAGCGGGAATCCGTCGCGGAACCATTGGAAGCGTGTGTCACCAGTCGCGGTGCTGGCTGCGTTCATGGTGATGGTGGCGCCGGGGCAGGCTTGCGGTGTGCCGGTGGAAGCCTGGGCCGTGGGGCCAGGCCCCTGGAGGACCACGAGCTTGTTGATAACGGACCAGAGGCTGCTGTCGATGTTCTCAGCGCCGACAAAGTTGATGGCATGCGTGAGGTTGACGGTGTAGGGCCCGAACAAAGTGTCACCAACCTTGCCGCTGACGGTGTGCAGTACCGGATCGAGGGTGAATCGCACCTCGGTCCAGCCGTCCCACGGCTGGCCCAGGCCGCAGGTGCCGGAGGCGACAACCTGCGCACCGTTGGCGAAGAGCGTCCAGTTGCCTTCGCCGGTGACGGCGAAGTACAGGACGCCGTCGTTCTGGAAGTTGTTGGTAGCGGTGGCGGCCGAGGTGAAACCGACGTATGCGCCGGCGGGGAGGCCCAGTGGCATCACGGTATTGACGGCGAAGGTGAAGGCGGCGGCGGGGGGCGTGAAGGGCAGCAGCAGCGCTGTGTGGTTGTCGGAGAACGCGGTGCCGTTGTACTCGTCGTTCTGGCGGGGCTCGGTGGAGTCGTCGGACGTGGCGGCGAAGATCCAGTTGGCGACACCTGATCCATCGGTGGTGCGCCAGCGGGCGCCGTTGGGCTGTCGGGCCCAGATGCCGTTGAGGTTGTCGCCCGCGAACACGGTGCGTGGATTTCCGTTGCCTCCGGCCTGACGGAGCCCCAGGCCGAAGTCATCAAGGGCGAGCAGTGTGCACTGGGCGTGGGCGGCGCCTGTGAGCAGGGGGATGGCGAGGAGGGCGTATCGGGTGCGCATGGGCGTCCTTTCGGGTGGCAGGAACCCCGTGCGCAGGAGTTCTTGCCACAGCCATGCGGGGAACGCGGCGGGGCGCTCTCTGGAATTTTCGATTCCCCGCGCGCGGGGCCTGTGCCCGGGACGCGGGGAGATCAGGCTCGGCGGATTAGAGGCAAGGGCCACCGCTAAAAACGCTCAGGATCGAGTCAATGTCGGCGGTATCGGGGTACAAAGTGTCGTTGTTGAAGTCGATGGGGTCGCAAGCGGACACGCCGGTGCTGCACGGCCCGCCGCTAAAGACGCTCAGGAAGTCGTCGATGTCGGCGGTGTCGGGGTAGAGGCCGTCGTTATTGAAGTCGATGTCGTTGCACGCGGGGCCGACGGTGAAGCCGAACGCGATGGGGCCGCCATCGATGCCGTCGCCGGAGGGGAGGGTGTTTCCGACGATTTCACCGTCCACGCCGAGCGAACCGTTGAGTGTCGTGACGCGGTTGAGCGCCACGGTGTACGCGCCCGGGGCGAGCGGGCCGGAAAAGGTGAGCGTCGCGATGCTGGGATTGCCCGAGAGGCCAAGGGTGAATGGCACGGCTCCGGAAGGGCCCGTGACGGTGAAGTTGCTGGCCGGGGTCGAGACGGATTCGTTCAGCCACATGCGGACGAGGCTGGGGCCGGTTGTGACGTTCGTGCCGGGCATGGGCGACGCCGACACAAGGCGGGCGCTGCCGGCCTGATAGGCCTCGGAGGTCTTGGCGTCGTTCAGGATCCAGTCGTCAGGATCGAGCGTGACGGCGGTGGCGGTTGTGGGGATGGGGATAAGGAAGTTCTGCGTGCGGGCGGTGTTGTCGGCAACGGCGAGGGTGGTGCCGCCGGTGCGTGTGATGCTCACATCGATGGGCATGCTGAACTTGCTGTTGGCTCCGCTGGTGGCAGCCTGCGTCTGGCGGATGGAGAGCTTCAGGTAGTTCTGGCCGTTGATGGCGGTGCTTTGCCATCCGTAGGCGTAGGAGGGAGCACCGACGCCGTATATCCATTGGGAGAAGAACTGGTCAAGGTTCTTGCCGCTGTACCCGGCCATGATGTCGCGGTAGTTCTCCGTAGTTGCGCCCTGCCCGGTGTACGCAGTGCGGTAGGCCTGAAGGCCGCCGAAGAAGCTGGTATCGCCCACGACGTGGCGGAGCATGTGCTGGGCCCAGCCGCCCTTGTTGTAGGTGTAGGTGCTGCTGAAGATGCGGTTCATGTTGGCGCAGTCGGCGTCTGTCACGTACACCGTGCTGGTGTTCTGGGCGGGGCGGCGCGCGGCCATGGCGGCCTTGAGCGCGGGCAGGCCGCTGCTGCCGGGCTTGCGCTCCTCCCACAGGGCCTCGGTATACGTCGCGAAGCCCTCGTTGAGCCAGATGTGGTTCCAGGTCTTGCATGTCACGTTGTCGCCCCACCACTGGTGGCCGAGCTCGTGCGCGGTGACGCTCTCGTTGAACGTGCCCTGGCCGGTGTAGGTCTGGTGCTCCATGCCGCCGCTGAACGGGAACTCGTAGATGCCGTACTTCTCGTTGATGAAGGGGTACTCGCCGTAGATAGGGCGGTAGGTGGCCATCATCTGGAGGCACTTTTCCCAGGCGGCGCGGTTCGTGGGGGTGTCGTCGGTGGGGTAGATCGCGAACTCGACGGGCATGGTTCCGATGCCGCCGCCGGGGAGCGGGTAGGAGTATGTCTGTGTCCAGACGTTGTAGTTGGTGGTGCTGAAGAACCAGAGGTACGGCGAAGTCTGGTAGTTTGTGCTCCAGTGGTACTTGCTGCGGCCGCCGCTCAGGGCTTCGACCGATCCGCGGACACCGTTGGAGACAGAGTTGAGCGTGTTGGGCGCGGTGATGGCGACGGAGCCCACAAACTTGTCGCCGTTATCTCCCGGGAGGAAAACGTCTCCGTCCTTCACGGGCCACCAGGTGCCGGCGTAATAGGCCTCGCTCAGAGAAGAGACCAGGGGCTGGCTGTTCTGCGAGGTGAATTCGATGGAGCCGAAGCCGCGGGAGACCGCGGTGCCGGAGTAGAAGATCTTGACGGTGAACTGGTCGTTGGTGTTGTACGCGTGGGGCAGGGTGACGGTACGGGCGTAGGAATTCGCACCGGGCGCGGTGGGGAGCCCGACGGGGCTGCCGTCCACGAGCACCTGCGACACGACAAATTGCGATCTCAGCATGAACGTGAATTGGGTCAGGCTGTTGCCCGTGGAGCGGACGACCATCTCGTTGCTGCCGGTGATGGTGCCGTTGGTGGGGTTGATTTCGATGTCGAGGTTGGTGGAGAGGACATCAGTCGCGCTGGGAGCCTCACGATCGGTGAATATCGGCGGCCCACCCTGCTCGGTGATCGGCAGCCCGGCGCGGGCGCGGGCCATGAGCATGTTTGCTTTGCCGCAGCCCTCGAAGCATGGATCCACTTCGCACGTGGGAGTCACCTGCGCCACCGCACCGGCGGCGAGCACGAGAACAGCAGCGGAACCGATCAGACGCACGAGACTCTGCATGACGCGACCTTTCTGAGGATTGAACCGCGAACCGGCATGACGTGCGAGCGCGCACTGGCCGCGCGGCCCAATGGGATAGACCTCTCCATTTTCGGACCACCCCGGGCCGGGGGTCCGGCTTCATGAAGAAAATCATCAATGCCCACGCGGATAGGCGGCGTGCAGGAGGCGAGGACCGCCCGAGAACACGGAACGGGAAAGGTTCGGAATTGGGCAATCTCGAGAGGGCAATGAGCTACGGGTCAGAACAGTTTTTGCTGTTCCTTGACGTCTTTCACGCGGTTGCCAAGGCCCTCCAGCAGGCCCTTGATCTCGTCCACACTTCGGAACTTCATGTACTCGCTGGCGAACCGGACGTAGGAGACCTCGTCCAGGTCGCGCAGCCGCGCCATCACCCGCTGCCCTACGACCTCGGCGGATACCTCGCGGTCGAATTCGCGGTGCAATTCCTCTTCCACAGCGTCCACCAGGTGCTGCTGGGATTCCACAGTTATTTTCCGCTTGCCGCAGGCGGCTTGCACGCCCCGCAGGATGTTTTCCCTGTCGAAGGGGACCCGGCGACCATCCTTCTTGATGACCATGAGCCGTGCGGTCTGCTCGACCCGTTCGTAGGTGGTGAACCGGCGGTGACAGCCCACGCACTCCCGGCGCCGGCGGATGACCTTGCCACCCTCGCTCGAACGCGAGTCGATGACCTTGTCGTTGTCGGCGTTACAGAACGGGCATTGCACGCGTAAAGACCCCTTCCCGGTGAGCGTACGACACCACCCGGGAAGGGCTCTCTTCGCTGGTTGGGCTTACTTCACTCCTGCCTCGGACTCGGGAATGACGACTGTCGGACGCACCAGGACCGCATTGCTCGATCGTTCATCCAGCATGTACTTGAGGTCGACGTCGTGCGTGAAGTTGCGGTTGATCAGCGGCAGGTCGCCCAGGAACGGCACGCTGGTCTGCACACGGGCGTCCTCGAGCACCGCGGAGATCACATCGGGAGAATCGAGCCGGAGCGACCGGCACCGGATGGCGCTGCCGGTTCCATCGGTGATCATCAGGTCGCTGCTCGCGGGGTCCACGTGTACGGTCAGCGGCGTTGCGGCCCGAGTCGCCGCCGCGCGGGGCTGATCGAATGCCCCTGCTTCCTTCAGCACCCACTCGATTTCCCGGAAGCGGCGGACGGGCGCGGTGATGAACAGCTTGCTGGCATAGCGGCGGATGCTGGCGGTGTTGCCCCCGTTGTCCACCCACATGTCCGAGTTCACCATGTTCTCGATGAGGTGCGACACCTCCTCGCAGACGGATTGCTCGGCGGAGATGCGCGAATGACGATCCTCCTGCTTGGGCCCGGGCTCCTCTGCTTCCTTTGCGAGCAGGGTCTTCACAAGCGCATCCAGGTCGTAGGTCCGCGTTTCGACCTCGCGGCGATCGAAAAAGTCCTCGCTGCCAAACTCCACTGCCGAATCACTGACGCGGTACGCGATGTTGCCCTTCACGCTGTCGCTCTGGCGGGACACGTTCAGGAGGCGCATCGCTTCGTCCAGGCGTACGTCCTTGAGTTCCACGCCCACAGGGTCGTTCGATGCCAGGTTGAGGCCTTCCATGGACGTGAAGTTCACCACGAGCCCCTTGCCGGCCGAGTGAGCGGCGTTCTCAAAGAACGCCTTCCATGTATCGGTGGCCTTGCTCGAGACCTTGGCCTCTCCGACTTCGCCGCCCGCCGTCGCGGCCATCAGCGCCGCCAGCACGGGCGCGCGTTGTGCCTCGATCGGTTGCACACCCGCCGCCGCTAAAGCGTGCGCCGCGGCCTCGTACCCATCCGCCTTCTGCGGGGCCGTTCCCTGCGCCAGCACCGCGGCCGTGAAGGCCTGGAGGGCCTTGTTCTTGGTTTCCAGCTCTGCCTGCTTGGCGACGGCGGCTTCCTGCTTGGCGTCCGCCGCTTGCGACGCTCCCCGCATCGCCAGACCGCCCGCCGTCACCGCAACGACCACCGCCGATACAAGTGCGACCTGCATGACCATGCTCCTTTTCGAGGGTCTTCGTGCCTGCTGAAAACGCCTAGCCAACTCCACCGCGTCTCCCAACTCGCCGATCGCGGCCTTGACCGCTTCGCCTTCTGCCATTCCCGAGACCGTGAGGTCGCGCACACGCTCGCGCAGGTGGGACGCGAGTTCCTCACGGATCGCCTTTGCCTCTTCCGGCGGCAGCCCCAGGAGCTTGTCCAGCACGTCCAGCCATGAAGACACCGAGTCCCCCTGCACCGGCTGGGCTGCTTCGCTGGTTTTGTGCAGCTTGAGCGCACTCACCGTGCCACCTCCCGGCCCTGAGCGTCGTCCGGAGATATGAACGCGTCGATGATCGCCCGGAACGCCTTGTGCGCGGCGATCCGCTGCTCCAGCCGCTTCTTTCCTTTCGCGGACAGCCGGTACCACTTGCGTTTGCGCCCCTCGCCGTCGGCGGAGTCCTCGGCCTTGACCTCTTCCCACGACGTAAGCACCAGTGCCTGTGATTCCAGCCCTTTGAGCAGCGGGTACAGGACGCCCGGGGTGAGGCGCACCTGGCCCCCGGAGCGGGCCGCGACCTCCTTCGAGATCGCGTAGCCGTACTGCGCCCCCTCTGCGAGCAGGGAGAGCACGATCAATTCCGCGGCGTCCTTGGGCTGGTCGGTAAGCATGGTCTTGGTTCAATATATCTGGTATGGATATATTCGTCAATGGCATATCGCCGGATCCACGCCATTTTTCTTTTTGACAACTGCGCTTGTCCCGGCGGCGATTGGCCGAATAGCATCCTGCATGACCGGCCTCACCACCACCACGACGACAACGCCTCGCAGCGGGTAACGCCGGAACCCGCGAGCGACGAACATCCCACGAACACTCTCAACCCGGCGACTAAAGTCGCCGGGTTTTTCGTTTCATCAGCATCCTCTCACTTCGGACTCCTCGCCATGGCCAAGAAACCCGTCTGCCTCGTCTGCCAGAAGGAAATGGAACCAGGTTTCACGATTGATCGCTCCGGCCCCTTGCAGTTGGACCTCATCCCTCGCTGGTATCCGGGGGAACCAAGGGAGCTGTTTGGATCAGTCATGAAGCCCGAAAACAAGGGATGCATGATCATCGCCTACCGCTGCCCCGAGTGCGAGGCCCTCCGGCTGTACGCGCCGTCCACCGACCCATCCAGCAAGTAAGAGTGCTCCATGCCTGCCCTCGAAGCATCATCCCCGCAAGCCCCGCACGGCGCAATGCACCGTTCGATGTTGTTCCGTCGCAGCTTCTGGTCCGTGCTGGGAGTCAGCATCGCCGTAGTGCTTGCTGTGTTTGCCGTGTATGTCGTCGTGAATCCCAACAACGGCATTAAGCAGGCGATCAACATGCGGAAGGCGAAACGGCACATCGACGCGTATTCGGCCTCTTTGCTCGCAGCCCCTGAGCGATCAAACATCACCCTCAACGTCTACACCGGCGGCTCAGGATCAGGCGGCAGCATCTGGGTTCGCGGCACCCTCCCGTCCACCGACGCCGCGATGGCGCTGCGAACCGATATCGAAGCAACCCACCCGCCCGTCGAAGTGATTTTCCACTTGGAGAGAATCGACTACTCGCAGGAGTACCCGATCGAAGTCCTCCAGATTCCACCATTGCCACCACCTCAGTGAGCCCCATATGCCCATAGTGACACTCCCCGACGGCAAAACCAAGTCCTTCGACAAGCCGGTCTCCGGCCTTGAAGTCGCGCAATCCATCGGTTCCGGCCTGGCCAAGGCTGCGCTCGCGATCAAGGTGAATGGCGAGACCAAGGACCTCGCGCACGTCATCGACCGCGATGTCTCCATCGCCATCATCACCAGCCCCAAGCCCGGCCAGGCGACCAGCCCCGAGGCCCTCACCCTGATGCGGCATTCCGCCGCGCACGTCATGGCGGAGGCCATCCAGGATGTGCTCGGCAAAGACGTGCTGCTGGCGTACGGCCCCCCCACCGACACAGGGTTCTTCTACGACATGTCCATACCCGAGGGCAAAAAGCTCTCAAGCGATCACTTCGCCGCGATCAACAAGCGCATGGCCGAGATCATCGCGGAGAACCGCTCATTCACCCGCTACGAGGTGAGCGCCGCGGAAGGTCTGCCCAAACTCAAGTCCGAGGGCAACAAGTACAAGACCGACAACGCGGAACGTGCGCTCGGCATGCCTTCGTCCGTCTATAAGTCGAGCAAGCCCGTCGCGGCTCCAGCATCCGGCCCGTCGGGTACGCAGTCGCTCTCCTTCTACGCAACTGGCGCCCCCGGCAAAGACTGGGAAGACCTGTGCAGAGGGCCCCACGTCCCCAGCACCGGGCGCATCGGCGCCGCCGCCGTCATGTCGCTCGCCTCTTCCTACTGGCACGGTGACGAAAACTCCGACAGCCTCACCCGCGTCTACGGCACCGCCTTCGGCAGCAAGGAAGAGCTCGACGCCTACATGGTGCGGCTCGAGCAGGCCAAGGCCCGCGACCACCGCGTCATCGGCAAGGCCCTCCGCCTCTTCCACATCGACGAGACCGTGGGCCAGGGCCTCATCCTCTGGACCCCCAACGGCGCAATCGTCCGCAAGGAACTACAGAACTTCATCGGCGCCGAACTGAAAAAACAGGGCTACACCGAGGTCTTCACCCCCCACATCGGCTCCCTTGATCTCTACAAGACCTCGGGCCACTTCCCCTACTACAAGGACGCACAGTTCCCGCCCATCATCGAGCGCGACACCCTCGATGCGCTCGCCACCTGCTCCTGCTCAGAGGTCATGCGCCGTGTCGAGGGCGTCTCCCAGCGCCTCGCCGATGGCATCAACGAGCGCACCAAAGCCACCACCATCGCCGCCGATCGCATCATGCCGGACGACCAACTCGTCCAGGGCTTCATGCTCAAGCCCATGAACTGCCCACATCACGCCAAGATCTTCGGATCTTCGCCCCACTCCTACCGCGACATGCCCGTCCGCCTCGCCGAGTTCGGCACCGTCTATCGCTGGGAGCAATCCGGCGAATTGAACGGCATGACCCGCGTCCGCGGCTTCACCCAGGACGACGCCCACCTCTTCTGCACCGAGGACCAGATCCCCGCCGAGATCCAGGGCTGCCTCTCCCTCGTCAAGACCATCTTCAACATCCTCGGCATGAAGGACTACCGAGTGCGCGTCGGTCTGCGTGACAAGGACTCCAGCAAGTTCACCGGCTCGCCCGAATCATGGGACAAGGCCGAGGCCGCCTGCATCGACGCCGCCAAGTCCCTCGGCGTCTCCTTCTCGCAGGAACCGGGCGAGGCCGCCTTCTATGGCCCCAAGATCGACTTCGTCGTGAAGGACGTCATCGGGCGCGAGTGGCAGCTCGGCACCGTCCAGGTGGATTACCAGATGGGCAATCGCTTTGACCTCTCCTACGTCGGACCAGACAACAAGCCCCACCGCCCGGTCGTCATCCACCGCGCCCCCTTCGGCAGCATGGAGCGCTTCTGCGGCGTGCTCATCGAGCACTTCGCCGGCGCCTTCCCCACCTGGCTCAGCCCGGAGCAGGTCCGCGTCATGCCCATCAGCGAGAAGACCAACGACTACGCGCAGGTCGTCACCAACGCCCTCCGCAGCGCGGGTGTCCGCGTCAAGCTCGACGATTCCGACGGCCGCATCCAGCAGAAGGTCAAGGTCGCCGCCGACGAGAAGGTCCCCTACATGCTCATCGTCGGCCCGCGCGACGCGGAGAATAACCAGGTCTCGGTCCGCGCCCGCGGCACCGAGAAGGACCTGGGCGCGATGGGTCTGGAGGCGTTTGTCAGCGGCATCAAAGCGGAGATTGATGCGAAGAAGGCAGAGTTGACCGTCCGGCCGTGACCCGTGCCGCCGGGGTTGGCTCTCTAACCTCGGTGCTTCTGCGCAAAGCCGCACCAGGATGGCAGGGCCGGTCTCGCTGCTACCTGCCCGCATCCAGCCCGCCCCGCGCCCCGAAAGAACCACCATGCCCCCCACCGGCATCCCCGCCGTTGAACGGTTCGTCGCCCGCCTCCTCATCCGCCGCTGGACCCGCGCTCACCCGCCGGAAACAGCCGCGGCACTCCTCCGCGCCCAGCAGCGAGAACTCACCGCTCTTATCCAGAGCGCCGGCTCCGCGGCGACGACCCGTGTCCAGATCAAGCGACTCCGCGGCCTTGAAGAGAGTTCCACGAACTACTCCCTCGCGATGGTCGCGGACCACCTCGCCCGCGTGAACCGTGATCTCGCCGCCACCCTTGCCGACCTTGTCCAAGGCCGCCCGTCGCCCATCGAGGTCAGCATCGCCAAGTACAAGCCCGACCCTGCCGCGGAGCCCGTCGCCGCCCTGCGGGACCTCGACGCGTCCATCGCCGCGCTCGAGGCCGTGCTCGTCGACACCGCCGCGATCAGACGCAGCACAACAACGCACGCGCACCCGTGGTTCGGCCCGCTCCCTGCGACGGTCTGGGCGAGTTTCGGGCCCTTCCACCAGGCGTTACACCTGAACCAATCGCGGTTCATCGTCAAAGGCCTGTCACGGGGCTGATCCCTGGGGGCACGGCGGAACGCCACCCACTTTCGCCGACGCTGGCTCTCTCCAACACTGGAGGGATGCCCACGCTCGTCCTCATCACGGAAGTGGCCGCGCCGCAGACCCGCTGCTTCGATCTCGCCCGCTGCGTCGAGTTTCACCTCTCCTCGATGCGCCACACCGGCGAACGCGCAGTGGCTGGCACGACCTATGGACTGTTGACCCAGGGCGACACCATCACTTGGGAAGGCCGCCACCTCTTCGTCCGCCAGCGTCTCACCAGCCGCATCACCGCGTTCGAA
Organism: uncultured Phycisphaerales bacterium; assembly: GCA_937858155.1. Taxonomy (GTDB): domain Bacteria; phylum Planctomycetota; class Phycisphaerae; order Phycisphaerales; family UBA1924; genus BJHL01. The sequence goes on along the minus strand of CALLYM010000113.1, from coordinate 1,486 downwards.
CGGCCCCACTTCTTCGCCGACGAGATGGTCCAGGGCGCGTTCCACTCCTTCCGCCATGAGCACCGGTTCGAGACGGTCTCGACCGACCTCACCCGCGTCACCGATACCTTCACGTTCCGCTCGCCCCTGGGCCCGCTCGGCCACGTAGCGGACGCTTTGTTTCTGCGGCGGTACATGTACCGCCTGCTCAGCGGGCATCAGCAGAACCTGAAAAACTCCTTGGAAGACGGCACCTGGGCCCGATTCCTGCCGGACCATGTGCAACCGCCGCCACCCGCCACGCTATAAAGCTGCGTGCAGCAGACCAACTTTCGTACCCGCCTTGGGCGCCAGCGGAACCGCTGGCTGTGGGCGACCTGTGCGTGCACAGCCCTGTGGGTTGTGTCCATTCTGTGGCACTCGGTCTACACGTATTACGGCTCTTGGAGCACCGCGCTGACCATGGGTGCGCTCGTGGTTGAGAAGTTCCACCCCCCACTCCTGCCGCCCGCGCGACTGGGCAATGAACCGGTGGATCACTGCCGCCTCGGAGCTCGCTGGAGCCCCGACCTGCACTTCTGGCTCCCCGGCTGGCGCACATCCGGGCCGCCATCGTCGATGACGTCCGTCACGATCCCGATGTGGATCCCTGCTGCAATCGCGGCCTTTGGCCTTACCCGTGCCCAGCGCCACCTCCGACTGTCGTCCCGCAACGTGTGCAGATCATGCGGCTACGAGCGGGCCGGGCTCGGTGATGGCGCACCCTGCCCGGAGTGCGGCAAACGCCCATCGACAGAGGCCTGAAACCGCCGAGCCCATCTCCAAAGAACACTGCGGCATCGTGCATCCGACGCTTGTTTCTTGTAGACTGTCCATCCATGTCAAACGTTCCCCCTCCCATCCCGTTGCCGGCGTCCAAGCCCCAGACAGGGTTCCACCTGCGCTGGTACACCGTGACGCTGGGGATCGCCGCCCTGGGACTGTTCCTGCTGGCAGCGTTGGTCATGCCCGTGCCGGTCGAGGGCGCGAACGCGTACGGCGTCGGGTATGCGGTGGGGCGCATCGTCGGCTCGCTTGCGTGCCCGACTGTCGCGGCCCTGCTGGTGGGCGTCATCGCCTACTTCGCGTCGGGCAAGTCCACGCGCGTGCTGAACATCGCCATGAGCGTCACGCTCCTGCTGTTCGTGCTGCTGGGCGCGATATCCGTTGTGGTCAGTCTTCTGCGGAACGTGACCGCGTGACGACAACCCGGTCGGCAAGCCGGGACGACCTGACCCAATCCAAAAACGCAAAGAGCCGGGACCTTGCAGTCCCGACCCTCGTGGTGAACAGTTGACTTGTACTGACACACGTCGCGTGCGAAACCGTTCATCGTCGCACGCGGGTGTGGGGCATGAAAACTTGCCGGTGCGTGGACACTCGGCGAGCCCTCATCGCGAGGTGATTACCACCCGCCGCGGCCACCGCCGCCGCCACCGCCACGGCTGCCGCCGAAGCCGCCGCGGCC
>CALLYM010000112.1 GCA_937858155.1 uncultured Phycisphaerales bacterium | reverse complement strand
GCCTGGATGGGCATACTGCTCGATCCGCAAGCCAACCATGCGAACGCCCGGCGCATCGACGCCGTGAGCAGCCGGGTGAGCGTGTGGGTGATTCCCACGGACGAAGCCGTCATGATCGCGCGCGACACGTTACGCATTGCGCAGGGCGCCGCTTGATGCCACGGCTTCGTGTGCGCGGCGTACGGCTTGCGCTCGACAGCGACATCCCGCAACCACAGGCGCCTGCTGCAACGTTCGTATCGTCTTCGAGAGTATCGGCTGCATGAGCATCTCCCTCTCCTCGCTGCAATCCGCGTTCATCGGTTTGGATACCGAGTATCCCTTGGCCGATGGCCGCCGTACGCGCCGGCGCTATCTCGATTCGGCGGCTTCCAGTCTGATGCTCGAACCGGCATGGCGGACCGCCGAAGCGTTCCTGCGCCACTACGCCAACACCCACAGCGATTTGCACTTCGGCGCACGCATCGCCACCCATGCGTATGCTTGGGCACACGAGCGCGCGCTGACCTTCGTCGGCGCGGATCCGGCCAAGCACGCTTGTGCCTTCGTCGGCAGCGGTTCGACCGCCGGCTTCAACCGACTCGCACGCATGCTGAAGGACTTGCGGCCGGAGCGCACGACGGTGCTCGTCGCCCAGTCGAGCCGGCCCGTGTACTGGCGGGCGAACGTGCTCGACCGCTTCAACGGGCTGCGCTGGGAGACCGGCACCCAGGCGACGGGCGCTGCCGGCGTCGGCGCGGTCGGTGTAGTGGTGGGCGAGCAGGTTGAGTAAGTTCTTTCACGCGAGGGCAGATCTCTTCTGTTCCGAGCAATGGAATCGCGGCTGTTGGGTGTGTGGCGTCGGGGTGTTGACGAACAAGTGCGGGTGCAAGACACGGAGTCAGCCATGCTGCAAACGAAGGACCGTCTGTTTGGTGCGCGCGGGTTCACGCTCATTGAGCTGCTCGTGGTCATCGCGATTATCGCGCTGCTCATCGGCATCTTGGTGCCCGTATTGGGCAAAGCGCGCCTGCTGGGCCGTTCGCTGAAGGAACAGTCCGCGGGACACCAGCAGATCGTGGCGTACGGCTCGTACGTGACGGACATGCGCGACGCGACGATGGTCGCCGCCCCTCACTGGGCGTGGAACCACCTCCCGCACGTGCAGTACGGCATGTACCCGCCTGATCCCTGGGAGAAGGGCAAGTTCATGGAGGGGTCCATCACCAAGCAGTGGGCGTGGACCTTCGTCGGCTCGACCGGCTACAAGCACGACCTGCTGCAGCTGGACCCTGCGACTTACAAGGACTTCTTCGAGCGTCCCAGCAACCCCACCGGCACCGGCCTGTACACCGGTTACAACTCCGACACGTACGCAGCGGCCATTTCGTTCCACCCGTCGCTCGGGTACAACGGCGTGTTCGTGGGCGGTGCGTTTACGCACGGCGGGTTCCGTGGGCTCAAGCCGTGCGCACAGGCACACCCCGGTGACCCGACGCAGCACAGCGGGTACGGGCATCCGACCCCCGCTCCGAACCCCAGGGCTTCGGGAGGACTGTTCTATCTGACAAAGGCCTCGGACGTGAAGTTCCCCAGCACGTTGCTCACGTTCGGCTCCGCCCGCGGCGGTGACGTGCGCGAAGGTGGCTTCTGGTCTTGGGGTGCGACATCCCCCAACCCGCCCACGATGGCGACCATGCGTCCGGGGCACTGGCTCATCACCGCTCCCCGCATGCACCCGACGGTCCGCAGCCTGACCTACGCGGACCCCACCAACCTCGGCATGGGTTGGCAGCGGACGGGCGGAGCGACGGCTAAGGCCAATGCGTTTGATCCGCGCAGCACCACCGTGTCCAACTGGGGCATGATGGACATGCGCTGGCAGAACAAGGCCACGACCGCGATGTTCGACGGCTCCGTCAAGATGCAGGGCATCGAGGAACTGGACGACATGCGCAAGTGGTCAAACTATGCGACGTCATGGGATTGGGCCTTCCAGCCCTACTGATGCGAGGTTCGTCGTGATGGATTCACACCCGGCCTCCGCAGGCCGGGTTTTTGTTTGCTGCAATCGCGAAGTGCCCGGGCGTGCGCCGGGGCCTCGGCAGCACACGTACGCTGGGCGACGCATGACCACGATCTCTTCTCCATTCCTCCGCGAGATGCACTGGCGCGGCCAGGTGCAGCCCAACGGCTGCACCGACGTGCTGGGCCTGGACGCCCACCTGGCCGCGTCGCGGCGTGCGTACGTGGGCTTTGACCCCACCGCCGACAGCCTGACCATCGGCAACCTCGTGGGCATCATGGCACTCGCGCGGTGGCAGCGGTGCGGCCACACGCCGGTGGCGGTGATGGGCGGCGGCACGGGCCTGATCGGCGACCCCAGCGGCAAGAGCGCGGAGCGCACGCTGAACACCGAGGAGGTGGTTCGGGCCAACGTCGAGAAGATCCGCGAGATCTTCGACAAGGGCGAGCTGTTCGACCCGATGGTGCACATGGCGGAGCTCGCGATGAAGGCGCTTCGCAAGCACAAGTTCATCCTGCCGGCTGACCTCACCTTGGACAGCAACGCACTGCGGTGGGCGAGCAACATCGGCGGTGACAAGAACTACGACCAGATCGCGTTTCTGGTTCGGCGGGACGAACTGGAACTGGGCCCGAGCGCGAACAACGCGGGAGTGCTGAACTACTACAAGGCCGTGTTCACGGAGGACGAGGCCGAGGCTTATTTTCCACTCGGGAAAGCCAATGGAAAGTGGCCGGATACAGTGGCCAAACGCAAGACCTATTACTCGAAGGAATGGAGGACATGGCAGATGTCCGACCATCTGCCGTTGTTCATCGAACTGCGGATCGACTTCACGGAAAAGTATCTGAAGCGGATCCGCGTGGGCGAACAGCCCGTGAATTCACCGACGCCCGATGCCGTGGACGATTGAGGTCCTTCTGCGCCAAGGCGGCATCAAGCGGAGACCACCGTCCGCGCGTCGGCCAGCATGTCGGTCAGGCGCGGCGTGAGGCGCCGCATGATGTCGAACTTCACCTGCTGGCGCGCCTCGCTGCTCGATACCTACTGCGAAGAGCGCAAGCCGCACGTGCGCACGGTGGTCGCGCATGCCAAGGACTTCGGCCTGATCATCGGCGAGCTGGACGTCGAGCGGGCGCGCGTGCGCGATCGCGAGCTGGGCGCGCTGCTGGCCAGCGGCCAGGCCGAGACGGTGCGGCAGAAGTTCATCCCGGGGCTGGAGGCAGGACTGATC
>CALLYM010000111.1 GCA_937858155.1 uncultured Phycisphaerales bacterium | reverse complement strand
CGGTGGACAGCGTGGCTATGCGGCCGCCGAAGATGCCCGACAACTGGTACGAACTGACGCCCGTTAAACGAACGAACACATCCGTTGCCAAGCCGGCCGGCGGCGCACCGGCGCCGGTCCATGTCGCGGTATTCGGGTTCCAGATCGCGACACGGTCCGTCGCCTGTCCGTTGACGGTGGTAAAGCCCCCCGCGACAAACAAGCGGTCCTGCACCAGTGAACTCCCGGTAAACCGCTCAAGGTCAAAGACAGTGCCGTTCGGTTGCCCCGCCGTCGTCCAAGTGCTCCCGTTCCATGCCGCGAGATTTGTGGCGTTCACGCCGTTGATACTTGTAAACCCTCCCCCGACATACAGCAAGCTCCGGAACGACTTCAGCGCATTGACGCCCCCGATCGATATGCTCGTGGTGACACCCGACCACGCGGAACCGTCCCAGCGCGCAACACCGGGCGACGCGATCCCGCCCCCCACCGTGGTGAAGAATCCACCCGCGTAGAGGCTTCCGTTGTACACCTCCAGCGCCGTGACTTGGTTGTTGGTGCCCGCTCCAAGGGGCGACCACACCGCCCCGTCCCACCGCGCAATGTTGCTGGCGGACACTCCGCCGATCGACACAAATCTTCCTGCCGCGATCAACTGGTTGTTGTACACCACCAGCGCCGTCACGTAATCGTTCAGCGCGGTCGCCTCATCCCCAAACCGCCGCCAAGCCTGTCCATCAAACGCTACGAGACAGCTCTCCGGCACGCCGTCCTGGTGGAGGCGGTTCCCGCCGATGAACAACCACGTCCCAAGTGGCCCCGCCCCGTCAGGATCGAACAGCAGCATGCACTTCGCTGTGCCGTTCATTGGCTGGCCTGCCTGCCCCGGGAGCCACTGGGGACCACAGCTTTGAGCGGTCGCCGGGGGGGTGAGCAGGGCTACCACCGTTGCAAGTGCCAGGAACACGCTTGCGAGCAGGCCGGACCGCACACCCCAGCCGCGAAAGAAGCAGGTCATCGGAACTCCCTTGGTACGAACACATGTCCCATCCCAGGCGTCGCCGCCCACCCCTCAAATAGCGCGAACGCGGCGCCGCTTTCCTTCCAATGCGGAATTTTTGACAAATATTGTGCCACCACCCCGCCTCCGCCGGCGTTCCAAGCCGCTTCGTACAATCTCGCGTCCGTGCCCCGCAGCAACCCATCCCATTGCCTCCCACCTCCAGGAGCCAACCAATGACCACACTCTCTCAGAAGCCATCTTCTTCCCTCGCGTCCTCGACGGACCCGCTCCAGCTCATCGACGTGGACCACGTCCGCTTCTACGTCGGCAACGCCAAGCAGGCCGCTTTTTTCTATGCGCACTGCTTCGGATTCACCATCGATCAATACTCCGACCTCACCACGGGCAACCGGAAAACCGCCGAGTACCTCCTGACCCAGGGGAACATCCGATTCATCATTACCAGCGCAATGTCCGCGGATCATCAGGCCGCCGTCGAGGTCATGAAGTACGGGGATGGGGTCAAGGACGTGGCGTTCACGGTGTTTGATGCGGCCAAGGCCTGGGAGAAAGCCGTGAAGAACGGCGCCGAAGTCGCGTACGAACCGTACACGATGTCGGACGCCACCGGGAGCATCACGTACGCGGGCATCAAGACATTCGGGCGCACGATCCACACGTTCGTGTCCCGCAGCGGGGGCTACGACCTCCCAAAGGTGAAGCAGGGTGGGGTTTTTGCCCCCAAGTTCAAGAAGGTCGAGGGGCTTGCCGTCAACGACTATAACAAGAAGAACCCCTGCGGCCTCAAGTACACCGACCACCTCGTCGGCAACGTCGAGTTTGGGCGCATGAACCACTGGGTGGCGTGGTACGAGAACGTCATGGAGTTCTCGATGTTCAAGCACTTTGACGACAAGGACATCGCGACCGAGTACTCCGCGCTCATGAGCAAGGTGATGAGCAGCGGTCAGGGCCTGATCAAGATCCCGATCAACGAGCCCGCGCCGGGCAAGCGCAAGAGCCAGGTGCAGGAATACCTCGACTGGCACGACAACACGCCGGGCGTGCAGCACCTGGCCCTGCGCTGCGACGACGAACTCCATTCGATTGCCGCCCTCCGCGGGCGCGGCGTGGACTTCCTCGCGATCCCCGAGGCGTACTACGACAAGGTGTGGGACCGCGTGGACACCATGCTCAAGGCGCACGGGCATCACGCCGTGAAAGAAGACCACACCAAGGTCAAGGACCTTGGCATCCTGGTCGATGCCGACGACGAGGGGTACCTGCTTCAGCTCTTTACGAAACCCCTGCAGGACAGGCCGACGCTGTTCTTCGAAATCATCTGCCGACGCGGGAGCCAGAGTTTCGGCAAGGGCAACTTCAAAGCCCTGTTTGAGAGTTTGGAGATTGAGCAGGCGCGGCGAGGGAATCTGTAAGTGGGCTTTCGTTGCGGGAGACCCCGACCTGTCCTCAAAGCCGGACAGGTCAGGGGCACGAGGTTCGGACCGCCTGCCTGATGATTGCGGGACGAGTCGCAAGACGCCGACGCGCGTAAGGGCTCGGGCATCGACCCAGTGCCCTCGATGTCGGGCTCCGACGACACCGAGACGTGCGTCGCACGTAGCCGCAACCACACAAGTGCTGAGATCACCAGCACGGGTTCGGACCACCCGCCGCCGATTCTTCCCGATCAGGCTTGGTGAGAGTACCGGCGCATGACTTTCCCCAGCAAGAAATTCCCAAGTACGCCGAGGCTGGATGTCGCAACGCTCAACGCCGCAGTAGCGAGCA
>CALLYM010000110.1 GCA_937858155.1 uncultured Phycisphaerales bacterium | reverse complement strand
AGCCGATCTCGGTGGCACGATCTCGGTGCCACCCTGCCGTTTTCTTGCTGCAGCGTCGCTTACTGCCGAAGGTTGTGACAATGCAGCTGGTTATGCAATGAATTCAAATTGTCTAGATCCCAGTATGTCGCCGTGTCCACAGGAGGCTGCCGCATGTGTCGCTCAGTAATCATTCTTTCGTTCGCAATTCTGACTGTGTGTTTCGAATCAGGTTGTGTTAGTAAAAAAAGTATTGAAAAAAACCTTAATCAGACGCGCAAAGTTGGCAATAATGTTTCGATTACCAATTGTCACATCAATCTTAATGCGAATCCGCATGAGATTTGGTGTGTTATCATTGTACGTAGTGCGGACACTTCTGTATCTCGGACAGATGTCGCGAGCCTCATACGCAATGCGCGATTGCAATTCGGACAAGACAAGATTGCGTTGTGGGACATTACGGGCGCAACCTTTGAAGGATACAGGGGACAGTCGGACATATTGCCAATCATGGATGGCACAGTGACTTATAATTTTAGATCATCACTATTAGTGAGTCACGATGCTGAGAAAATACTGGCATCAAATACCTCAAGTCCATTCTTTCTCGAAGGCATAATTCGTACGTGTGACGGCCATGAGTGGCACAATAATAATGTAACATATGTCGGAAATATTTCTTCAGATATATCAAACGACTCCAAATAATAAACACGAGTGCGATGTGCGACAACTCTGCCCGCCTCAGGCGAATCGACATCGGCAGGTGGCACTACTTCCCATCGTGCCACAGTCTTCGACGAGGCTTTGATCGGCCAGGTGCCACGACTATCCGGCTCTGCGGATAGTCGTGAGTTTTACGTAGAGTCCACGGAACACGACTATGCCCAGAACGGCATAGTCGTGGCACCTGGCTGCTTCAGGCCGCGGTGAGGGCTGTGGACGATACCTCTGTCACGGCGGTTCCACAGTCGCATGGAAGACGTGAAACTGGTGGCGCCTGTCGGCGTACCAGCCCCGGCGTGACTTGCCGAGGGTCGGCACGCATGGCCGATGGACGGCCGATGGATGGCCGTCCAAGGGGGACCGCAATCGCAGAGCCGATCACAGGTCTTCCCAGACGATGGCACGATGGGACACAAGGAGAATCTCGGTGCCACCGGACCGCTCGCTCTACGCCACCACGCCCGCCAAAGGTTGGATCCCCTGGACCCCGCTCGCGCCGGTGCTTGGTCTGGTCTTCGCGATCGTAACTGAACTGCCGGTGGATGCGGTTCTGCAACGCTTCGGGCTGGTGACCGACCGGGGCGATCCGATCGGCGTGCGCGGGCTCATGGGGTTCCTGCTCGTCTCGTTCATCTTGTGGGGCGCGGCGGTTGTGGGTTGGGTGCTGGCAATCGAGCGACGCTCGCTGGCGACGATCGGCATGCAGCGGGAGCGGTGGCACGCCCAGCTCGCCGGCTTCCTGGCCGGCATGGGCACGATCGCCGCCGTTGTTGCGATGATTGCGCTCGCCGGCGGGTACCGCACGGGCGCCGTGTTCCCGGCGTTTGGCGATCGCGGTGCGCTCGTCGCGATCCTGATCCTTGCGCCCTGCTTCTTGATTCAAGCGGGCGTGGAGGAGATCGTGTTTCGCGGCTGGTTGCTGTCGGCCATTACGCGGCGGCGGTCGCTGCTGCTGGGCGTCGTCCTTTCCACGGGGCTGTTCGCCCTGATGCACTTCTCGCGGGGCCAGCCCTTGCTCGTGACGCTCAACGTCGTGCTGTTCGGGCTCTTTGCCTGCGCGTGGTCGGTGGCGACGGATTCGATCTGGGGCGTGGTGGGCTGGCATGCGGGGTGGAACTGGTTGCTCGCGACGGGTTTCAAGGTGCCGGTGACGGGCATCGACGCGGATGTTCCCGCGCTCCTTGTCACGTGCACACCGACGGGGCGCGACGTGCTGACGGGCGGCGCGCAGGGCCCGGAGGGCAGCGTGGTCTGCACCGTATTTTTTGTGGTCGGGATCGCGTACTTCGCGGTGCGGATCGCGCGGCAGCGGCGGGGGAATCGCGGCGCGGAGACCTTGCCACCACCGTGTGACGATGTGGCAGGAGGTTCCCCACTGTCCGTGGGCGCCTCCGCGGTCTCCACTGGCACGGCTGGTTGTGGAATCGTCCATAACGCGGGCGTCCATTTTGGACAATCGACTATCGCCGGTGCGGACGGTCATGTCGATCAAACCGGCAACAACACTTCATCCGTGGACATAAGGAAGTCATAAAGAAGGCATGGCGCATTCATTCCCCCTTTATGCCACGATTGCGCCGCGCGGTCTTCATTTGATGCGACCCGTCATCGACACCACGGCACGACGCGCGAATCTTCCATGACCGCATCGCCGGGGTAGCTACGCACTTCGGGCTGTCTGGTCGCGGAGGTGTGCCGATGAACGAATTCTGGGTCCACTCCGTGTCTATTCTGCTCGTGCTCGCCGGAGTGTGCGCGGAGGCGAACCTCCTGCGCATCTTTATTCATAATTGGGCTCAGGCTCGGCGGGACCGCAGGGAATACGAACGATCACTCAAAGGGCAACATCCATGAAGACTGCTCGCCGTTCGATCAAAGCAACTCGCCTGAATGCCATGCTGCCGTTCGCCGCTGCTGGCATCGCTGGAGCCGTGCTTATGCACGCCGCCCGGGCACAATCGGCGGAGAGCACTGACGCCGCGCCCGCTGCCACTGCTGCTGTGGCGGAGCCGGTCGGCAGCGCCTTCAGCGTCCAGCTCAACTTTGACTACGCCACCGCTTACTTCTACCACGGCATAATCCAGGAGGACTGTGGCCTCATCCTGCAGCCCGCCGCGAAGATTACCGCCAACCTCACGGATGGGGACGGGGGCAAGCTCGACGCGTTCTTTGGCACGTGGAATTCCTTCCACGGCCAGAAAACAGCCGCCGCCACCCAGGGCGACTTCACCGAGTATTGGTACGAGTCGGACCTGTACGCCGGCCTCACCTACACCCGCGGGGAGTGGAGCGCGACCGCGAACTACATCATCCTCACCAGCCCCAGCGACGCGTACGAGACCGTGCAGGAGCTGGACCTCACGCTCGCGTTTGATGACTCCAAGGCTCTCAGCGACTGGGCGATGCATCCTTACGCCACGCTCGGCATCGAGACCGGCGCGGATGGTTCCGACGGTGGCGGCACGCGCCCGGGAACGTACCTGGAACTTGGCGTCGCGCCCGGCTTTGCCACGGATATCCACGAAACGCCCGTTACGTTCAGCTTCCCCGCGGCCGTCGGGCTGAGCTTGAGCAACTACTACGAGGATGCCTCGGGGAATGATGGCACATTCGGGTTCGCGCAGGTGTCGGCGAAGGCTTCTGTACCGCTCCCCATCGGTGCCCGGTATGGCCAGTGGACGCTGAACACCGGCGTGTCCTTGCTCTTTCTGGGTGACCACACTGAGCAGTACAACGGGGGCGATGGGGAGCAGGTCATCGGCACGGTCGGACTGCAGCTCAACTTCTAGCGTCGTCTGAAGTCCGGCACGCCGTGCATTCGACCGCTGCTCATCTCTATATCGCCCTGCGGGGCGCACCACGTTGCTGGACAAGCGTCGCGACGTTGTGGTGGGCAGTGGACCTCTCGCGCCGAGGAGACCCACCCATCACGACGACGACCTGCGCCGTGTGCGCACACTCCGTGTTGCATGCGTGACGGGCACGACGCCCACGCACTCCACCGTGCGCTTTCGGAAGTGGTGATTGCGAGGGCACCTTTTGAGTGCTTCACCCACCCAATTGGACTCCCCGCGCAATTCCCCCACAAACGGCGCAGAAAAGCGCGGATTCAGGCGCGACGACGCGCGCAATGAGCGTGAGTGAATCCAGCGACGACACCGGCGCAAACTCCCTGAAATTCACGGGCTTGCGCGACACTGCGCACACCGGCGCACACCAACAAGCAAGCGACCCCGGCAGGATTCGAACCTGCGACCCCCGCGTTCGAAGCACGGTGGTACAGCCTCAAAACACAGGGGAAAACGCGCACTCCCCGCACCAGTCCCCGCATTCGTCCAGAAACGGCCCCGCTTGCTCCCCAACGTTGGACTCCGACCTTGCGACGGTGGTAGCCACTTGGGATCAGCTGCCCGCCCCGATTCGGATGGCAATCTTGGCGTTGGTGTCTACGGGTACTCCCCTTGAACCGGCCAACCTGCTAGCAGGTGGGGGGAGGGGATCGTGAGTCAAGTCACCTCCTCCCGCTGCCAGTCGCTGAATTGCCGGGGGGAGCCCTGTGGGGCTGTCGCACGCCCCAGACGCGAATGGTGTGCCTTCCATGACCCTGAATGCCGGAAGGGCCAGCAGGCGGCCCGGAGGGCCGGCGGCAAGGCTCGGAGCATGCCGAGGGCGTGCCTTCCGGCCAATGTGCCTGCGCTCCCCCTGAGCGACGCCAAGGGCGTCTGCGGCCTGCTCGCCGACACCATCCATCAGGTCCGCACCGGGCAAGTTGACACCAAGATCGCCAGCACCGTGGGGTACCTGGCCAGCGTGCTGGTACGGGCGCTGGAGGTCGGGGGATTGGAGGACCGGCTGGCGGTGCTGGAGGCCACGGTGCGGGGGCAGTCCCGGGAGTGTGGTTCCAGCTTCCATCGGGACCCGGCGCCGGAGCCGGCGGGGACGGGCGAGGGGGAGAAGGGGGTGGCGTCGTGACGACGAATACCCGTTTGGACAAGGTGGCCGGCGCGCTCACACCGCGGCAGTTGGCGCTGCTGGAGGTGAGGGCCATGCGGCAGTTCCCCAACCTCACGGCCCACGCCACGGCCATCGCGGATGGCAGGGTGGGGCACACGTCGTTGTGCGACAAGATCCGCGATTCTGTGCGGGCGGCGAACAAAGGGGCCAAGGAGGCGGCCCTGCGGCCGATCTTGTGGGAGGCGTACCGGGAGGGGCTGTTCCTGTGCCAGCTTGCGCACACCTGCAACCTGCACCTTGAGGAGTGCCGGTACGCCCTGCAGGTGGAGAGGAGGTACGTCGGCACGCTGTTCTTTGGGATGTACCTGGCGGTCCAGGGCGACCAAGAGTGGCCGGAGCACCTGCCCGACCCGGCGGAGGAGATCGAGAAACTGCTCCACCACGTCCGCGCCAAACAGGACGGCGTGGCGCTGATCGAGAAGGAGTACTTCGATGGCCAGCCGATCCTGTACCCGGATGCGGCGGCGTGGCTGGCCGAGGAACTGGACACGGCACAAAGCCTCTACGACCTGGTGGCGGAGATGCCGAGCGTGAAGGAGCGGGCGACTACGCCGCAGGAGGCCCGGGCACGCGCGCACAAGCAGGCCATGGAGTGGATCACTGTGGCCCGGGCCGAAGTGCACCAGAAGTTGGGTGAGGATGACCAAGCCCGTGCGCTCTTGCGGCCCCATGCGGTCGCGAACCGCTAAGGACAAATGGCGCGGGAACGGGGTTCGAAATACGGGGCGGGCTTTGATGAGGCGCTCGCCGGGCATGGGATCAAGGCCGTGCAGCTGCCCTTCCGGTCGCCGAACCTCAACGCCCATGTGGAACGGCTGATCCAGAGCGTCCGCAAGGAGTGCCTGGACCACTTCATCGTGGTGGGCACGGGGCATCTCGACTACCTGCTCGCCGAGTACATCGACTACCACAATCGGCAACGCCCGCACTCGTCGCTGGACTTTGCGACGCCGATGAGCGGTAAGGCACCGGAAGCACGCGCCGGGCCGGTCGTCGCAAGCACGATCCGCCGCCACGAGCGGCTCGGGGGTGTAATCAAGCACTACACGAGGATGGCGGCGTGAAGCGAATCAGTCAGACAACACTGCGTATTGCGAGCGACAGAGTTTTTGACCAGGCCGCCGTGAACCTGTGCCACATGTCGGAAGGCCGCGTGAACGCGATCAATCTAAGTGTTGGTCATTCACGATGCTTTGTGTGCGTGATAAGATTAGGTTGCGAATAGAGCAAGCCACACTCTGGACATGGTGCTCCTCGACTCAATCCCGTGCGGTCATATCCGCACTTAGAGCAGTCATTTGAGGCGAGTAGCCGCTGAGTTGCGCGATGTCGATACCACATAATCCATGCCAACCACGCTAAGACAATTGGCCACAAAGGAAATCCAAAGTACCACCCAGTGCCACCCACCCTCGTATTGAGCGTAAACCACCACCGAATTTCTCCTGGATCTTCAGACACAACGAGAGGTCCCAATGACCGAGTACGCGAGTGCCTAAAGCTGCCAATCGGCACCTTTCCCCAAATTGCCTGGCCGTGCCCAGCCATCACAAACCACGTGCCCGTGGATTGCCATCCTGTCGGACGAAACGTGAACAACAGCAGCAGAGCCAAAGACACTAGCCAAGCATAGGCATGCCATCGCCAGATGCTGCGCCGGATTTGGGATGAATTATCTCTGTTCATTTACCGCTGACTATTAATACTATTATGATAACAGAGTGACGATTATCTTGAATGTAGGTTTTTTACTATCTGACAATATCTACTCCACACTTGCCGTCACAATGATAATGAAATGTTGTCGTAGTTTCTTGTATATTACAAAGACATGTTGTCTGTCCAAATGGGCGTGTCCATTTTGTTCGAACCTTCTTGTGCCCCATTCCATTTAGCTCTCTGCAATCGGTCTCTTCGCTGTAGTTGCAGCGACAATCTGGATTGAGGTTCCTACATGAGTCTGTTGTGAACGTGGTCCATTGAGGAAAGATCACGTCATGAATAATGCGCACCCACTCACGTATAGTACATCCGGTGCAGCTGATCACAACCCACTCGATGGAGGTTGTTTCAGCATCGAATGTGCATGGATAGTCCGTGAGGTGGCATGCCAATCCAGCACTGTCGGCGTACAGTAGTGGATTGCCTATCACATAGGAGTAGTTGTTTGCTCCATCAACATACTCAATCAGGTCCCTTGTCAGCCACCTTCCCATCTCCGCGTTATAGACCCTGTGCCGCACGTGGTACATCTTGATGCTGGGGTCCCATGCGTAGCCGGCGTAGGCCAAGCGCAGCGACGGCCCCGCCGAGCCCGTGCCCACCTTGTTGAGGCCGCCCTTCT
>CALLYM010000109.1 GCA_937858155.1 uncultured Phycisphaerales bacterium | reverse complement strand
GAAAGCCGCGCGTGCATCACGTGCCACGACGGTGTAACCGCCAGCGATGCGGGCGCACACCCGGTCCTTCGGGAGCCCGGGGAGGACAGCGCCGCGACGGGTTCGGACCACCCTATCGGGATCGTGTACGATGAGTCCCGGATTGCCGCCGAGGGCTCCCGCATGAAGCCGGTGCTTTCCGTGGATCGGCGGGTCCGTCTGTTTGGGCGCACAGCTGGCTGCGGTTCGTGCCACAGCGTCTACGCGAAGCGAGAGTCCCTCCTTGTCATGAGCAACCGCGGGAGTGCGCTGTGCACGTCCTGCCACGCGTTGTAGTTTGCCAGCGTGTTGATTCCCAAGAGCGAGAATCGCGCGGCCAACTCGTTACCGTACCAGGGAACGTAAGACCCGCCTGAACCCCACATACGCCAAGACCAAGGGCGGTGATGCGACGTGGCACACCGGTTGCATTACGACTTGATGGTTGACGCCGTGCGGGCATCGACCGTGGAGGGCCGCGTTCCGTGGAGCGAAACACGATTGCAAGATTGGCGTGCATCGCGGGCGTAGTGGCAACGTCGTTCGCGCGGGCGCAATCCACGGGAGCCATGCCACCCGACCACCCTGACCTCCAGATGCAGGTGGAGGCAGGTCCGAAAGGCATGCTCGCCGTCCACGCGGTCCAATCGACCCAGGGCGGGGAGCCGGTGCTTGGGGACATGGTGGAGGTCATCCTGCTCCACCGCGACTTGCCCATAAAGACACTCACAGGAAAGCTTGACGACCAGGGGGTGCTGTTGATTGGTGATATCCCGATCGGCGTGCCCGTCAGCCCGCTGGTCCGCATCCACCACGCCGGGGTGCAGTACCAGGACTCCGCGCCGGACATGGGGCCTGACAACGCCAACGCAAAAATTGACGTCAAGGTGTATGAGGTGACGGACACCAAGCCCGAGTGGGGGGTGTCCCTCCGTCACATGGTTGTCGAGAAGCGGTCCGATGGGTACGTGGTTTCCGAGATGATGGTGGTGGAAAACAAGAGCGACAAGACATGGATGGGCGATCCGCCCGACATGCTGAAACGCCGCAACACCGTCCCCTTGCCTCTGCCGATCGGCGCGAGCGACGTGGAGCTCGTGCAGGGGTTCCATGGCTGGTGCTGCTCGGCGATGCGCGACAGGACGCTCCAGGTCCAAATGCCCTTTATGCCAGGGAAGATGACGTACAAGTTCGCCTACCGCATGGCACCTACCAATGGGGTTCTCGACCTCCGTGTGTCGATGCCCGTGAAGGCCGACCGCACTTCGGTCTTCGTGCCTGACGACGGCACAAAGGTGCAAGCCAGCGTCGTCGTTCCCGCAGGATCTGACACGAGCGGTGCCCAACGCCTGCTCATGTACGCGGCGGACAACATCCCCGCGGATCAGCCTGTCGGGGTCGTGATCGAGCCGCCGGTTGCTGTGGCCGTCGCAGCGCCCGCACCGGTCGCGACGGACCGGACTGCACGTACCACTGTCCTCGCGGTGGGGGGGATGGTCGCAATTGTCGCGGTAGGAATCGCCTGGCGCATGCTCGCCGGAAAGAGCAAACCGACCTAACGAGCATGGGTCCAAGGACCGGGGAGTCATGCGGTCAGCTTCCTTCATTCCCGTTCTGCACACACCGCACATGCCACAATCTGTGGGCAGGCGTGCGTACTGGGCCGCCACGATCGGTATCGGTGTGCTCGCCCTGTGGCTCGCTTCCTTTTACGCGCCGGTCGAAGCGTCGATGGGGATGGTGCAGAAAGTGGTGTACCTCCACATTCCCGCCGCCGCCGCGGCACTGCTTGCGGCGACTTCAGCCTTTGGTGCGAGCTTGGCGTACATCTGGACACGCGCACGCGTGTGGGACCGCGTGTCCTTCGCCGCCTCAAAGGTGGTTGTTTACAGCACGCTTGTCGTGCTAGCGACAGGCATGGTGTGGGGCAAGTCAGAATGGGGATCCTGGTGGACTTGGAGCCCCAAGCTCACTTTTACGCTCATCCTTTGCGTGCTTTACGCTGCACTGCTCGTCATCAGGTTGCCCGTCGGGCGCCCGCGCCGGGCGATGGCCTACGCGGTGTGCAGTGTGATAGCTTTCCTTGATGCACCCCTCGTGTACCTGAGTGTGAATCTCCTGCCGGACATTCACCCCAACTCCCTCCCGCTGACGTCGGAAATGCGTCTCACACTTGGCGTTTGCCTCGTATTTGCATTGCTCGCCAGCGCAGGTTTCATCGCAGGGACGTTCGGAATGTCCAGAGAGTCGATCGACGCGACCGAGCGGCTCGGCTAGGTCAGCCCGCAATCGACGCGCTGGCCTGCTCGGTCCGTTCGGCCCTTTCCATCGCCGTGTGCTTCAACTTGCACGCGGTCAGCAAGGCGATCTCCGCGGCCGCCCACAGACCAACCCAGACTTCTCCACCCGAGCCGAACCCGTACGAGTGCAGGCCCGTCGCCATGACATAGTTCACGCCGTAGAACGTCCACACGATAACAACAAACCCGAGGATGGACCACGCGGCCAGCCCGAAGTCACGGAGCCATCGGACGTACCGCGCGTGCAGGACTGAGAAGTACACCACAATGCTGATCAGCGCCCAGGTCTCCTTGGGGTCCCAACCCCAGAACCGACCCCACGAATCCGCGGCCCAAACGCCCCCGAGGATCGTGCCGGCGGTCAGCAGGAAAAGGCCAACCTGGATAGTTCGGTAGGTCTGTAGGATGATCGGGTGCGAGAGCTTGCTCTGCGCGCCGACCGCCGCGCCGGTGCGTGCGAGCAGCACTTCACGGACGAGGTACACGTGCCCGAGGATCGCCGCAACTGCCAGCACGCCGTACGACGCGACGATTGTGAGCACGTGGATGATCAGCCAGTAATTGCTCCGAAGCACCGCGGGCAGAGAATTGGTGCGGTCGGTCAGGGGCACCAGCCCTGCAAACAGCACGGATGCCAACGCCGCGCACACCCCGCCGAAGAGGTAGTACGAGCGGCGGCTGAGCGCCTGCGCGATACCACTCACTGCGAGGCCCACCAGCCCCATCCACAGCAGCGATTCGAACGTGTTGCTCACCGGCGCACGGTGGAGAATGGCTACGCGGAGCCCGATCCCCAGCACGTGCTCCGCCACGCCAAACGCAGTGCACACCAGGGCTGCGACAACCAGCGAACGGCGGAGCGTGAGGCGAGAAACGCCAAAGCACAGGACGGCGAACCCGTACAGCAGCTGAGTCTTCCTCCACGGGTCGTGCCGGTCGTAGAACACCTCAAGGCGGACTGCGCGGGCATCTTTCTGCTCAAGCACTCCAGCCCCTGCTATTGCGGCCCTCAGCTGCCGGACTTCGGAAGGCGCGGCGTGCCCCGCCTTCCAGGCTTCCGCGAGGGCCGCCAACGCATCGCGGACTGGCTCCGCGCCCGCCGGGGCCCGGCGGACGCTGACCGCCACGAACTCTCTGCCTTCGCCCGTTGGGATCAGGGGCATGGGTTCCCCGCTGGTCATCGCAGCCATCCGGTTGGTGGCGTTAAAAAGGTCGATCGCCCGCCTTTGCTCCTGTGTCGCCTGGTACTGCGGGTCTTTCGCCCGCGCCGCCTGGTACGACCCGATGAGCTTCATCAGGCCTTGAGTGGACGCCAGCTCCGTCGCGCTAAAAAACTCGCGATCAGGATCCAGCCCCACGGCCTTCTTGAACGGCTTGTTGATGACGCCCACCAGCGGCTGCTCCATCTGTTCCTCGCGCGGGCGAAGCGTAGCACGGAGGGGCCGGGCGGCCGCTTGACCGGCTGGCGAGGCTGGTTCACTGTGGCC
>CALLYM010000108.1 GCA_937858155.1 uncultured Phycisphaerales bacterium | reverse complement strand
TGGGTGGCGCTGCCGGACCAGTACAACGACGGCGGCTTCACCGGCGGGAACACCGACCGACCCGGTTGCCAGCGGCTCATGGCGGACATCGAGGCCGGCAAGGTTGATTGCGTCGTGGTGTACAAGGTCGACCGCCTGTCGCGATCGCTCTTGGACTTTGCCCGCATGATGGCGGTCTTCGAGAAGCACCGCGTGTCGTTCGTGTCTGTGACGCAGCAGTTCAACACCACGCAGTCGATGGGGCGGCTCACGCTGAACATCCTGCTCTCGTTCGCCCAGTTCGAGCGCGAGATCATCTCCGAGCGCACCCGCGACAAGATCGCGGCGTCCAAGCGCAAGGGCAAGTGGTTCGGCGGCAAGCCGATCCTGGGGTACGACCTCGCGCCCCAGCCCGCGGGCGGGAGCAAGCTCGTGGTCAACGCGGCGGAGGCGGAACTCGTCCGCGAGGTCTACCACCTGTATCTGGAGCACCGCTCGCTCACCAAGGTGGCCCAGATCCTCAACGCCCGCGGCAGCACGAGCAAGCGCTGGACGACCCGCAAGGGCACGGCGGTCGGCGGTCGCGTGTGGGACAAGCACCTGTTGATCAACCTCCTCACCAACCCGGCCTATGTGGGCAAGGTCAAGCACAAGAAGGAGCTGTTCGCCGGCGAACACGCGGCCATCGTCGACGAGCGGCTTTGGCAGCAGGTCTTCCAGACGATCAAGCACAACGGCCGCACCGGCGGCATGCACGTCCGCAACCAGCACGGCGCGCTGCTCAAGGGGCTGATCCACTGCGGGCCGTGCGGGCACGCGATGGGCCACACCTACAGCGTCAAAGACGGGAAGGCCGCGTACCGCTACTACGTCTGCTACGTCGCCCAGAAACAGGGCTGGCACGCGTGCCCTTCGGGCTCCCTGCCCGCCGAGCAGATTGAAAGGTTGGTAGTCGACCGGATCAAGCACATCGGTGGCGATGACGCGTTGGTCGCGGCGGCATTCCGCCAGTTGCAGAGCGGCATCCGCTCTCGGAGCGCCCAGATCGACAAGGACCACACGGCGAGCACGCGTGAGATCCAGAAGATTGAGGGCGACATCCGCAAGGCCGCGATGGCCGCAGGCACGGACGCCAACGCCGCCGCCCGGCTGGCCGACCTCCACGAACGCCTGGCGACGGCCAGCGAGCGGACACGGGTTCTTCGCGCCGAGGCGGAACAGATCGAGAACGAGTCGATCACCCAGGCCGACGTCGCGGCCTCGCTTCGCGAGTTCGCCGCGTCGTGGGACGTGCTCTACCCGCGGGAACAGGCGGCCGTGCTGGCGAACCTCGTCAAGCGGGTGGACTACGACGGTGCAAAGAAGACGGTGTCGATCACGTTCCATCCTGCCGGGCTGCGCACGCTCGGCCAGGCACCCGTTGAGCACGAGGAGGTCGCATGAAAAACATGCACGACGTCACGATCGAGTTCCCGGTGCATTTCACGCGGGGGACGGCGGGCCGGAAACAGGTCAACGTCGGCGTGGAGCCCGCCGCGCCGCCCGTTGAAGCGGGCCGCGTTCCCCGTGTCGCCCGCCTGATGGCGCTGGCGATCCGGTTTGCGGAGTTGGTTCGGATGGGCGAGGTCGAATCCCACGCCGATCTTGCCCGCCTCGGCCAGGTCACGCGGGCTCGGATCAGCCAGATCATGGACCTGCTGTGCCTGGCTCCGGACATCCAGGAGGAGTTGCTGTTCCTGCCCCGCGTTGCGCGAGAGCGTGATGCAGTCAGCGAGCACGAACTGCGCACGGTGTGTGCCGCCTCGGACTGGTGCGAGCAGCGCCGGCGCTGGCGGGAGTTGGCGGACGCAAGGCGGCCTCGTTGCGAACTACCGCAATTGTGAGGTCGCCAAACAGCTTCATGAGATCTGTCGACAGCAATCTATCGCGACATCCCTAGGGGAGATGGTGACGCTTTCAAGAGGTGTTGCCGGCACATCATCGGCGTCCATCCGATGGGAGAAGCGATATTGAAAACTTGACTGCTCGCGCACTGTCGTGTCGCACAGCAATCTCTCCGCCGCTGGCTCTCGTGAGCGTACGGGCGACGGCGAGGCCCAGGCCGAAGCCGCGTTGGTCGTGGCGAGAAGCGTCCTTGCGCCAGAACGGCTCGAAGAGGTGTGCGAGGTCTTCGTTCGTGAGAGCCGGGGCCGAGTTGGTGATATCGATGCGAACCCCGTCCGCAACCAAATGCGCGCGGACGATCACCGGATCATCCGGCGCGACGTCGCCGTGGCGCAGAGCGTTGTCGAGCAGGTTGCCGACGATGGCCGCGAGCGTGGCGCTCTCGACGCGGGCCACAAGCGTCTCATCCGCGTCGATGCGCACAAGACGGGCATCGCCGCCGTGCATGGCGATGGCGCGGGCGGCTTGCTCCGTAAGAACAGGACCGACTTGGGTGCGTGCCTCCGCGCCGGGCGCGGGGTGGGCCGCGCCGGCGCGTGACAGGCGCAGCAACGTCTCGCAGAGCGATTGCGCGCGGGCCAGCACCCCCAGCGAGGTCTCGGCCGTGCGCAACCATTCCTCGCCGGTGCGGGGCTGACTTGAGGCGACTTCAAGGAGCATCCGCAGTTCCGCGATGGGCGTGCGGAGTTCGTGGCTGGCCGCGGCGCTGAAGCGTTTCTCGCGCTCGAACGCGTCTTGGAGCCGGGCCAGCAGGCCCGAAAGTTGTTCGGCAATTGGGCGGAGTTCGGCGGGCAGACCGGCGGGCTCGAACCGAGCGCTGAGGGTGTCCGCGTCGAGCGACTGCACGCGCCGGGAGAGGTCGCCCAGCGGGACGAGCCCGCGCCCGACGGCCCAGCGGGATGCGATGATGCTCGCCAGCGCGAGCGCCCCGCCCACGCCCGCGATGCACCACCCGACGAGCGAGAGCGTGCGGTCCAGCGGCGCTCGCGGGAGCGCGACAAGCAGGCGGACGGCGTGCGCGGATGGTGGATCGAGCGCGGGTGAGGCCGGAGCGGTTTCGGTCGGTGCTTCGCCGCGACGGTCGCTCCCCTCGTCAAGCTCGCGTGGGGCGACAAACTCGATCAGCACCGCGCGGCCCGGCGAGCCACCGGGCAGAATCACGTCGCGGATGCCCACGGAATCATCGCGCATCGCCGCCGGGGGCCACGGGCCCTCGCGTAGCGATTCGGAGCGTTCGAGCGCGAGCCAGCCCGACCCCGCCCGCACCCACGCGACAAAGAACTCGGCATCCGCGCGCCGGGCGTAGCGAGGCATGGCCTCGCCCGCGAAGTCCATCTCGACCTTGGTTCCGTCGAATCGCGTGAGTGATTGCAGCGCAGCGGCCCGTGCAACGAGCGCATCGTCGAACTGCGCGGTCATGGCCCGGCGCAGCACGACCAGCAGCACGACGCCGCCGACGACCAGCAGCACGGCCATGCTCAGGGCCACCAGCATGGCCGTGCGGCGACGGATGCTGGTCATGGCGTGCCCTCTTTCAACACGTACCCAACCTTTCTTCTCGTGTGGATGATGGCCGGACACCCCGCCGCGTCGAGTTTGCCGCGCAGGGCCGCCACCGCCGAGTCGATCGCGTTGGAGAAGACCTGCGAGCGATCGTCGTAGAGGTGTTCTTCCAGTTCCGCGCGGGGCACGGGCTTTCCGGCATGGGCCGCGAGGTACGCGAGCAACCCGTACTCGCGGGGCGAGAGGTCGAGCGCGACCGCTGCGCCGTGGCCCCGCGCCACGTGCGCCGTCTTCGCCGACGTGTCGATCGTGAGCGGCCCGATCCGCACCACCGGGGATCGCTCCCCGTGCCTGCGTCGCGTGAGGGCCTGCACCCGTGCCAGGAGTTCCTTGAACGCGAAGGGCTTGACGAGATAGTCATCGGCCCCCGTGGTCAGGCCGCGCACCTTGTCGTCGAGCGTGTCCTTGGCGGTGAGCATGAGGATTGCCGCGGGGATGCGTTTCTCGCGTATCTTGGCGAGCACCGTTAGTCCGTCCATCTCCGGCAGCATCCAGTCCAGCACGATCACGTCGTAGTCGGTGGTCTGGGCGTAGATCAGGCCGCGCTTGCCATCGGCGACCGCGTCCACAGCGTACCCGGCCTCGCGCAGACCCTGGGCCAGCGAGTCGCGGAGAACGGCGGAATCTTCGACGATGAGGATGCGCATGGCTCTGGTCGATCATTGGGGGCTCGCGCCCGGGGAGATGACGGAAACATGACGCTGGCGCAGTGCCTGTAGCGATGTATGAGTGGCCTCGACAGACTTCAACTCGCTCCCCTACGTGCCGAGTGTCTGCGACGGACCGGCCGTGCTCTCCTCCGGGTCACCACAGGGCGGGCAGCGGACCCACTTCGTCGCGCGACGCGATGGCGAGACGACCAGTGCGTTGGGGAGGCGCAGTACACTTTGGCTCGCCCCGACATAAAGTGTTGCATGTTGAAGCCTTGTCGCACCTTCGCCGTCTGCGCCGCCACCGCTCTACTTGGGGTGCTCGCAGGGTGCACTGCGACGCCCGGCCCGTCCACGAAGCCACTTGCCATGCACGCCGCCCAGCCAAGCATCGAACTCCTCGGTTTTCCCGGCTGTCCCAACACACCCGCGCTGCGCGACAATCTCCGGGCCGCGCTCGGCTCGATCGGCGAGGGGTGGACCTTCAAGGACACCAACCAGGAGCAACTGCCCGCGAGCGACCCGCGGCGCGGCTGGCCAACGCCCACGGTGCTGGTCGATGGCCGCGATCTTTTCGGATTGCTCGCTCCCGCCACGCCCAGCATGGGGTGCCGCGTGTATCCCGATGGCGTGCCCGAGGCCAACGACATCGCCGAGAAGTTGAAGAGTGAAGCGGGCAGGTAGCCGATCGAGCGGTGAGCGGTCGGCAAGGCGAATGCGAACGCTCCAGATACAATCACCACGATGCACACCCAGCCGCACCGGATCGTCGCCGTTCTCTCCACCGTCGTTGTTGGTCTGCTCGCCGGATGCGCGGGAACCGAAAGCACTCGACCCGCCACCGCCGCTGCGCCCGCTCGGGTTACGCCCGCCGTGCAGGCCGGGGCCATGCGGCCCGTCATGCGCGAGGGGCAGACCGAGCCGCGTGTGAACCTCGCCAGCGCAAACGAGCGGGCGGGCCTGTTCGCGGTCGGCGCGATGGCCGGCCTGGACGGGGAGATCACCATCACGGGCGGTGAGGTGTGGGTCAGCCGCGTCATGGATGGGCACCCCGCCACCGTCGGTCCCGCCCCCGCGCCCGACGCCTTCGCCACGCTGCTGGTGGGGTTCCGCGTTGACAGGTGGACGTCCGTCACGCTCGAGGAGCCGCTCGCCGCGGGGGCGTTGGAAGCCGCCATCGAGCGGGCCGCGCGCGAGCACGGCATCGACCCCGACGCACCCTTCCCTTTCCGCCTGGAAGGAGCGTTCTCGACCCTCGATATGCACGTCATCAACGGCTTCTGCCCCCACAGCGGAGGTGAGGCTGCCACAGGCAACCAGCCGTGGAAGAGCTCCTTCCCGCTGCCGATCCGCGCGCGAGTCGTCGGCGTGTACGCCCGAGATTCGCAGGGCGTGCTCACACACCACGGCACCGCCGTCCACGCCCACGCCCTGGTGGACGGGTCAGAGGGGTTGGTCACCGGCCACATCGACGCGATGGGGCTCGCCAGGGGAACTGTGCTGCTGCTGCCCGTAGCGTCGAGATGACAATCCGCCGTGAGCGAGGGCCGAGAACCGATGACGCGGATCGACGCATCGGCGACTGCGGCGACGGCACGATCGGATTTGTGCGGCTGGTCTCCGCCAGCGGCGAGCCGGGGCCGTGGGGGGAGACCGTGACCGCTACCGTTGCGGCCTAACGCCGAGATCGCGTGTTCGTCCGCAGGGCTTGGTCTTGCGTGCTCAAGCACAGCGCACGGACGCCATCGCGTACAGTCACCGCGATGTCCGACGTTGACCTTTCCCTCAATGCCGCCGAGCGGTCCCGTCGCCTGCGTGAACTGGCGGCCCTGTTCCTGCGCCTCGGGGCCACCGCGTTCGGCGGGCCCGCCGCCCACATCGCCATGATGGAGGACGAGGTCGTCACGCGGCGTAAGTGGCTGACCCCCGAAGAGTTCACCGACACGCTGGGGATCGTCAACATCATCCCCGGGCCCAACTCGACCGAACTGGCGATCCACATCGGGTACGCCCGGGCCGGGTGGGGCGGGCTCCTGGTCGCGGGGGTCTGCTTCATCGTGCCCGCCACGCTCATCGTCGCGGCCATCGGCTGGGCGTATGTCGCGTACGGCACGCTCCCGCAGGTCCAGGGGCTGCTCATGGGCGTGAAGCCCGTCATTATCGCGGTGATCGCGCAGGCCGTGTGGAGATTGGCCCGCTCGGCGTGCAAGGACGCGGGCCTGATCGCCGTGGGCGTCCTGTCCGTCGCCGCCAGTATGCTGGGTGTTCACGAACTGCTCGTGCTCGCCGGGGCCGGGGTGCTGGGGCTGGTCCTGAACATGGTTCGGCGGCCTCCCGTGCAACCGGGAACAGCCGTGAAGTCCATCGGCGTGCCGGGGCTCGGGCTGGGCTGGGGGATTGGCGCGGCAAGCGGAGCGGCTGGAATAGCCGGAACCGGCGCGGTCATCGCGGCCCCCTTCTCGCCGCTGGCGCTCTTCCTGTTCTTTGTCAAGGTCGGGTCGGTGCTCTTCGGCAGCGGGTACGTGCTGCTGGCCTTTCTCAAGGCCGATCTGGTAGACCGGCTGCACTGGCTCACCGAGCAGCAACTGCTCGACGCCGTTGCCGTCGGGCAGGTGACGCCCGGGCCGGTCTTCACCACCGCGACGTTCATCGGGTTCCTGTTGGGCGGCTGGAGCGGCGCGGCCGTCGCCACGGTGGGCATTTTCCTGCCCGCCTTTGTCTTCGTTGCGCTCGCCGGGCTGGTGCTGCCCCGCCTGAGGGCCTCGCGATGGTTCGCCCCGGTGCTCGACGGACTCAACGTTGGTTCGCTAGGACTGATGGCCGCCGTCGCGGTGCTACTCGCCCGCGAGGCAGTTGTGGATTGGATGACGCTCGCGCTCGCGCTGACCAGCGCGGCCTTGCTGCTGCGCTTCAGGGTCAACTCCGCGTGGCTCGTGCTGGGCGGCGGAGTGATTGGATTGGTCGCGGCGTGGTTGCACTAGGTTCATGGCGTGCCCTCCGGGTTCTTCTCGTCGGCAGGCCCAACTGCACGAGTCGGCGGGGCGAGGGCGATGAGCGTCTGACTGTCGGCGAGCATCTTGCCCCAGCTGGGCGTCGTCCACTTCGAGCTTCCGCAGAGCTACTCGTACGAGCTTCGACTGACGAATCAGGGCGACGCGCCGTTACTTTCCTCGGATTACTGCCGGCCGTTCATCCAGGTGTTCCAGCCACTCCCCACGACGCCGTTCGCGGGCAGCAGCAAGCCTTCGTTTGCCCAGAAAATCGAGCTCTCCGGGTGTGAGTCGATGAGTCCGCTCGCGCCCGGCGAGAGCGCGGAATTCGAGATTTGGTTCGATCCACCACTCGAGGCCACCGGGAGCTACCAGTTGCTGTGGTTGTCGTTTGGGACGGACGATCCTTATCTCAACACAAGCCGTCAGGTTCGCCTGCGCTGACCGATCAATGGGATTCGGTTGGGCGCATGGCGCCGAGCGGGCACGAGGCCCGCAACTACGGAGACCGTGCGCCAAATCGCCACTCAAGATTCGCCACTCCTCACCCGAAGATCAGGTGAGTCCCCGAAAGGAAGCCGCGATGGCCGACCTTAGACT
>CALLYM010000107.1 GCA_937858155.1 uncultured Phycisphaerales bacterium | reverse complement strand
TGCTCGAGATCAACACCGTGCCGGGCATGACCGACCACAGCCTCGTGCCGATGGCGGCGCGCGCGCTCGGCATCGACTTCGAGCAGCTCGCCTGGGCGGTGCTCGAGACCTCGTTCGCGCGCGAGCGGCTGGCCTGAGGAGCGGCACGATGTTCGGCATCGACAAGCGCAGGAACCGACGCAGGCAGGAGCCACGCCGCTGGCGCCTGCCGGCGATCGACTGGCGCGCGCTGGCGGTGTCGGTGGCGAGTCTCGGCGGCTTGCTCGCCGTGGCCGCAGCGGTCGGCTGGGCGCTCGACCAGCCGATCCAGCGCGTGGTGGTGCAGGGCCGCTTCCAGCGTGTCTCGCCGCTCGACGTCGAGCAGGCCGTCAAGCGCCAGCTGCGCGGCGCCGGCCTGGTGTCGGTGAACCTGCCGGCGGTACGCCACGCGATCGAGTCGCTCCCCTGGGTCGATACCGCGACGGTCGCGCGCGCCTGGCCGCGCGGCCTGCAGGTGATGGTCACCGAGCAGATCGCGGCCGCGCGCTGGGGCACGAACGGACTGCTGAATTCTCGCGGCGAGCTGTTCGACAGCGAGTCGCGGCACATCCCGCCGGAGCTGCCGCGGCTCTCCGGACCGCCGGGCTCGGAGCACGAGGTCGCGCAGCGCTATCTGGCGAGCCAGGGGCGCCTGGTCGAGGCCGGCATGCACATCGCCGCGCTGCGGCTCGATGCGCGTGGCGCCTGGCAGATCGACCTCGACAACGGCGTGATGTGGTCAGCCGTAGACCCCGAGTTCTCCACCGCCCGCAACAAGGCGGTAGAGGCAGGCCGCGTCATCAACTGCATTGCGTTCGGTCCGAACAGCCAGTGGCTGATGGTCGCGACAACTCCGCAGGCCAATACACGATTAGCTCGCCCGAACGACGCGACCTACACGCAGCCCGCTCGAGCGACCTCGCAGGTGCAATACTCGCCGCCGCAGAATGTACAGGTCAGCCCCAGCGATTCGCAGGACGGCGCGCAGGCTTCAGCGGAAGAAGCGAGGGTCGCAGAGCTCTCCGCCAAAGCGGAAGAACTCCAGGATCAGGCGAAGGAAGCTGAGGACGACGCGGAAAGAGCAGACCGGCGTGCGGATGACGCACGTGAGTCTGCGGAAAATTACGACCGCCAGGCTGAAAGGGCGGACAACGATCTCGTTCGAGTGACGGCAGAGAACATTGCCAAGGACTTTCGGCGTGACCAGGAGCGATTCGAGCGAGAGGCGTCCGACGCACGGAAAGAGTCTCAACGTCTTCGTGAGAAGGCCGAACAGTTGGAGGCCGAAGCAGAGGGCGGCAAGCAGGCCGCGGCGAGGATTAGGGCGCAACAAAGTGCGGCGCGGCGCGAAGCAGCAGTCCAGCGGCAGTCTGGGGAGCGCGCTGATTCCACCCCGTCCACGCCCCAATCGCCGTCCGGAGGCACGACCATCCAGCAGGAGCTTGAAAAGCAACTGGAGGCAATCAGGCGCGCCTCGCAAGGGGGTCAGGGGACACAAGGCGCCCAGGGGTCCGGCGGAAACGGCCAGTCCTCCGGGTCGGGGGGTATCGCCGCAGAGCCGAAGAAGCCAAAGACCAAGAGGGTACTTGTCAAGGTCGAGAAGCATGGCGACTTCGCCTGCACGGCTTGGGGTTCGGACAAAGCGTTCATCAACACCCCCGGCAACGCATGGCTGCGCGGCAAGAACGGCCAGGGAACACTCGGCAAGTGCAGTACGATTTCGCTGACCAATGGCAGCAAGTACGAAATCACATTTGGCATTCAGGGCGAGGTCCACACCGTCGGACCGAAGTCTGACAAACTCATCAACCGTCCGCAGGCAAACTGGGAAAACGACCGCGAGGCATTCTCCCTGACGTGGTATGAGGATGAATGGCAGGAAGTGCCCGGCAATGACTAGAGGGTGCCGGTGGCGACGTTCTGTAAGCGCTACCTTTGCCGCTCGCGCATGGAAGTCCTTCTCCAGACCATCAAGGACAGCATCACCATCGGCTGCCTGTACGCGCTCATCGCGCTGGGCTACACGATGGTCTATGGCATCCTGAAGTTCATCAACTTCGCGCACAGCGATGTGGTCGTGCTGGGGGCTCTCATCACGGCCGTTCTGGGGGGAAAAGTTGTTGGACGGCTGGATCCCGGCACCACGGCCGCGTGGTACTTCGGGCCGCTCGTCCTGCTTTTGGCGATGTCCCTGTGCGGGCTGGTGGCGTTCGCCGTTGAACGACTCGCATACCGACCTCTGAGGCGAGCGCCTCGTCTCAACGTCCTCATCACCGCTATCGGTGTCTCCCTTTTCCTCCAAAACGCCGGCCAACTGCCCTTCCTGTTCGGGACTGAACCGCACCCTGTGCCCCGCCTCATCACCCAGAGTTCTCAGGTGCTGACCGCGGCGGGCGAAACGGTCGACAAGAGCATCCTGCTCCACGTCGGCGCGGTTTCCATTCGCTTGCTCGATGTCGCCATTGTCGGCACGGCCCTGGTCCTGATGATCACGCTGGAGTGGCTCGTGTTCCACACGAAGGTGGGGCGTGGCATGCGTGCCGTGAGCCACGACACCCGCATTGCCTCGCTCATGGGCGTGCCCGTGGACCGCATCATTTCATTCACGTTTGTTCTCGGGGCGTCCCTCGCGGGCGCGGGAGGGTTCCTCTACGCCCTCCGCTATCAAACCGTTACCCAGCCCGCCGATACCGGGTGGGCGCTGTTGGGGCTCAAGGCCTTTGTCGCGGCGGTGGTGGGCGGCATCGGGAATGTGCGAGGTGCGGTGCTGGGCGCGCTCGCCATTGCGGCGGTCGAGAACTTCGGCGCCGCCTACCTCCACCCCGGTTACACCGACGTGTACGTTTTCCTCATCCTCGTCCTGGTGCTGCTGTTCAAACCCAGCGGCATCCTGGGCAAGGCATCGGTGGAGAAGGTCTGACGGATGCCCACCCGCTTCGACAAACCCCGCATCGAACCACTCCGTGCCGGGAGCGCCGGCCGTGTGTACACCCGCGCTGTTGTGCCCTTTCTCGCCTCGCTGGCGCTTGCCTTCGCGCTCCAGTTCCTTCTGCGTCCGAACCTGACGGACTACGACGCCGGGCTCGTCATGAGCGTGGGCATCAACATCATGCTCGCGGTGTCGCTCACGATCGT
Organism: uncultured Phycisphaerales bacterium; assembly: GCA_937858155.1. Classification (GTDB taxonomy): domain Bacteria; phylum Planctomycetota; class Phycisphaerae; order Phycisphaerales; family UBA1924; genus BJHL01. The sequence goes on along the minus strand of CALLYM010000107.1, from coordinate 22,709 downwards.
GAACGGGTTCACCGGTCAGTTCTCGATCGGGCACGCGGGGTTCCTTGGCGTGGGCGGGTATGTCGCAGGGTCGATTACCTACTACGGCAGCGTCGCCGCGTTCGGAAACGGCAGCACTCACGGCAGCGTCCTCTCGGGCACCACGCTGGACGTGGACGCCGCCACGCTGACGTGGTTCGGTACTGGTGACTGGTTGTTCGTGACCGCCGTCATCACGGGCGGCCTGGTGGCGGCGGGTGTGGGGTATGTGGTGGGCCTGCCCTCCCTCCGCCTGCGGGGGGATTACCTGGCGATTGTGACGCTGGGCTTCGGCGAGATTGTGCGCGTCGTCATCCAGCGCACCGGGAACGTCCTCAAGCCCCAGATGATCTCGTGGGATCAGGTACACCCCGGGCTGCCCCACCCGGCCGGTGTGGAGAAGATCCTCGCGTACCAGCTCTCGCGCGTGAATGAATCCACCGGCGCCACCGAGACATACTGGAAGGCGGTGAGCGACGCCCACTGGTGGCAGGTCATGCCCCGCGTCGGCGGCTCGCTCGGATTCTCCGCCACGCCGGACTACACCAGCCTTTTCTGGGTTGGACTCTTCGCGTGTGTCACCCTCGTTGTTGCATACCGCCTGAAGCGGAGCACCTTTGGGCGTGCGTTCCTTTCCATCCGCGAAGACGAAATTGCCAGCGAAGCGATGGGAGTGGACACCACACGCTACAAGGTCCGCGCGTTCATGATCGCCGCATTCTTCGCTGGGCTCGCGGGCGGCCTGTACGCGCACTTCAAGTCGATGAACCCGAACGAGATCGGGTTCTCTCGATCCTTCGACATCGTGATCATGGTCGTCCTGGGCGGGCTCGGGTCAGTCTCCGGCGCCACCATCGCGGCGGTCATCGTCACCCTGCTCCCGGAATGGCTCCGGAGTCTGGACCAATACCGCATGGTGATCTGGGCGCTCGCGCTCATCCTGATGATGATCTTCCGGCCGCAGGGGCTTCTGGGAGTTCGGGAAGTGTGGGACCCTGCGCTCTGGAGGTCTGTGCGCGGCCTCTTCTCACGCTCCAAGGGGGTGCCCCGTGCCTGAAGCTGCCACGCCGGCGTTGCACGTCCGCAACGTGTTCAAGTCCTTTGGCGGGCTCAAGGCCGTTCAGGACTTCTCGCTCGAGCTCCCGGTGGGCGCCCTCCGCGGTCTCATCGGCCCCAATGGCGCGGGAAAGACCACCGTGTTCAACCTGCTGACCGGCGTCTACAAGCCCGATATGGGCAGCGTCGTGCTGGCGGGCGAGGAAGTCACAGGCCTGCGCCCCAGCACTATCGCAAGCCTGGGAATGGCCCGCACATTCCAGAACATCCGTCTCTTCGGCGAGCTTTCGGTCCTCGACAACGTCATGCTCGCAAGCCACGTCCGCACGCGGCAGACGATGGCCGGGTGTGTCGCGGGCACCGCGTACTCGCGCGGGGAAGAACTCGCGATGGCGGTCCGAGCCCGCGAATTCCTCGCGCTCTTTGACCTCGCGGACCGCGAGGAGGAGCAAGCCAAGAACCTGCCGTACGGCGACCAGCGCCGCCTCGAAATCGCCCGCGCCCTCGCGACCAGCCCCAAGGTCCTCCTCCTCGACGAGCCCGCCGCGGGCATGAACCCGCAGGAAAAGGTCGAGCTCCGCAGGCTCATCCGCCGCGTGCGAGAGGAGTTTCATGTCTCCATCCTGCTCATCGAGCACGACATGGGGCTCGTGATGGACATCTGTGAGGCTATCACCGTGCTGGACCACGGTCAGGTGATAAGCATCGGCACGCCCAAGGAAGTTCAGGCAGACCCGAAGGTGGTCGAGGCGTACCTCGGGGTGAGCGAGGGGGCCCATGCTTGAAGTGACCAACATCACCGTCAAGTACGGCTCCATCGAGGCGCTGCACGGGGTATCGCTCAGGGTCGCCCGCGGCGAGATCGTCACGCTCATCGGCTGCAACGGCGCGGGCAAGAGCACCACGCTCCGTACGATCTCCGGGATAGTCCGCCCCGCCAGCGGCGCCATTTCGTACGAGGGACAGAACATCACGCGGGTGCAGCCCCACCAGATTGTCCGCATGGGCCTGGCGCAGTCCCCAGAAGGACGCGGCGTCTTCCCCGCGATGACCGTGGCGGAGAACCTGGAACTCGGCGCGTACACCCGCCATGACCACGCCGAGATCGCGAAGGACCGGGAGAAGGCACTGAGCCTCTTCCCCCGCCTTCGCGAGCGCCTGACCCAGACCGCCGGCACCCTCAGTGGCGGCGAGCAGCAGATGCTCGCCATGGCCCGCGCACTGATGGCCCGTCCCAAGCTGCTGCTGTTGGACGAGCCCAGCCTGGGCCTTGCGCCGCAGATCGTGCAGACTATTTTCAGCATCATCCGCGAGATTAACGCCGCCGGGACCACGATCCTCCTCGTTGAACAGAACGCCCACATGGCCCTGAAGGTCGCGCACCGCGCCTATGTCCTGGAAGTCGGCCGTATCGTCATGGAAGGCGACGCGAAGGAACTCGCCGTGAGCGACCAGGTCCGCAAGGCCTACCTGGGCGTTGCATAGCGGCGCAGCAGCACGCGGTAGTCGTTGAACAGCGACGCGGGTGCGGGCGGCCCTTGTATTCCGTGCGCGCCAATATGATTTGACCACCCGGAGCCGACGAACGACACCGCCCGTGCCACCCCCCCCCGCTCAACCCCGTTCCCTGCAGGCCGCTCACCCCGTTGTGGTCACCGCCATGGGGCGGCACCCGGGCTGGCCCAACGCCATCGACCAGTTTGGCCGCATCAACGCAACAGCCCATATGGCGAGGCGGGTCCTGTTCGAGCACGCGGTCTCCCTGGCTGCCGCACGCGGTGTGTGGGACAAAGTACCAGAGGCCCACCGGGTGGATGGCCTCACCCACGACATCCTTTGGCTCCCAGCCCCCGACGAAGCCCAGCCCCGCACGGCAGGCGCGGTCGGTCGAGTCTGGATGAGCCGCGACGCATCGGGCCGCTCCGGCCCCATGATGGTGCTCGCGTGCATCGAGTCCGCAGCCGTCTCGTGGGTTGCCGAGCAGGTGCTCCCGCGACTGGTCGCCGTCGAGAAGATGTGCCGGGAGACAAACTCCGCGGAGCTGGTACGGCTTTCCATCGGCGAGGCGCAGCACCAGGTGGAGGACACACTCGCCCTGCTGGTAGGCGCAGCAAGGCCCAGCGAGACGGATGAGCAACTCCTCGCGGCGCTTTCCGGTTCTCCGTGGCCGGGACGGCGATCGCGGGAAGACCAGTGCGCCGCGCTCATCCACGCCGTGCAGCAAGGCGCAACCCACCTGCGGGTGCCCAAGGTGCTTGAGGGTGTCCGGGCCATCCGCTCGTGGGGCGCGTTCGCGCAGCGTCTTGTTCAGGACAGCCGAGCGCTGCTCGTCATGGCCCGTGACCGCGCCGCGTACATCGACATCTTTCTCGGGGGCCCGGATGCGCCGTCTCTCATCGTGCTCCGCGCCGATGAGACTCATACCGCGCTCAGCACACTCTCGGGCGAAGAGCCGGGTGAGGACTCACGCAAGGCGGCGGCGCAGCTTTTCCGCGGGGTTTCGAGCGGTTCCCGCGGAGCGCGCCGATCTTCCAGCGATCGGCGTCCGTCCCGCCGTACCGGCCTGGTGTTGTGCATGGTGGCCGCCGTACTCCTCGCCGTGGTGGCGACCTGGCTGATCGTTTCCCGAGCAAAGCAGCCGACAAGTCGGGCCGAGTCTCCTGCCACGCCGCGCCCCCTCGTGCTCCAAGATGGAGCGCCGAGCGAGCCGACCGATTCCGGTCAGCCCTCCGCGGCCGATTCCAGCACCAATTCCCGCGAAATTCTTCCGGAGAAGCTCTCTGAAATCGACTCACGCATCGCCGCGCTGGCGGATGAATTGCGTGACCAGCACCTCCCCGCGCCCGATGACCTGTCCTCGCGTGCCGTGGTGCTCCGCGAGCAGTTCGGCACCAACAAGCCCATCACAGCCATTGTCGATGACGCGAACACGCTCAGGCGGGAAGTGGATGCCCGGCGCGGAGAGGCCGCGGGAAGGGTCCTTGCATTCCTCAAGGAGCAGTCCGCAGCGCCGCCCGCCGGGCTCCCACCACACGCACGGGAGGCTTGGGCGAGCCGGGTGCTGAAGATCGGCCCGCGGGAAGGCATGGCGCACGCCGAGCGCGAATTGACGAGCATCCGGGCCGAAATCATGAATGCAGCGGCCGAGATCGCGCGTGCGTACGGGTTTGAGATACCCGCAACCGCCCCGATCGACGTCAACGCGCTCCGCGCCGCCCGCGATCTTCACCAGGAGGAGGCCATGCGCCAGGCCGGCTCAAACGCCGGACGCGACCCCTGGCCCGATGCAGCCCGGTCCGCCATTGATGCAGCGACCAGCCTTGATGCAGCACTCCGCCAAGGCAAGCTCCTGAGCGAGGAACACAACGGACAGTCGGTCCGCGCGTGGTCTCAGCAGTTGCACGCGGCGGCGGCGACGCCGGATGTGGGCGCCGCAGTGTCCCCGGTGGAGGGCCGGGCACGAGAACTCGAGCGAGTTGCCGCGCTGGAATCTCCGGGCGCCCTCCTCGCGGCTATCGGCGTCGCCGCAGACGCCCCGGGCTCACGCATCAGCGAGGTACGCACCGCCTGGCAACGCCTGAGCGAGCAGGGCTGGCCCGCGTCCGCGTCGGACTTTGCGACGCTCGCGCACACGAGGAAGAACGTCATCGGGCCCGCGATCGCTGTCATGCCCGATGTATCAGCGAGGGCGAGCGTGCAACACGATATCGACACGGACGCCGTCGCCATGTGGAAGGCGGGCGTCCAGCGGGCGGTCCGAACGGAGAGTGACCTGAACGCGGCGATGGCCGAGATGGACAGCGTGGGTGTGGCCCAGTCGGACTTGGCTTCTCTCCCTGAATGGGCGCAGTTTTCCATCGCGCGGGCACGCCTGATCGACGGAATAGCGAAGGGCAATGCATCTGCGATCCAGTCCGCCGCGCGCGAATTCGTGCAAGACCATGCGGCTGACACCAGGCTCTGGCCGGAGCTGCAGGTTCACCACCCAGGCATCGCCGCGCTCGCGGATGCGGCACGCCGCGTCGCCTCACCGGATGCGTATCCATCGTTGGCGACGCTCGGCCCCGGCTCATTGGGTTGGACGCTGACACAGGGCGACGGAGGAGTGATCACCTACACCAGTCCAGACGGGACAACCGCATCCTTCGCGCCGGCAAATGGGTCGACAGCGACCGTGGCATCGCAACCGGTTTCCTACCTTGCCACGACCGAGTTCTCCGTCGCGCAGGCCGGCGAGGTATCGCGCTCCCCCAAGTGGAGCGAGGTCCTGCGCACCGCCCTCCCGGATTACCGCCTTGACGCATCTGATCCAAGACTCGGCGTACGCACCTGGGGATGGACGAAAGTTCCGGGGAAGGGATGGGAAGTCCGCCCCCCTGAATCAAACCCCGCTGGAGGTTGGCAACGCGTCAGCTCGAAGGCTGAATCGGGGAAGCGGGTTGCCCCCGGCGTGGTCCCGTCGATCGTGTCGGCTGACGCCCCGATGCAATCGATTTCTCCCCAGGGAGCGGCAACGCTCGCTGCGGCGATGGGCTGCCGCCTTGCGTCCGTTCAGGAATGGAAAACAGCCGCGGACGGATGTGACCCTGCAGCGGGCAACCTCAGGGACGCTCAATTTGCCGCACAGGCTGAATGGGTGCGGTCCAAAGGCGCCGACGCCGGAGTTGCGCCCCCGTCAACCGACATCTTTAGAGCATCGAATTCACAGCGAACGATGACTGTGGACGACACGTCACCAGCCGTAAGTATTGATGACAAAGAACTTTGGTTTACAGGGCATCAGGCGAGAGGTCCTTTTGAGAACCTTGTCGGTAACGTCGCGGAGTTCGTGGTGGACGACCCCCATGGGCTCGTAGATGGAATCAACCCCGAGGCAGAAGCACTAAGGGCGGCCGGACTGAAAGTCATTGGTGGTTCCGCACTGTCGATTGGTTATCCGACCTTAGAGCCACAATCAATCGACCCATTGCGTGCAGCGTCCGGCTTTGCGGATGTGGGATTCCGAATTGCGTTCACAGCGGCGGCAGGGGCCCGAGCAACGGCGCCTGAGCAGGAATTGCGCGATGCGCTGGCGCACCAGCCCGCGCTGTTCCCGGATAAGTGACCGTTCACGGAAAACGAAGTTCTTGGACTCTCCGTTGCTGTGAGGCTGCAAGCCCGTCGCGCTACCCTTCCTATCTGCGAACGGGAGGGACCTCGCCGCGTACTTGCGGCACAACAACCGGGCCTTTGCAGCAGGCCCACCCGACAGGAAGGAAGCGGATGAAGCGGACCATGGACACGACTTCAGCATCGCGGCTCGGCGCATGGGGACTTCTGGCGGTTGTCGGGCTGGCCGCGAGTGCGTCCGCGCAGGACGCATCCGGCGGGCGACCCTTCGACATTAACGCCGTGACCCCGGGTCAGCCCGGCGTTGAGCAGCGGGTGGAGCGCCCTAACAGCGGCGAGTCCGCCGAAGCTCCACTCTACAGCGTCTCGCGGTTCCTGCTCGAATACCGCAGTGAGCACCCCGAACACCCGTCCATCGAGCAGGTGTCGGGCGCTGTGGTGACGCTGGGCGTTATCCCCGAGGGTTACGTGGCGCCGGGCAACGGCGTTCCGGTCACCACCATGAAGATCGGGGACGTCATCGAGGCGTCCGCATCGAAGTATTCGGCCGGGGCGCTCACGCAGGTCGCCAAGGCGGTCGTGGCGGAGCTCAACCGTCAGGGCCTCGCGAGCGTCGCGGTCCAGATCCACCCCGACGACATCGACCCCCAGACGGGCGAGGACAAGCGAGCCGGACAGAAGGGCGATCTCCGCCTGGTCGTCTGGACGGGCAAGGTCGCGATGGTCCGCACGATCGCCAGCGGTGAACGCTTGCAAGGCGCGATCGATTCTGGCGCGACCACGCGCGTGGACAGCAACGACAAGGTGCACGCCCGTATCCGAGAGCAGTCCCCGGTCCAGCCGGGCGGTCTGATGAATTCCGCGGCCAGCGACGACTTCCTGTTCCGCCTCAACCGGCATCCGGGCCGGCGGGTGGACGCCAGCGTCGCGCCGGGCGCGGGCGAAGAGGAGATCGTCCTCGACTACCTCGTCACCGAGAACCGCCCCTGGAACGTCTACGCCCAGCTTTCCAATACGGGCACCGAACAGACCAGCGACTGGCGCGAGCGGTTCGGCATCGTCAATAACCAACTCACCGGGAGCGACGACGTTTTCCGTTTCGACTTCACCATGGCCGGTGTACAGAAGGCCTTCGGGGTGAACGCCAGCTACGAGTTCCCGCTGCGGAGCGACGTCGTGCGTTCCCGCATCTACGCCTCGTACAGCGAGTTTGAGGCGAGCGATGTGGGGCTTGCGGGCGAGCGATTCAGCGGCCAGACGTACAACTTGGGGGGGGAATCCGCGTGGACGGTCTACCAGCAGAAGCAGTTCTTCGTCGACCTCGTGGGCGGTCTGCGTTGGGAAAACGTCAAGGTCGACAACGAGGTGTTCGCCGAATCGGGCCAGGAGAACTTCCTGATCCCGTACGTGGGCGTGCGTGCAGACCGCATCACTGATGTCATGAGCACCACGGCCGCACTCACGTTCGAGTACATGAGCCCATCGTTCACCAGCGTGGATTCCACGGATATGCAGCGCCTCGGCCGTAACGGCGTGGACGAGTCCTGGAAGATCCTCCGCTTCAATGTGGACCAGTCCCACTACATCGAGCCGCTCCTGAGCGACGTGTACTGGGGCCGGGGCACCGGGGGGCCCACCAGCCTCGCGCACGAGGTTGCCCTTTCCCTGCGTGGCCAGTACGTCTTCAACGGACGTCTCATCCCCAACGAACAGGACGTCGCCGGCGGCTTCTTCAGCGTCCGCGGCTACCCCGAGAGCGTGGCCGCGGGCGATACCACGTTGGTCGGGAGCATGGAGTACCGGTTCCACTACCCGCATTGGCTGGGTGTGAGCAAGCCCGGTGAATGGGAGGGCAAGCCCGGTCCGTTCCAGGGCCTGCTTGGAGGGAACTTCCGGTACGCCCCGAGCGAACCATTTGGCAGGACCGACTGGGACCTGATCTTCAAAGCGTTCTTGGATGCGGGGATCACCGACATCTCCCACGCCCGAGTGGGGGAGAACGAGCAGACGCTCGTGGGCGCCGGGCTCGGCGTCGAGTACCAGTTCAAGCGCAACGTGACGGCCCGCCTGGAGTGGGGTGTCGCCCTCAACGACGTGGACGATCCCGCCAACGGCGTCAAGTCCGGGAGCAATCGCGCACACTTCCTGGTGACGGTGCAGTACTAGGCAGCGAAGAGCAGGGAAAAGGGAACGGGGAGCTGAAGAAACGAGCATATCGCCGCCGGTGGACACGGGCGGCTTGAGAAGGATGCGAATCATGGCGACGAAGAACCGTTGTGTTGTGCGCAGTCGTCCCTCGGGCGTGCGGACCGCCTCCGCCCTCCTCGCCGCCGCGGCGGGCACCGTCCTCAGCGCGACCGCCCTCGCGGGGCCTGAGGGCGCACAGGTCGTGCGGGGCGACGTCCGCATCGAGCGCAGCGGCCCGAACACGGTGATCCGCGCGGGCGACCGCAGCATCATCAACTACAACTCGTTCAACATCGGCGCGAACGAGAGCGTCCGCTTCATCCAGCCCGACGCGATGAGCCGTGTCCTCAACCGCATCCAGAGCGCCTCGCCCACACGCATCGATGGCTCGCTCTTCGCCAACGGGCGCGTCTACATCGTGAACCCCGCGGGCGTGGTGTTCGGCAACGGCTCGGTTGTCAATGTCAATGGCCTGTTCGCCGCCGCCGGCTCCATGACCGACCGCGACTTCCTCCGCGGAGTGGACCGTGTGACCGACATGCACGGCGCGGTCGTCAACAACGGCGCTATTACCACGCCCATCGGCGGCAGCGTCACCCTTGCGGGCGGCAGCGTCGTCAACAGCGGCACCATCGTCGCGCCACAGGGCACGGTCGCGTTCGCGGCCGGTCAGTCTGTTGTGATGGGCAACCGCGGGAGCAACCTGTACGCCCGGGTCGATGGCTCAGCCGACAACTCCACCGGCAGCGCTATCACCAACACCGGCACGATCGACGCGCGGGGCGGCAGGGTGCTGCTTGCCGCGGGCGACGTGCTGGGCATGGCCATCAACACCCGCGGCACTGTTCGTGGCGCGGACATCGCCATCCAAGGGCGCGGCACGGGCAACATCATCGCCGGCGGCACCATCGACGCCTCCAACCAAATGGCCGCGGCCCAGCGCACCCCGTGGGTCGGGACAGACTCTGCGTTCGGCGGCAACATCCGCATCGTCGGCCAGAACGTTGCTCTGGAGGGAGCCACCGTTGACGCCTCCGGCGCGATGGGCGGGGGCAGGGTCGAGATTGGCGGCGGCTATCGCGGTTCGGGCGACATCCGTGCGCAGGTGACTGCTGTCAATAGCGCGACCACCATCCGCGCCGACGCTACCCAGCAGGGAGATGGAGGACAGGTAGTGGTCTGGGCGGACCACACCACCAGGACCTACGGCGAAATCTCCGCGAAAGGCGGCACACAGGGTGGCAGCGGCGGCACGATCGAAACCAGCGGCAAGCAGCACCTCGCGGTGGATGGTTCACGCATCGACGCGTCAGCCCCGCATGGCAAGTCCGGCACCTGGCTCATGGACCCGCGGAACGTGAGCGTCACGGGCAGCCCCACAAGCGTGGACGGCGACTTCTCTACCGCCAACCCCGATGTCTTCACGCCCAATTCCGACGACTCCAATGTGTTCGCAGGCGACATCGAGAGCCGCCTGAACGCCGGCACCAGCGTCACCATTACTACCGGTGGCACGGGCTCGCAGGACGGCGACATCAACATCCTCGCTGATATCACGAGCAACAGCGCGTCGGGCACGCCCACGCTCCGCTTCGAGGCCGCGAACTCGATCATCCTCGACAGCGACGCCGACATCACCGCCGCCGGTGGCACCAGCCTGAATGTGGACCTCATCGCCAACACCGGTGCGGGGGACACAACGCCCAACTCCGGCGCTGTCAAGATTCTGAACGGGTCTTCCATCGTCACGAACGGGGGCAACATCCGCATCGGCGGCGGCAGTGGTGACTTTTCCGCTCTGGGCGTCCCCACCGACGCCGGCTATGCCGCAGCGCTCGAAGCCTCCGGCGCCCGCGGCACCACCACCGACCCGACGGGAGTTCTTGTCGATGACGGCATCATCGACGCAGGGTCAGGAAGCGTTGAAATTCGTGGTGTCGGCGCACGCACGGGCGACGCGCCAGGAGTGGTTTTCTCCGGCGGTTCCACCGTCAGCGGCGCGACCGTGCAGATCCACGGCGCAGGCGGGCTGTCCGCTTCGGGCGACAACAACGCGGGTGTCCGAGTTGATTCGTCGTCTCTCGTGACAGCAAGCACCGGCGGGCTCAACATCCGAGGCCTGGGACGTGGCGACCAGAACGCCGCGGGCGTCCACATTCAGGGCACCGTCACCACCTCCGGCACAGCCGCCATCTCTGTCGTCGGTGCGAGCACTGCGACGGGCGACGCGGGGCACGGCGTCTTCCTCGAGGCCGGGTCGATCTCCTCCAACAATGGCACCGCGATCGCCGTGACCGGCACCGGCGCGGGAACCAACCAGAGCGACGGCGTCCGCCTCGCGGACGGCGCGGCGATTGCCTCCAACGCCGCCGCGTCCACTCTCACCGTCACGGGTTCGGGCTCCGGCACTTCCGGCGTGGGCCTCGCGATGGAGGGTTCGTCGGTCAATTCGATCGGCGGAACGGGCGCGTCGCTCGTCGTGGTCGAGGCGGACTCCGCTTCATTCTTCCAGTCACAGTTCACGGGCAGCGAATCGTTCGTCATCCGCCCGCATACCCCGGGCACGTCGATGGGTGTGGGCACGGGCGTAGCGGGCACGTTGGCCCTGAATGACGCCGCCGTCGCACTGCTCAGCGGGTATTCCGACGTCACCTTCGGCGGGACAAATGCCGGCACCGTGCGCACCAGCGCTCTGGACTTTTCGGCCAACGCCGCGGACTACCACTTTGCAGGCACTCGCCTCTTCACGGGCGGCCTGCACCTGGGCTCGGGCCGCAATCTCTCTCTCGACTTTACCGACTCCGTCACACAAACCGGCGCTGTCATCGCGAACGAGCTCGAACTCCTCGGTTCCGCACGGTTCACGCTTGACCACAACGCCAACAACATCGACGTGTTCGCCGCCAACGTGACCGGTGCCACTCAATACGTTGACCTCGACGGCTTCTCCGTTGGCATCGCGAGCGGCACCTCCGGCATCACCAACACCGCGGGTGTCAACCTGACCGCCCAGTCCGGCACGATCAGCGTGGTCCAGAACATCGCCAGCGGCGCCGGCGGCATGACCCTCCGTGCCGACGAGGTCGATATTGATCCCACCGCGGGGATTGCAAGCACGGGCGCGCTCTACATAGTCCCCTTTGATGTCGGCGCCGATGTGCGCGTCGGCAACACCGCCGATGGTGGCGCGGGGCTGGACCTGACCGCCGCGGAGCTCGCGACCATTAGCGGTACCGGCCTTCTCGCCGTTGGACTTGAATCCGGCACGGGCACACTCACCGTTCCGGAAGCGACCACGTTCTCCAAGTACACACTGCTCCGCATGGGCGGTTCGGGCGGCATCGTCGAGACGCAGGCGAATGTGCGGAGCACCGGCGGTGGTCTTGCGTTGCTCGGCGCCACGAACCGCATCGGCGGGAACATCACCGCGACGGGCGGCGATGTCATCGTCGGCGGCTCCTCGCTCCTGACCTCCAATGTCGTCATCGATGCAACGGACGGGGGCGCCGTGGCCGCGGGCGGCAACGTCGACCTGCGTGGCACCGTGAACGCCGACGCAGGCGCGAACGACCGCTCACTCACCATCAACAACGGCACCAGCGCCGTGACACTGGCCGATGTGGGCAACAACGACGCGCTCTCCAGCGTCAGCATCAACGCCGGCCAGATCAACCTCCACGACGTCCGCACCAAGACCGCTCAGAGCTATACCGGACCCGCCGCCCTCAACGGTGATCTCCGCAGCCTCGACTCGGGCGACATCATGTTCCAGAACGCTGTGACACTCGCGGGCGATTCTTCCGTCCGCACCAGCGGCAACTCGGGCGACGATGTCACCTTCCGTTCGACCGTCACGGGCGCGAACGACCTCACCGTCAATACCGGCAGCGGCAACACCATTTTGTTCGGTGATGTTTCTGGTGACGCGGTCGACTTCACGAGCCCAGTCGTGCTGGAGAGAGACGTCGCGGTCAGCGGCACCACCAGCGTCCGTTTCGGCGGCACCGTGAATTCCTTTGCCAACGAACAGAACGACCTCACCGTCAACAGCCCGACGACCACCTTTGGCGGCGCGGTCGGCGCAGGCACCAACGGAATTCTCGGCGCGGTGCGCACGGATTCCACCGGCACGACCACCATCAACGGCGGCCAAGTGCTTGCCCAGAACGCAGTCCAGTTCCTGGACGATGTGGTTCTTGGGGCTGCGACCACCGTGACCAGCAGCACGGCGAATGTCGAATTCGCCAAGACTGTCCAGAGCGACGGCGCGGCCCGCGCACTGACGGTGAACGGGCCTACGGGTGTCCGCTTCGGCCAGGGGGTCGGCACATCTTCCGGGCTCGCCAGCGTGACGGTGGACGGGAATACCACCCTGGGAGGCAGCGTCACCACCTCCGGCGTCCAGAACTACATGGACAATGTTGTCCTTGCGGGCGACAGCACCATCAACGCGTCCCAGCTGACCATCGCGGGCACGCTGAACTCTGACTCCACCCCGCGTGACCTCATCGTGAACACCAGCGGCTCGACGACCTTCGGCGGAGAGATCGGCACCACAAGCGTGCTCGATACGGTGGATGTCACCGCCACCAACATTGTCCTCGGCAAGGCCACTACTCGATCGGGCCAGCGGTACGCCGGCATCACCACGCTCTCGGGAGATGTCCGCTCCACCACCAGCGGCCCCATCACATTCGCGGGCGACCTCATCCTCACCTCGAACGTGACGGTCGCAAGCGCTGGGCAGGCCGCCAGCGACGACATCAACTTCCAGGGCAAGATTGACAGCCAGGGCAGCAGCCGGAACCTCACCGTGTCTGCCGGCCAGGGTGATGTGACTTTCGGCGATGCTGTCGGCACCACCAGCACGCTGCTGCCCATCGCCACGCTGAACGCGAGCGGGGCGAGCGTCGCCATGAAGAACGTCCGCACGAGCGCCAGCCAGGTCTACACCGGCGTCACAACGCTGACGGGCAACCTCACCACCACGGGAACGGGCGCCATCGCCATCGGCGGGGCGCTCACCCTCGCAAGCGACGCCACCATCACCACCGCTTCCGGCGACGTCGTGTTCGGCGGTACCGTCAACTCCGACGCGACAGCCCGCAACCTCACCGTCAACACTGGCAACAACGGGGCGACCCGGTTCGTGTCCGCCATCGGCAACAACCTCCGCCTCGCCAGCGTCACGACCAACGCCGACGGCGTTACTCGAATCGAAGGCTCGCAGGTCCGCTCCACCGGCGACCTGACGTTCAATGACAACGTCATCCTCGGCACCAACGCGTCTATGGAGGCCAACGACATCACTTTCGGCGGGACGCTGAACAGCGACAGCACCAGCACCCCGCGCAACCTCACCCTGAACACGTCCACAAACTCCACCACCACCACCGACACGGGAGAGACCGCTTTCGCCGGCCTCGTCGGCGGTTCCGCACGCCTGGGCCTTCTTACCACGAACGCCGACGGTACTACCCGCATCGGAGACAGCATCTTCACCGCACGCGGCGCCGCGTTTAACGACGCCGTTGTCCTGGTAGGCCAGAACATCACTATCGACGGAAGCACGGGCCCCCTCACCTTCAAGGGCACCATCAACGCCGACACAAGCATTACCGACCCCAACCTGGTCCTGCTGAGCGCCGCGGCGGGCGACGCCGACAACCCGGCCTTCCGCTTCGGCGCGAACATCGGCGCCACCCGCCGCCTGGGCAGCCTTGCCGTGGGCGCCGACCGGGCGACCGCGCAGTCGGGCACCATCATCTTCACCGACGCACTCGACTCTCAGAACCGCATCGCCAAGTCCGGCGTCGCGGCGACCGACGCCTTCACCATTACCGTCGGTACCGGCGGCTTCAGCGTGGGCGGCGGCCAGAAGATCGTCGCGCTGGGATCACTCACCGTGACCACCACCGGCACCGCGCGCTTCGGCGATGTCACGGCCCTCAACAACTTCACCGTGAACGCCGCGTCCATCCGCCTTCGCAACCGCAACGCCAGCGCCGTCCAGTCTCCGACCAGCAGCAACTTCACCCGCACGATCAACGACGCCGGTTCGGACCTCATCGCCGGCGGCTCCATCAACTTCAGCGTCGCGCCGACGTTCGAAGGCACCGGCGGGAACTTCGCGTACTCCACCGGCTCTCGCCAGCAGGACCCCGAACTCGCCGGCGTCGTGTACCGCGAGCCGCTCACGGCCATCACCAGCAGCCGCTTCGAGGACCCCCGCGCGACAACGTTCCTCCTCGGCCTGGACTTGATTGCTTCTGGACCTTCGACCACGGCCATCGGCCCCGCGATCATCATGCCCGTGCCGCCCGTCGGCGCCCCGCCCACGGACTTCACCCGCGCGGGAGTCGACGCACCCCTCGCGCAGGAACTGGCCGATATAGGCATTGATATCCGCCCCCGCAGCACGCGCGACATCGTGGATTCGCTCTCCGGCCGCACATTCGAAACAGACCTGCCGGCAAGCGTGGGCCCCACCGGCCTCACCTGGCAGGTCTCCTCCCGCCGGGTCGACCCCGCCGCCGCCCGCTCACTCCTTTCCGAGTACCGTGCCCTGATGCTGGGCACACGCACCAACGACGACGGCACGACGACGACGGTCAACCGCGCGGACGAAATCAAGCAGGACCTCGCCGCATCATGGGACCGCTACGCGGAGCAGGTGAAGCTCACCAGCGGCTTGGGCTGGCGTGCCTGGCTCGACAGCATGGGAACCACCGGCTCGACGGAGGACACGCGTGCCCGTGACGCTCTTGTACGCCTCCAGCGCATCGTCCTGAGCATCGAGGACATGGGTCTCGCGCCCGACGAGGCCAAGCCCGCGATCGCCCGCATCCTGGGTGAAGTGCGACCTGCACAGGTGTCCCCTACAGACTTTGAGCAGGCCGTCCGTGCTGTTTTGACCGTCAGCTCTCGCTAGCGGCTATCACTCGAGAATATCGCTGGAGCCCTGTTCGGATTTGGTTCGATACAAACGTGGCAACGTCCCCCACCAAAGCGGGACGTGGCAGGGGCATCCTCTCGGGAACTCTCCTTGGTTAGCAGCGTCTAAACTTGCGCGCCCCCAGCCCGCCGCAGCCAAGGGGAGCAGTCAGCCATCCGCACGCGGTACTTCGAGGAGCGCTTGCATGCACGGCACTTCACGCACAACTCTCACCGCAGCAGTTGGGGCCTTCGCCCTCTTCACCCTGGCAGGCTGCCAGCCCCCCCCGGGCGATACCGGCGGGCGGGTTGACGTTACCCGCACCACGCCCGCCGAGCGGAACGACGCGCGAGTCAGCACCGCCTCGCTGTTCGAGTTCTCCGACCAGGTGGCCCAGCAGCTCGCGGGGGACCTTTCCTCGGTGCCCGAACTCAACGACCAGTACCGCGCCACGATTGTGTTCGGCGACATCGTGAACAAGACGGGAATTGTGAGCACCAATGACTTCGAGGCCTTCCGCACCCGCATCCGCAGCAAGCTCATGCAGAGCCGCGGACATGTCCTGAAGAACGTCCAGTTCGTGGAGAACAAGGCCCGTGCCGACGACCTCATCAGGCGTGAGACGGGGTCTTCCGGCGATCTTCTGCAAGAAGGCACCCGCCAGGAGCGAGCCCCGCTCAACGCCGATTACACCTACTTTCTCAACGGCAACATGTACCGCGTCGAGCGCGGCGGCAGCGCGGTCAACACCTACCTCATGAACTTCGAGCTCACCAATATGAAGACCGGCGCCATCATCTGGACCAACGAGCCGTACGAGGTCAAGCAGGCGAGGTAACTCTGACACAGCCCGGCGTCCCCTCCGGTGCAGTTCTCACGACCTCTTCACCGCTCCTTCCATGCGCACATCGACCCTCATTCTCGTGCTCCTGCTCGTGGGCGTGACGATCCCCGCGTGTTCGGCCCCCGCACGCTCCACACGCCTGACGCAGGCCGACCTTTCGGACATGGCCACGGATCTTGCCCAGAAGCTGCGGGAGAGCGACTTTCTCAAGGATCGCACGGTTGCTTCCCCGCCCATCGTCCTCACCTGGGACAAGGTCGAGAACCTCACCTTGGACATCATCACGCCCGGCGAGCAGTGGTCGATGATGCAGAGAGTCCGGGACTCCGCCGGCCTTGTGCAACTCGGCAAGGAGAAGGCATTCACGCTTGTCATCCCCGCCGAACTCAAGGGCGAGGGGGAGCAGCGCGGGAACTATGAAACGGGGTTCGCCCAAGGGCGCTCCCCTACCCACCGCCTCGACGCAACACTGCGATCCGCCGCCCGATCCGGCAGCGCCCACCGCACCGACACCTACCTCTGTGACTTCCGCGTGACGCGGTTGGCCGATGGTGCACTTCTCTGGTCCGACACGGTTGCCCTCAAGCGGGCGGCCGCCGGCCTCTCGTTCGACTGACCCGCATGATCCGCGCCCGACCCATCTTCGCGTGCTCCTGCCTCGCGCTCGCCGCGCTGGCGGGTTCGCTGGGCGGGTGTGTGTCGCCACGGCTGGACCCGCGAGCGGTCCGCTCCGCGGAGATCGGCCGCTTTGGGCCTGTTGCAGCGAAGCTCTCAGAGTCTTTGCCGACGGACCCATCAGACCGCGAGTACCTCCTGACTCGCCTCAATGTCCTGCAGATGACGCTCGCCGAAGGCGTGCCCGACGCCGGCGAGGAGACCGCGAATGAGCTTTTCTCCTTGCTTCGCACCCAGGGCCTCAATGCCGACAAGACGACCGCCAGCGTCGTGTTCAATGAAGGGCTCAAGGTGTGGAAGGGCGAGCCATTCGAGCAGGCCTTTGCCTACCACGCCATCGCGGTGCAGAAGGCGATGCGGGGCGAGTGGGATAACGCGCGTGCCGCTGCGCAGTCCTCCCTGTTCCTGTTGAAGGACTTCTCCGAGGCCGTCGGAAAGGAAGCCTCGCCCGCCGACCTCGCGAAGGCCGCGGCAGAGGCCGACCAGAAACAACCCGGCGCGGGGGACACGCTGCTCAACTCCGGTTACGCCGTGGCGCAGAGCGACTTTGCCGCCGGGTACCTCATGAACGGCGTCGCCAACCGCGCACTGGGGCGCGACGACGAAGCCCGTGACAACTTCGCCGCCGCCGCGACGGTGGATGCCACGCTGACCGACCTTGCCCGCACGCTGCAGACCGCTCGCTACAACACGGTCCTGGTCGTTGAGTATGGCTTTGGCCCGGAGAAGCGAGCCGAGGGGCCCGACGGGGCGATCTCGGTGTGGCGGCCTCGCACCACGAGCAGCAATGCTCCCCTCGCGTTGTCTGTGCGGTCTACCGGTGCGTCCCCGTCGGAAGACCAGTCCTTGGGCCAGTTCCCGGTTGTTCAGGACGCCAACGTCATGTCGCGGAACCTCCGCTGGAACAACCTCGAAGACATCCGCTCGCTCAAGAGTGCGCTCGGCGACGCCCTCGTCGCGGGCGGCATCATCGTTGCGAGCAGCGGCAATGGCGGAAGGAACAACGATGCCCAGTGGATCGGACTCGCCGTTGCCGCGCTCGGGCTGTTGATGAAGGGCAACGCCCACGCCGACACACGCCACGCGGAACTCCTCCCTCAACGCGTGTACTTTGCCCCCCTCATGCTTCCCCAAGGGCAGTCCACGGTGACACTGGATGTCGAGGGCACGCGCGTCGTTCTTCCCAACCTCTCCGCCCCCTCCGGCCCCATGCAGCTTCGTTATGTCCGCGTGCCCACCAGCGCCGACGCCTGGCTTGCTGCCGGCGCGGCGGTCTACTCCAACGACTTTTCCCGCCAAGCCATCCCGGGTGACGACGTTCCTTTCATCTTCGGCGGGCATGACGTTTCCCGCCCCAGCCCCGCAGTGATGGAGCGATACCGCAACGCGGGCCACTTGGCCACCCTCACTCAGGTCGACCTTGAGAACCTCTACCGCGAGGAGGGCATCACACTCGCCGTGGAGGATCAACAGGGGCGCATGCGCCGGCATGTTCTGGACGGAGGCGATTCGCTCGTGCCCCCGCTCCCGGGCACCGTCGGCTACCAGCGACTCTTCGGCCAAGAGCATGACCCCTACCAACCCCGCACCGAAGCTCTGAAGGAAGCCATTGCCCGGGAAAACACCCAACGGACCCCGAGCGGCCAACAAGAGCCGCGTTGACCCATTATCTCAGCCTGGAACCACACACCGATCTGCGCATCGAATAAAGTTAGTGAGGAGTAACACCATGCACAACAATCACTCACGCCACCGCACCCGCCCACTCTTTGCCGCTGCTGCTGCGCTCTTTGCGGGCGCTTCGCTCGAGGGGTGTGCGAACCCCGCGCAGCGAACGCCCTTTACCGGGGTCTATGCGCCGATGCAGCAGTACCCCAACGTGACCGTCGCGGGCGAACTCTCGCGGTTCCTCGCGGTCGACCAGCCTGTGGTGGAGCATGACGACGTGATGAAGGTCACAGTCCCAGTGCGATTGCTGAGCGACCCCGGCTACTCCAGCAAT
Source organism: uncultured Phycisphaerales bacterium (assembly GCA_937858155.1). Taxonomy (GTDB): domain Bacteria; phylum Planctomycetota; class Phycisphaerae; order Phycisphaerales; family UBA1924; genus BJHL01. The sequence goes on along the minus strand of CALLYM010000107.1, from coordinate 3,884 downwards.
ATCCAGTACCGCTTCCTGTTCCAGAACGCCAGCGGCGCGCCCGCCCGCGGGGGCGCGATGAACTGGCGGTTCGTCAACCTGCCGCCACGCAACCAGGTGTTCCTTACCGGCAATGCCATGGACACCGACGCGGTGGACTGGCGCTGCGAAGTCCGTCTAGCGAAGTAACGTGATCCCGACCTTGAACACACGCTTCGCGGTCCGCCCCCTCCTGGAGAGATCCAATGACCCGCACCTCGATCATCCTCGCTCTCACCACGCTCGCCGGCACAGCGCTGGCGCAGTCAGACCGCAAGCCGTTGCCGCCGCCCCCGGCGGCGGATCAGACGACGGTCAGCACCGAACGCCTCGCCAATATGCCCGCGTTCCTGGAAGCGTACCGACGGGCCGGCTCTCCCCGTCTGCTGATTGCCGCCGATGTTGTCGGCGGCAACCGCGCCCAGTCCATGGGTGAGACACTGGGCGCGCGCCTCGAGGACCTCTTCCACGACCCCGAGGTGATCGTGATCAACGCGCAGGCCCAGGGTTTCCTGGGGGCGCAGCAGCGAGAAGCCCTCCGGGGCAACGACGAAGAGGCCGCCGCGCGCATCCTCGCCCGCGATGCCGGGGCCGACATGGTCATGAGCGTGACGGTGAATGAGAAGTCTCAGCGCGGCTGCTACAGCGCCAACTACGTCATGACGGACCTGCGCCAGGGCACCACGCTCGGGCGCTATGCCTTTGACATGCTCCCCGACGAACGCACGGGTCAGTTCGACAACTACCGCCTGAGCGAGTACGCCCGCGCCATTGCCCGGCGGATGTCCACGCAGTTCATCGAGGCCTTCCCCGCCGCCGGCGCGGGTGCCATGCGCCGATACACGCTCCGGGTAGTGGGGGACTACACCGAGGACGACCTATCCCTCCTGCAGAACGCACTCAATACCAGCGAGGGCGTTCGCACCGGCAGTGTGAACCTCCGCGGCGAAGAGCGCAGCAGCGCGACGGTTGTTACCACGCTCGACATGCTCAGCAGCCAGGACCTCCTGGGCGTCCGTTCCACGCTCCGTCGCACGATCTCTGATCAGCTGGTCATGGGCAGCGAAGTCCTCGACGTGAAGGGCCAGACCATCAATCTGCGTCTTTCTCCGCTGGGGCTCTCCGAGCGTGAACGCGCCCTCGCTGGCGGCCCCGCCACCAGCCGCAACAAGGCCGAGCGCGACGCTCTCTCCGCGGCCTACGAAAAGGCCGGCAGGCCCACCATCGCCGTCATGATCAATCGCGCTGTCGCCCAGGACTCTCAGGGGGAATCGAGCGTCACCAAGGGTGATTCCGCCAACGCCCCGCTCCAACAGGGTGACGGCACGAACATCATCATTGGTGAGCGTGTCGGGCTTGGCCACACGGACTGGATCGACCCGCTTACCCGCACCGTCGTGGAGCAAGAACTGAAGGATCGCCGCGAGGAACGCGTCGAGCAGAGAGAGGTCGACCTTCGCAGTGTCGAGAACCGGGTTGTGGAACGCCTCACGACCCTCGGACTCTCCCTGAAGGATGTGTCCGCCGCTCAGGTGCAGATGAACCAGGCGGGTGAACTCGCTCAGCATCAATGGACTGACCGCGAACTAGCGGCGTCCCTGGGCGGCAAGTCCGGCGCTCAGGTGGTGCTCTCGGGCGTGGCCAAGGTGACCCGCACCCGCCCGGGCGCATTCCCCGTGCGGATTGAACTGACCATGCGGGCCTACCGCGTCAGCGACGGCGTGATTCTGGGCGCATCTACCACCAGCCGCGAAGTAGCCTCCGCCGGCGCAACGCTGGAGCAAGCGCTCGATGCGCTTTCTGCTGAGGCGTCCGGCCGTATGGCGGGGCAGCTCGCGGACTCGTGGGCGAAGTGATCGTCCGCTTCGAACCGCGACTGGCGGCTTGCCATCTGGTCGTGGCCATTAGGCCGCGGACACAGCGCCGACGACTGAAGCCTCTTCCACCTTGCTGCGCTTCGCGGCAAGCAGCACATAGATGGACGGAACAACGAACAGCGTGAAGAGCGTGCTGATCGCCATCCCCGAGACCAGCACGATGCCGATGCTGTTGCGGGCCTCGGCCCCCGCGCCCGTGACCAGCACAAGGGGGAAGTGCCCGAAGACCGTCGCCGCGGAAGTCATGAGGATCGGGCGGAGGCGCGTCATCGCGGCCTCCTTGGCGGCCTCGGCCTTGGTCTTGCCATGCTCCTGCAGGTGGTTCGCGAATTCCACGATCAGGATGCCGTTCTTTGCCACCAGCCCGACAAGCGTGATGAGGCCCACCTGAGAGTAAATATTGATCGTCGTGAACTGCAGGAAGGCGAACATCAGCGCTGCCAGGAAACCCGTGGACGACGAACCGCCGTCCATAGATTCCACCTCGACGGGCGAACCGTCGAGTACGCGCGGCTTGGGCGCATCGACCCGGATGGCATCGCCGGCTTTCAGTCCGGCGAAGAGGTCGGCATTGGTGGCTTGTGGCGCACTACCGGCGGTGGCGACGGGCAACGTCAGTTCGACATCGGCCGAGCCTTGCACGCACTCATCGTGACAGGCCAGCCAGGTGACATGGGCGCGGAAGGTGACGCTGGTGGTGCCAGCCTTGACCTCCGTCACCGTCACGTTGGTGGCTATCAGAGCATCGCGCTCGTAGCCGTAGCTGACCGCTCCGAAGTCGGTAAACCGGGACGGCTGACGCCATTCCAGTTTGCTGCCGTCACCGGCGGTGGTGCCGGCGGGCAAGGTGAAGATCACCTCCGTCGGCTTGCCGGTTTCTCCGGGCTCGCGGTAGTAGATGTGCCACCCCTCGGGGATCTTGAAGTGAACTCCAAGTTTGAGGGGTGAGCCGGGAGCGACAGAATCATGGTCCGCCACCAGTGAGACCTCGACCGGCGGTGCAGCACTCTGGGTGCTCAGTTGCGCGACGGCAGGCGTCGATAGCGGCAGAACAACCGCCAGGATAGCGGCGCACAGCCAACCAACCAGGGCGGGAAGAAAGGGTTTCTTTCTCATTGGAAAGCTCCCATCGTTGTGCATTCTCTCGTAGTCGCCGTGCATCCGTGCTGGCTGGACATCCGCCCGGGGGCGCAAAACCAGCAGGCACATCAGCGCGGCTCGTCAGTCCGGCTCTACTTGAGCGGGGGCAGAGCCCGCGGCGTCACTTCCATGTCGAGCGAGCCGTCGAGGCCTTTGTCGACGATGTAGCGGACAACCTTCGCCGGGAAGGCACCGCTCATCGTGTAATAGACGACCTTGCCCGAGGCGTCCTTCTTGATCAGGACGGTGGTCGGGAAGCTCTGCAGGCGGATGGCTTGCGCCACCTTCACCGCACGTTCGCCGTTGAGCCGCACGAACTTCACCTTGCCGGTGTATTCGGTCGACACAGCTTCGAAGATGGGGCGATAGGCACGGCACGGACCGCACCAGACGGCGTAGACGTCGACGAGCACAGGCACGCCGGCATTCACCGACTGCATCACCTCGGCGTCGAAGTTGTCGTCGGTGACTTCGACGAGCTTCACGACTGCCGGGGCGGCAGGCTGCGCGTTCTGCGCATTGGCAGTGGTATTGGCCGAAAACAGGCTGCCGCCGTCCAGAGCGAGGAAGCCGGCGCCTGCCGCGATCAGTACAGCTGCCGCGGCTATCAAGACAGATTTACGCATGGTGTTACTCCTTGCGCGTTGGGGTTTCTAGTCTTCGACCCGTCCCGCATTGCTGGAAGCACGCGCGATCCGCTGACTTCAAGTCAGAACGCGGAGATAGCGTTTAGTGCTTCAATCGCTAAAAAGAGAGTTTGCGAGAAGGCAGCAAAAGGGGGAACTGGGACAGTTCAAGTTGCCAAAGATCAGATACGGTCTCAAAGAGCATTTACCATTCTTGACTCCA
>CALLYM010000106.1 GCA_937858155.1 uncultured Phycisphaerales bacterium | reverse complement strand
CAAGCGACCCGAACACCCGCGCGGCAAGCCCCCTCCGCGCCGCGCCAGGCGAAGCCCGCACCCCAGCGCCCGGCTCCCGTCGCGCCGCACCAAGCGCAACCCACGACGGCGAGCACAGACCCGCTGTACATGGAACCGGCCCCACCGCTGGTCGCCATCCAGCCCCACGTCGTTCGCGGCGCGTCCGCAACAAAGGCAGCGGGGTTTGCCACGATGCTTGGGGCGAAGGACCGGCACGCGGTCCGGCGCGCCATCATACTGAGCGAGGTACTCGGGCCGCCCGTGAGCGTGCGCAACTAGGCGCCTTTCGCGGCACGTTTCGCGACGCCGGCGTGCGGGCTTCCATCCGGGGCGCTCAGAGTGAAGGTTGGTTCAGGCCCGATTCAGCCAGTTCAGGGGTGCACGACACACGTGGAAGTATCCGCACGAGCGACCACACCCACGCCCGGTCGGGTGATGAGGCGTGTGTAGCACGAGGCAATCGCCATGGCCACAAGCCACAAGCTGAATCGCAGGCCCGTTCCGGACGAATTCGGTTTCGCCGCGTTCTCCCTCGCGATATCGCTCGCGTTGGTCAGTCTCGTTGGCTGTTCGTACGAGAACGGAACAACCGAGCGCAAGACCACCAGAACAGTCGAAAGCCCGACACAGAAAACCACCACGACGACCAAAACAGAACGCAAAGTTGAAGACTACCCCCGTTAGTGTTTCACCGTTCATTCCCGACGAACCCCTGCCCGTCCCTGGTGATGCGAGGGCGTGAGGCCCTTGCGGAAAGGACACGAAATGAAGATTCAATCCCGAAAGCCCATGACATACCGCGCGGCAAGCTGCGCCTCCATCGCGGCGCTCATGGCCGCCTCCGTGGTGCTCGCGGCCGGCTGCGATAAGAATGAATCCAAGACAAGCAGCGAGAGCAAGAAAGTCGTGGACACGCCGGAGGGCAAGAAGGTGGTGACAGAGAAGTCCGAGACCAAGACGACCACAGAAGGGAAGTAAGATCTGCGATCGCCAGTGAACGCCCGAGGGCCTTCTTGGGACGTCACTTGCTCCCGCCAAAGCAGCCCGCGAATCGCGGGCTATTTTGCGCGCCAGCAAACCGCGACAAAGCCCAACCCGCGTCGTTGCAGGCACTGACTTCCTGAGGCGGAAAGGTGCACGGACAGGGGCTCGCGGTATTCACACGGGTGTTATCCCCGATCCATATGCCGCCCTCTGAGCCGGTTGGTCGCCCCTAATCTCCCGCCGATGACCACCACGACGATTAGCGCACACCCGCTCGAACTCTGGCACACGGTGATCCTCGGGCTGGTCGAAGGCATCACCGAGTACCTGCCCATCAGCTCGACAGGGCACCTCATCATCGCCAACTCGCTCATGGGGCTGGACACGCCAGACCGGAAGAGCGCCGTGGATGCGTTCGCGATTGTTATCCAGGGCGGGGCGATCCTTGCTGTGCTCAGCCTCTACTGGCCCCATGTGCTCCGCATGATCAAGGGGCTCTTCGGAAGTGACCCACAGGGGCTGCGGCTCGCGATCAACCTCATCGTCGCGTTCATCCCGGCCGCCGTTTTCGGCAAGCTTTTGGACGACTGGATTGAGGCAAAGCTCTTTTCCGCCGGTCCGGTTCTCCTCGCGCTCGCCTTGGGCGGCATCTACATGATGGTCGTGGACCAATGGCAAGCGGGCAAAGTCTCGCTCTTGCCCAAGCACAATCACACCACCGAATCGGTGTTCGACCTGTCGTGGAAGCAATCACTCTTCGTCGGCGTGCTGCAGTGCGTGGCCATGTGGCCCGGCACCAGCCGCAGCATGATGACCATCACCGGCGGCGTGCTCGCCGGCATGAAGCCCAGGCAAGCCGCCGAGTTCAGCTTTCTTCTTGGCCTCCCCACCCTGGGCGCAGCCACTCTGTACAAGACGTACAAGAACGTCAGCCACGCCCACGCCACGCACACCCCCACCATGTTCGAGCAACTCGGCTGGACCGCCGTCTTGGTCGGGATCTTGGTGGCGGCCATCTCCGCCTTCATCGCCGTGAAGTGGCTGGTGGGGTTCCTCAATAAGCACGGCCTCACGCCCTTCGGGTGGTACCGCCTCGCGCTGTGCGCGGTGCTGCTGGTGCTCGCCTGGCAGGGGATCGTGCACATCGGGCCCTCCGCCCCCGCCGCGCAACCTTTGCCCGCGACGACTCCTTGAGAAGTTGGGGGGGACTTTTTGCATGGGTCCGCGCCCGCACGCGCCGGCCAGGGCACAACCTGCGCATGCGGAACACAGTCCAAGTTCCCATAACGCGCTTATTCCAATAAGTACGCCCGACCCGTGAATGAACGCCCTCTCCGCGCCGATGGAACCCCCGCACAAAGGTGCGGACCTATCGGACGACCGGGTGTCCCGGCGGCCAAAGTCCATGAGATACGGAGAATAGAAATGAAGCGTTTCGCAGCCCTCACGTCCTTGGCCCTCGTGGCGTTCCTCGGTGCATGCTCCTCGACCGAGAGCACGCAGACCAGCGCCAACACCCAGAACTCCACCACCCAGCAGGCAAGCCTCCAGAATAACCGCTCCTCCAACTGGAACAACCAGAACAGCTGGAACCAGAACACGGGTGCAAAGCGTCAGGGCACGCAGATCGCACGCCTCGACAAGCCCACGCAGGAGTGGTTCATGTCCACCCTGCCCAAGACCGAGCACGCCGAGCTCTTCGGCAACATGCTGGGCCAGTGGAACACAACCATGACCTGGTGCGCCGGCCCCGGTGAAGCCACCGAGACCAGCAGCGGCACCGCCAGCAACACCGCGACGATGCAGCGCTTCGTGCAGCAGGAGTTCCAGGGCGAGATGTTCCCCGGAATGAACTTCCAGGGCTTTGCTCTGTTCGGTTACAACGCCTCCACGGGCAAGTACGAGAGCGTGTGGTGCGATAACACCTCCACCGCCATCACCAACTCCTCCGGCACCAAGCAGCAGGACGGCTCGATCCTGTGGACCGGCACGTTCAACGACCCTTCCACGGGTGAGAACCGCACGAGCAAGGCGACCCTCGCGTTCAACAGCCGCAACAGCATGACCTACACCGTTTGGGACCGCGACGAGAACGGCAAGGAGTTCGCCTCCCTGAAGGTGGACTACACCCGTGACCAGACCGCGAGCACCCAGCAGAACAACACCCCCCGCAAGGCCAGCATGGCCCCCACGACCAGCCCCAACAAGGTGTGGCCGAAGAACCTCCGCCAGGTGGCGGGCGTGAACGAGCACCGCGAGTAATTCCCACGAAAACCTTTCTCCGCGAGGCCCCGCCCCAGTGGCGGGGCTTTGTTTCTTTTGCGGGGTTATCCGGGCCGGCAAAGGTCCGCGTTGTGCGTGAAAGTTGCCCGTGTGCGCGGGGTCGCCGGGCTAGGTGGGGGCGCCGGGCTCGCAACAGCGGCCGCGCCAGGAAGGCGGGCGCACGCCCGGTCGATGGGAGTGCCGGTACGGGCCGCCTGTCGTCGGGGCCCCTGGATCCGTCTCTCCTCTCTCTCTCTTGGAGCACACGCATGAAAGTCACCAACGCCGTCCTGACCATCGTCGCGCTCGCCGGCCTCGCGTCCACCGTGACCGCGACCGGTGACACGCACACCACGACCACGCAGACCGCGCCCGCCGCGCAGTCGACGCTCTCCAAGCTCGCCGGCGAGTGGGAAGGCTCCGTCGAGATCCGCTGGAACGAGAAGGAGACCTCCGCGAGCGTGGCGAGCGTGTCCGCCAAGATGACCGAGGATGGCAGCCTGCTCTCCTGCTTCGAGGGGTTCGCCAAGGGCGAGCGTTTCGAGGGCTCCATGCGCATGCGCGTGGACAGCGACCGCGCGGTGAGCGTGTCCTACGACGGGCGCACGGGCTCTACGTCCAAGACCGAGGGCAAGGTGGGCGAGGTGACCAACGTGTTCACCATGTCCGGCGAGGCCGACCATCCGCTGCTGATGAAGAAGGTCCAGGTCCGCCAGGTCGCCCGCATGATCAGCGACAACGAGTGCACCATCGAGTGGCTCACGGTCGAGGCCGACGGCAAGGAGACACCCAAGATGCGCCTCAACCTTGTCCGCATGAAGGAGGGCGAACTGTCCAGCGCCAACTCGCTGTTCGACAACAAGAAGCTCCTGAGCCGCGTGGACAGCAAGCAGCTGCCCGCGGTAGCCAATGCCGACGACAAGTGATCGCAAGGACGCGGTGACTTCTGCACGCCGGCCGCGCCCGTGGGGGGCGCGGCCGGTGTCTTTTTGGAAGGGCTTTGGGCAAGAGGACTTGCGGGGGGCTTGCAAATGACGGGGCGTCATGGTCTACTAGTGGTGCATGGACCAGCAGGGGTTCACCATCACACGGGGCGCGGGGAAGTGGGCCATGGTGGGCACGCTGGGTGTCGCCGCGGCGGGGGCGGTTGCGTGGGCGCTCTGGTCGCGCGGAACGACACCGGTTGTCACCCCACCCATCGTTCCTCAAGTCGCAGTCGCGCCGCAGGTGGCCGTCGCGCCGGTGGTTCCTCCGGTGCTGGTCGCTCGGGCACAGGAGCCGGTGAAGCAGGAGGAACAGACCAAGGCGGCGGAAGTGGTGCCGGAAACTGCCGCGTTGCCGGTGGTGCCGGAGCCGCGGGTCGTGGACCGGACGCCGCACGGACCCAGTGTGTCCGAGGGCGGCATCGAGGTGGTTCCCAAGCCGCCCCCGCCGGAAGCGCCGGCGGAGCCCGCGGCGACCACGTCCGCCCCAAGGGACGAAAAACAGTTGGCGAAGGAACCGGGGGAAGTTCGTGCACCCGCGCTCGTCACGCCCCGCAAGATCAATGTCAACACCGCGCCCAAGGCGGAGCTGGAGCTGCTGCCGGGCGTGGGCCCGGCGATCGCGGACCGGATCATCGAGGCCCGGGCCAAGAAGCGGTTTGCGGGGTTTGACGATCTGGACAGGGTGCGGGGCATCGGGCCCAAGATGCTGGAGAAGATCCGCGCGCGGGTCGTGTTCCAGGATGAGGCGCCCAAGCCGGGGCGGTGACTGATTGCGGCGGCCATAGGAGTTATCCATATGTCGCACGGGAGGGTCCTGTGCAGGGTCACGCCGCGCGTGAAGATGGGCGAGGGGGTAACCCGCTTGGGTGTGGCGCACGCGCTGTTCTTTGCGGTTCATTCACGCGGATTGAGCCAGAAGCCCTTGGAGAAGGGCGTCCGGATCAGTATCATGAAGTTGGAGAAACCGCCCTGTGGCGAGCGGCGTTGAGTGCTTGCATAGCGGCGGCGAGAGAGAAAGGTGGGCGACATGGAACGTTCGTGGAAGTCGGGCACGCCCGGGTGGGTTGTCGTCGGCGCGTGCGCGGGGCTTGGTGTGGCATCAGGGGCGTGGGCGCAGTACGCGTCTGTCACGAGTTTTTCGAGGACGGCGTCGGGCAGCGCGACGGCGGTCGCCGGGGCCAATACGAACGGGCCGATCCCGCTCGCGTCCAGTTCCAACTCGTGGTCGGCGCTGCCGTTTGGCACGCAGATCGCGCCTGCGGTCGCGACGGCAACGGACGCGGTGTGCGGGCCCAACGGCGTGCTCTCGCAGGGCACGGCGCGCGTGGACCAGTTCGTCGGCATCACGAACGCGGATCACTTTGAGATCGCGAGCACGGTCTACGGCATCGCCAATGTCTCGGCGCACCCGTGCACGACCCTGGCGGGGACGGGCAACGGGCAGACCTCGTGCACATGGAACCTCGCGTTCAACGTGCTGGCTCCCACGACGCTGACACTCTCGCGCGCGAACGCGGCGGTAGCGGCGGGCAACACAACGAACGCCCTGGCGACCACTTCGTACACGATCAGCGGCCCTTCGGGCGTCGTGGTAACGGACACGCTGACGGCGCCGCTGCCGACGGGCTCGCAGAACGTGCAGGGCCCGATCAGCCTGGCGCTGCAGCCGGGCTCGTACACGGTCGCGGTCTCGGCGAGCGCGAGCATGTCGGGCTCGGGCACGGCGACGACGGCGATCGGCGGCACGGCGTACGCGGGCTTTGACCTGACGTTCGCGTTCGGGCCCGGCTGCGACAGCATCGACTTCAACAACGACACGTTGTTCCCGGACACGTCGGACATCGACGACTTCCTCTCCGTGTTCTCCGGCGGCCCGTGCTCGACGGACCCGATCCCGGGGTGCAACGACATCGACTTCAACAACGACACGCTGTTCCCGGACACGCTGGACATCGACTCGCTCTTGAGTGTGTTCAGCGGCGGGCCCTGCCTGACGTAGGACCCACCCCCCAACCCCCAACCCCGGCCCC
>CALLYM010000105.1 GCA_937858155.1 uncultured Phycisphaerales bacterium | reverse complement strand
GCGAAGCCATCCACATCGTCGAATATTCCGCCGCGGCGGTCGGCGCCGCGCTTGTGGTCGTCCTTGCGCTCATCTTGCGCAAGCGCGGCGGCCATGAAACCAAGCCGACCTGACGAATTCAGCGTTCACCGTCCAACCACTGCAAGGGAGCCATGACCTTCTCGACCGACATGCTTATCTCGATCCTGCAAATCGTGTGGATCGACCTGTTGCTGTCCGGCGACAACGCCGTGGTTATCGCCCTCGCCTGCCGCAATCTTCCGCCGCATCAGCGGCGTATGGGCATCCTGCTGGGAACAGGCGCAGCGATTGGCCTGCGCATCCTGTTCGCGGCGATCATCATTTATCTCCTGCAGGTGCCGCTGCTGAAACTGGTCGGCGGCCTGCTGCTGCTCTGGATCGCGGTCAAGCTGATCGCCGGCGAAGAAGATCACAAAGACGTCAAGGCGTCCGACACGCTGTGGGCCGTCGTGCGCACGATTGCGATCGCCGACGCCGTAATGAGCCTCGACAATGTGCTGGCCGTATCAGCCGCCGCTCATGGAAATCTCTGGCTGTTCATCTTCGGCATCGTGTTGTCGATTCCGCTGATCATCTTCGGCTCGAACATGGTGCTAACGCTGTTGACGCGCTATCCCGTCCTCGTCTGGTTCGGCGCAGCGCTGCTCGGCTGGATCGCCGGCGATATGATCAGCGAAGACCCGTGGGTCGTCAGCCCGCTCGGCCTGCACGACGGCATCGCCGCAGTCGCCGATTCGGCAAATGTCGTCGCATTCTTCTTCGGGTTGATGCTCGTCGCCGCTGGCGCGGACTTGAATCGATGCGATGCGAAGGGCCTGAACGCCCTGTGGGACCGACCCGACCTTTCACACTTCCATGACCACTTCACCCGGGGCGGGCATGCACAGCCCAAGTACTGGGAAAGCGTCAAACGCCAAGACCTCAGCGACTGCCTGCTGTATTACGCCCGGGTGCATGAACACTTTCCCGGGCACGCTGCTCCAACCGGGCCTGGAAAAGACCGCGGATATGACCGGTCCATGGACAAGGCGGAGATGCTGACGCTGGCCGAGCAGCGCCTTCTGCGCGTCGCGTGCGACAACCCGTACGTGAGCGCGCTCAAACGTGCCTTTGAAGCCTGCGCGATCGCGGGACAGAAAAAGGTCGCTGTATACGGCAGCGGCCTGCACACGCAGGTGGGCGGCGCAGCATTGTGCGACCCCGCGGTGAGTATCGCCTGCATCATCGACGACAATCCGTCAAGTCATGCCCGCTCCATGTGGAACATCCCGATCGTGTCCCGAGATGCCGCCCTGGCCATGGGAGTTGACGCTGTCGTGCTGTCGGGCAACTCCGTGGAGGACAAGCTGTGGGACAACTGCGCGGTATTCCGCGATCGGGGGATCGCCGTGCACCGTCTTTACGGTCGCTCGCAGACCGACACAGAGTGCGCAAACGTGAAGCATGGCATGGTGCACGCATGAAGCGGTCGCCTCGACCGGTGCGGGCCGCGAAGCCCACAATCCACATCATCGGCGATAGTCACTCGTCCGTGTTCACCGGGCTGCACGGGGTTTGCGGCACCATCCGCGAGCACTGTGCGCAGGCGGTTCCGGGGTTCCGCGTGTGGCACCTTGGCCAATACCTCGCACACTCCGTCGGGCTCAAAGAACATGCAGTGCATAAGGACATCCGTTGGTGCATGGAGCACATCGATGCGGGCGAGCGAGTTGTGTTTTTCTTCGGCGAAATCGACTGCCGGAACCATGTAGCCCGGCACGCACGCGCAGACAAGAGGATTGAAGACGTCGCGGCCGAAACTGCCCGTGCCTATGTGAAACGTGCAAAGTCGCTCACACCCCGGCGCCGTCTCGGGTTTATCGCGATCCCTCCACCCACGGTCGTCCAGCACGGCAACACGCTCCTTCCCACGGTGGGCACGTTCGCGCAGCGTGCGCGGGCTGTCCGCGCCTTTAACTTGGCGTTGCACGCGGCAGCATCGCTTGTGAACGCCGACGTCATCGATATTCATGACGATCTTGCAACTTCGCAGGGTGAACCAAGCCCCGCTTACTTTGCGGATGGTGTGCATGCTGACCCGCGCGCCCTCCCCCTCTTCGTGCGTGAATTCAGCCGTGCTCGTTGGCTGCGTCCTTCTTCGCCAGCCGTCCACGCAGCGTTGGCACTCTCGCTGGTGCCGCCCTCCATCGGTGGGAGGGAGATGCTCCCGGGGCGACTTGATGAACCGCGCGCCGCCAGACGAATCCTGATAGAGCGTGCCGCTCTCATTTGCAAGGCTGCCGCCGCGAAGCGCATAGCGATATGGGGCGCCGGACGCCACACTCAGGCGATGGGGATGGGCGTGTTTCGTGAATTGGGCATGCGCGTCGTGGCCATCCTCGACGACAGGCCCTCGCCGGAGGTGCACTCCATCCACGGTGTCCCCGTTGTCCTGCCCGCGCGAGCCCCACGCATGATTGATGCTGTGATTGCTTCCTCCGATGCGCACGAGGGCCTGATCATCGAACGGGCAAGGGCACACTTCGCAGGCCAGCGCACAGTGGTGGTGCCTATTTACTCATGGCAGGAGCCGGGTACGACTTGGGCATCGCGCACCCCACCAGATGCATCGCGCGTTGCATCATCTTGGACAGACTGAAGTGATCCCGCGCCGCGTTCTGCTGCCAACTCGCCAACGACCCGCGCCGAATCGGCGATTCCACCACGCGGGACACCGCCCGTTCGAACGAGACTCGATCCCAGAACCCCGACTCTGCCAGATCCCCCGCGAGCCACGCCGCCTCGAACGGCACCGACTCGCCGTTCCGCTCACGCCAGGGTGAACGCAGTTGATCAATGTGCAGCGCGAGTTTCCCTGCCCGGTTGTGCTGGGGTGGCATACCCAGTCTATCGCACTGCATCTGCGCCATCATCGCCTCCCAGTGGTCCGCGAGAGGGCAGAGTAAGTAGTCGCTTCGGTCAGTAAAGGCGGGCTCAAGAGTTTCACGAGCAACCGTCCTCGCCACTTCGTTCTGCGCCCACCATTCGAGCAGCCTCGCGTCCTCCGCTTTGATGCGGATGAGAGTGCACCCTCCCGATAAGGCGCACTCAAGCACACGCTGATGGTTCACCCCGCCCAGTCCCGCGTGCAACTGGACGCGGGCGCACTGGTACGCGAGTCGAAGGTCGTCCCCATGGGCGAGAATTCCCTGGGCAAATCGGCCAAACCGCGCATGAGCGTCCCAACCCTTGCCGTACAGGTGCAGACGCCATCCCTTGCGGTCGCACAACTCCGCTGCCCAGTGCACCATCTGCTGACGCAGCACCCGCTCCGCAAGCGGATGCACGATGGAGTGCAGAGTCCAGGCGAAGACCTGGGGTGAAGGTGCAGCGAATCCCGCCGCATGAAAGGCCTCGAGGGTGACATCCCGAAGCTGGTCAATCAGCCCGGGGCCAACGACACCCGCGCCCGCGGCGGCATCAACCACGAGCGGATAGAGCCGGCCCAGCACGCGTGGTGCAGGCAATTGAGAATCTTCCCGCGCCAGCACCCGATCCCTGAACTGCTCGGCGGTTTCGCTCTGGTTGCTGACGTATGCCACTTCACACGAAAACCTCGCACGTGCATGCTCATCGGCCGGCGCATCGTGAAACGTGACGTCACTGGCGAGCACGAAAGATGCGAGTGAACGCTCTCGCGGAAAGCCAAAGTCTGAGAACATCTCCGGGTGTAGGTGACCCATGACAAAGTCATACTCGCCGAACGCTCGCCCACTCTTCCCGTCAAAGAGGTGCGGCATCGCGTCCTGGATCCAGGTAAGGACGGGCACATGCTTGGGCAGACAGTCCGGCATCTGCGACCGGAGCATGTTGATCAGGAGGATGAGGTCTGGGTGCTGCCGCTCCACCACGCCCAGTATCCCCGCCGCCGACGGAGTGGAATGATCATCCGGCTCCATGCTCACTAGGACATCGCAGCCCAGTCGCCGCAGCACTTCTGCTACATCTTCAGCGGCGTGGCGGATGTAGGTGGAGAACCGCGTGGTGAACACAACAATTCGCGGACGATCCGGCAACACGCCAAGGAGTCGTTCGCGGTGTACACCAGGATCGATCTCAGACTCCCACCGATCCAACCGCTGCCGTAAGCGCAACACTTCAGCGATCTGCCGGTCGCCCGCGTCCGCCAACACCTTGGCAACTCCACCGCGCGCCCATCGGTGAGGCTGATCGCGTAGCACCGGTGGGCCAGGAATCGTGACGGCCCACCCCAGCACAGACGCGAATCGCGATCGGGTCTCTTCGGTCAGTCGCTGAGGGCAGTGGGGATCGCACCACACCTCGATGCGCGGAGACGCCAGTAACTCAGGCATGGGCTTCAAGGAAAGGCAAGTGAGGGCCTCGCTCGCGGTTGCCGACATCAGCACCAAACGGGGCTGAACCTCTCCGGCGGGCTTCTGCGTCGCCAACCACAACGCCTCAATGGCATGGGGCGCGTGGAATCCATCAACATAGAAAGGCCCATCCTGGACAGGGCCCCTCCGGAAAGCATGGGCCATTCCAGGAGAGTCCACGAATAGAAGCCAACTGCCGTCGCGGTGCAGCAGCACGGTCGAACCTGAAGTAGTCCGGAACGCCCGTACGTGGGATGTCTGCGATAGCCATTCGGGAAGGTGGCGAGCCAAGTGCTGCCGCACCGGCTCACGCAGCACGCGCAGGTTGCTTTCGAGCACCTCGTTCAGAATGGTGTGCGGGACACCGTCATCCGGGAATTCCTCAATCGCTTCCGAAAGAGCCGTCTTCGCAGGGTGCAGGCAGTCCACCAAGGCTTCGCGGGCCACTGTCCGAAGACCGAGCCGTGCAAGCGACAGAGCGACCGCGAATCGTAGCTCGTTCCGCGCAGATTCTGGCAGGTTTGGATCGCGGAGCTTGCTCCACGCTGCTGGAACAAACTGCCACGGATCGCTCGCAAACGCCTGCTGTCCAACAGGGCTCCGGCACGCGCCGGGTCGAACCGCCGCGAGTTGCGCTTCAGAGAGCATTGGACGGTGTTTTCGGCATGCTTCGGGCGGTGGTGTGAATTATTTGCGCGTTGCGGCAAGGCCTATGCAGCGAGTCGCCGGTGCATGAATTTGCCGCCAGACGCCGATGGAATAGGCATGGCACACCTCCACGATGTGAAGTCGCTGCACGGACACGCCGGGGGAGGTGCCAGTGGGGCGAGATCCAAAGTGCTGGCACTGCCGGAACTGCTCCGCCTGCGCCAAGCCGCGCGGATCGCGGGCAAGCGCGTTGTGCAATGCCACGGCTGCTTCGATATTGTGCACCCGGGGCACATCCGCCACCTCCGCCAGGCCAGAAGCCACGGGGACATCCTCCTCGTCAGCATCACGGGCGACGAAGCGTGGACCAAGCGTGCGGGCGCGCCCCTTATCCCGCAGGATCTCCGAGCGGAGAACCTCGCCGAACTCGACTGCGTCAACTGGGTGTACATCGAACCCGCGCCAACGGCATCCGGCCTGCTCGCCGCGGTCGCGCCCGACGTGTACGTGAAGGGCAAGGAATACGAACGCAACAACGACCCGCGATTCGCGGAAGAGCGCCGCACCGTCGAGCGGGCGGGTGGGCGTGTTGTCTTTTCCAGCGGCGACGTTGTGTTCTCCTCGACCGCGCTCATCACGTCGCTCGAACGCACGGCGGACCCGTGCCATACACAGATTTCTCACCTGCTCGGACGCCCCGAACTCGATGCAGCACGTCTGTTGGGGCATGTCACGGCGTTCCACGGGAGGTCAGTGCTCGTCATTGGAGAAACCATCCTCGATACCTACTGGCTGTGCGACCAGCCGGAAGTGGCGAGCGAGTCCCCAGTCCTGACCCTAAGGCCGCTCGAAAAACGTCAGTACGACGGCGGCGCAGCGGTTGTCGCACGGCACCTGGCCGCGTTGGGTGCAAGGCCGACGCTGCTGACCGCCCTGCCGGACGACGACGAATCCCGCGCCGTATGCCGGAGGCTGGAGGGCGAAGGGGTGCAGATCGCGTCCGTGAGGTCGGGTGAAGCGATTGCGGAAAAGCAGCGGTTCCTGGTCGGTGCCCAGAAGGTGATGAAGATCAACAACTACAAGCCATGCACGCTGGACGCGGAGCGTCGCGACGAGTTCGTTGGACTTGCGGCAGACCTCGCCCGGGGGAGCGACGCGGCGATCGTGGTGGACTTCGGCAATGGCCTCCTGTCGCCCGTGACTATGGAGAGGTTGTCCGAGGGGCTCCGCCCGCGGGTGGGTGTGCTCGCGGGCGATGTCTCCGGTCGGCGAGCGGCGCTCCGCAACTTCAAAGGGTTTGACCTGCTGGCCCCGAGCGAGCAGGAAGCGCGGTCCGCGATGCAGTGCTTCGACGAGAGCCTGCCCGTAGTCGCGTGGCGTTTGTTTCAGGAAACGGGCGCCCGCCACGCGATCATCACGCTCGGTGCGGAGGGGCTCGTTGCCTGCTCACGCCGTACACAGGATGGCCCGGAAGAACCGGGCAACATCTCACGCGTCACCAGCGAGCACGTCCCCTCGCTGGTGACCCACGCCGTGGACCCGCTCGGCTGCGGCGACGCGCTGCTCGCTTCCGCGACCCTCGGGCTCGTCGCGGGCGCACCGCTCCTCGCCTGCGCATTCCTCGGCACCATCGCGGCGGCAACAGAGGCGCAACGCCTCGGCAATGTCGCGATCTCCGCTCCGGATATCAGGTCGGGCGTGTCCAGGCTGCACGCCGCGCGCTTGGTCTGCACGCACCACGAGAGCCCCATGGTGTTCACCGGTACCGGGCGCCTCGCGTCGTGATTTCCTACGTGATGCCAACCCACAGCCGGCCGCAGGTGCTCGCGGAGACGCTGGAGCAATTGGGAAGGCTCGATCCGCACGACGCCCATGTTGTGGTAGTGGACAACGCGTCAACCCCGACCGTGTCCGTCCCGCGAGTTCTGAACAACTCGCTCCGCGTGGAAGTTGTGCGGCTCGAGACAAATATTTCCGCCGCGGCACGCAACGCCGGCGTGCAGCGATGCCTGGATGTGCGCGGTGGGTCCGCGAGCGAATCGCACTGGATCGTGATGCTCGATGACGACAGTGCGCCCCTATCTAGCCAATTCCTCAACGTTCTGAGGCTCACAGAGGCGGATGTGGCGGTGGTGGCTGCCGAGGTGCTTCTGCCGCCGAGTGCGGACGGGGAAACGCGTCACGAAGCGGGCGGACTGCCCGAAGTGTTCATCGGTTGCGGGGCGGCAATCCGAGCGGGCGTGTTCCAATCCCTGGGCGGCTTTGATCCGTCGTTCGATTACTACGCCGAGGAGTATGACCTGTCCGCACGCGTCCTCCTGTCAGGATGCCGGGTGCAGTTTGACAGGCGCTTTGTGGTTCAGCACCGGAAGGTCGAGCAGGGGCGCGACTTCGACAGAATCGTGGCGAACCTTGTCCGCAACAACGCGTGGGTCATGGCACGGTACGCACCCGATGGCGAACGCGACCCGCAGATCCGGCAGCAGATATCCCGCTACGCACAGGTTGCGGAACGGGAGCAGGCAAACGCGGGCTACCAGCGTGGACTTGCGGAACTCAAAGCGACGCTGCCAGGCCAGCCTCGGCGCCCAATGAGTGAAGACCTTTGGCACAGGTTCATCGGCTATGACGCTGCATGCCGCCACCTCTCAACCCTTACGCAACTGGGCACCACTTCAATCGTGGAGCGCGGCAAAAACGATGACGTCATTGAAAAGGCTGCGCGCGACTGCGGCCTGCGCTTAACCGCGGACCCCGTGACCGCCGACACACGATTGGTGGGCACCCTCTCTCCAGGTCCGATGCTGGACGGCGCGACACGCCTGCGCAAGACAGCCTTGTCGCGGGTGATTACCCCGTGGCAGTTGGCCGGGGGCTCGGTTGGGTGCTCCTGACTACTGCCTCCCCGCCCGGTCGCTCATCGCGGCCCTCTTCCGCTTGGCCTCCCACACCATCCACAGAGTGTGAAGAGTCCTGGTGGTCGTGATGCCGGCAGCGAAGCCGATCGCCGCTGCCGTGGGCGGGCGGTAATTGTGGTGCAGGGCGAGAAGCTGCAAGCCCATCGCGATCCCGTACAAAATGGGCGAAAGGATCACACGCTCGACCTGGATCTTTGTAGCGTCCTGCATGAACGACAGGTCGCTGTATTCAGGGTTGATGAGCTTCCCGCCCAGCTTCCCCGGGGCATGGTTGGCGTACCAATGGAGGGCGTAGTAAACAGCAAGGTCAGCCACCAGATCAATCACGAACGAGAGCGTCATGTTGACGTACTTCACGTCCACATGCAGCCTGCGCGAGATGTGCCCGTCCACATCCAGCACATTGACGAAGTGCATCACCACCCACATGATGGCGATCGCGAACGCGCCCGCAAGAAGGATGTTGATGTTCACGTTGACCACGCGCTTGGCGTACCAACGCTGGAACCACTCCATAGGCCTCAAGTCTACCCATGGGTGGCGACAGGCGAAGGCCGGCCGCGGCACGAGCGATCCAACCACGCCCGCTCGATCCGTGCACGCGCGATGACGATCGCCGCATCGCTCTGATCAAAACCAATCGCACGCCGGCCTGCCGTGGTCGCCGCTACCAGTGTTGTGCCGCTCCCGCAGCACGGGTCCAGCACCACCCCGCCGGGAGGGCAGCACGCCCGCACCAGCACATCGAGCAGCGCAAGCGGTTTCTGCGTGGGGTAGCCGGTTCGCTCCTTGCTCATGTTGTTGAGGCTCGGGATCTCGAGCACGTCCGTTGCCTTCTTCGTCTGCCCGGCCATGCGCCGGCTGGTCGCGGGAACGCGGGGTGCTTCAAACCATGAACTGCCCCGCACGCGATAGAACAAGATGTCGTCGTGCTTGCGGGCAAATCCACGCGGAGAACTTCCACCGAGGCCGTAGTGCCAGACCAGGTGGTTCACAAACTGGTCGGGTCCAAGCACGTCGTCCAGCATCAGGCGAATGTGGTGGCTCGCCCGCCAATCGCAGTGGATGAGCACATTCCCAGTCGTCTTAAGCAGTGGGAGCGTCGCAACCAGACGCTCACGCAGCCAGGAGATGTACGCACCGGTCGTGCTCCACGAGTCCGCATATGCAGCGTGCACCCCGCGCCCCGCCCTCTGGGCGTGGACCGGCGTCTTCTTCTTCACACCAGTATTGAACGGCGGGTCCGCGTAAAGCATGTCGACCGACGCCAGCCCAAGACCCCGCACGCCGTCCAGCCAATCAGTGTGAGAGACGGTGGGACGGTCCATCGCCGCAGGGTATCACGCCGGCCGGTGCCGCCAAGCTCGCCGCGACCACGTGGGCAACCCGCTTCTGCGCGGTTGTCGGGGCCTTCACCTCGCAGGAAGTGGAAGGATTGGGCATGTTCGCGTGGGTGAGCAGGCACCACTCCGATTCCGTGAACCCAGCAATGCCCGCGTGCGCCAGAAATGTCGCAAGCTCCACCTGACGGCTCACATTGAGCTTTCGGTGGATCGCCTTGATGTGGTCGTTCACCGTGTGCTCGCTCCGGCTGAGACGCTCACCGATCTGCGCGACGGTAAGCCCGGTCGCGAACAGGTACGCGACGCAAAGCTCCGCCTTCGAGAGCTTGCCAAGCCCATTGCCGAGGGCAGGAACCCGCGCCACGGGCAGGCCGCGCCCTTCCTCGGGACTGCTCGCCGGGCACACGACCGTCAGCACGCCTTCATGGCCGAACGCGCTCGAGTCGAGGGGAAACACGGTGACAATGCTCCGCCGGCCAGCACAGATGGTGGCGTACTGCACCCGCTCGCCGCGCTCCATCGCAGGCCGGCACAGGTCGCGGCGGTCCGCCCCGGCATCCGCACCCACGATCGCGTCCAAGTGGACTCCCACCAGGGATTCCGGTGATGCGCCAAGCCCTGTCGCGAACGATTCGCAACACGAGCGGAGAATCCAGTGTGAATCAAAGACCGCCATCCGCGCATCGGTGACCGTGCGGGTGACTTCAATGGTGTCACGGTTTGCCCGGAACTTGACCGCAGAAGACGTGCCCATCATTCTATTCTGGGAGTTTGTCATGCACATATCTATTTGTATCGTCATCAAACTCGGTGGTTCCACTTCTCTGGAGAAAAACTCCCAGAGCGAGTAAGCCTACAGAAGAAGCACTGACGAAGCGGTCAAATTCCATCGAGAAAGAACCAGTACTTCTGGGCAACGGATATTTGTGTCACCAGTTCTAACTTTCGTGGATGGCAGCACAATTCTGAGTGTTCTCTCATTGCCGAGAAAAGTCTCCGCGTATTACTTCTGACGCGAAGTCAATCCAGAACTCCGATTTGTGCCTGTTGTACACACGAGCCCCACCCGCAAGCGTTTGCTCCGTTCCACCCGTGGCAGTTACTCAACACTGGGTAGCAGCGTCCTCGCGCACTTGGCTGCCGCCGTCCGCGTCTACTCTCTTCCCATGGCACAAGCCATCGTTTTCGATTTTGACGGCGTCATCGTTCACAGTGAACCGACCCATCTCATGGCCGTTCGCGAGGTTCTTTCTCCGCTGGAAGTCCCGCTTTTACGGGATACCTACTTCGAGCGATATGTGCACCTTCCCGACAGGGAACTCCTGAGGAAGGTGACCGACGACGCGGGCCATGTGTTGGACGAGGATTCGCTCGGGCGGCTCCTTAGCGCAAAGCACGACGCATTCGAACGCCTTCTTGCGGCAGGTGATTCGGTCCAGGTCTACCCGGGGGTCGTGGAGTTGATCCGATCCTGCGCCGCTCACGTACCGGTGGGTTTGTGCACCGCCGCGCAATCGCGGACGGTGACCGCAGTGCTGCGTGGGCTGGATGTTCTCCCCTTGTTCAGGGCAATAACGACCGCTGACGATGTGGCGCGTTCGAAGCCGGACCCTATGCCGTACCTTCGCACCGCCCGGCAGCTCGGGCATGATCCTGCCGATTGCGTCGCCATTGAGGACACCGTGGGTGGATTGACCAGCGCGAAGGCTGCAGGGTGCAAAGCCGTTGCGGTAGGGCATACCCAGCCCAAGGTACGCCTGACTGCGATCGCGGACCGCTATGTGGACCGTATCGCCGAATTGACGGCCGAGTCCTTGCTCGCATTATGACTGCACTGGCGTTTCGTGCTGCGCTGGAGTCACGCCACATTCCGGGCACGGGGCCTTCAAAGCAATACCACTCCGGTCATATTCGCATACGGGGCACATGCCCTTAGCCGTGCGTACCCGCCGGGATTCCCTATGCGCGATGCGGCATGCGAGCACAAACGCCTCGCACACAAGCCACCCGCCGACCGGTACCGCTAGCGGGATGGAGCCCGCGCCCGTTGCGCCGCCACTGGTGTAGTCGAGCAGCCACTCCATCGGGCCTGAGTTACGGTAGACAACAAGATTCCAATGCCGGGCGGGCGAAAGCAGCCCCTTGTCCTTCGCATCGATGACCCGCCCCCAGTACGCCACGTGGCGGAAGTAAATCCTTCCCAAGCGCACACCCCACGCGTCCGTGAACTGGGATTGAACGTAAAAGTCCCACCGTGTGGACAGCATCCACGCGAGAAGGCACAGCACAGCCACCGTCCGACCCGTGCCCATCCACACAGTGCCGATCCGACGCCATGCGCGTTGCCTGTGCACCGAAGTCACCTGTTCAGTGTACCGTAAGGCGGGTGGGTCCCTGC
Organism: uncultured Phycisphaerales bacterium; assembly: GCA_937858155.1. Classification (GTDB taxonomy): domain Bacteria; phylum Planctomycetota; class Phycisphaerae; order Phycisphaerales; family UBA1924; genus BJHL01. The sequence goes on along the minus strand of CALLYM010000105.1, from coordinate 1,430 downwards.
CCCGGGCTACCATCCTGCCGGCCGTTCAGGAATCAACTCCATGACCATCCTTACCCCTTCGGCACCTTCCCACATCGCCTCCCAGCAAAGCGCCGCCGGCCGACGGGCGTGGAACTTTTCCGCAGGACCAGGCGTGCTCGCGGAAGAAGTCATCCGGCAAGCCCAGAACGACCTGTGGGATATCGGCGGGTCCGGCATCGGCATCATGGAGCACAGCCACCGCGGCAAGGTGTTCGACAAAGTGCTGGCCGAGGCAGAGGAAGCATGTCGCAAGGTCGGCAACATCCCCGCCAACTACAAGGTGATGTTCCTCACCGGCGGGGCCACGAGCCAGAACTTCATGATCCCCGCGAATCTGCTGCCCGATGAGGGTGTCGCGGCGTACGTCACGACCGGCTACTGGGCGGAAAAGTCGTTCGAGGAGAGCAAGGTCTATTCAAGCCGGACGTACGAGGCGTGGGACGGCCGCACCGTCAAACACGCGTACTGCCCGGGCGACTCCGAGGTGAAGTACGGCCCCGACAAGCCCGCCTACGTGCACATGTGCAGCAACAACACCATCTACGGCACGCAGTGGCGCAACGCGGACGGCTCAATCCGCCTCCCGCGCGTGCCCGATGGCGTGCCCCTCATCTGCGACATGAGCAGCGATATCTACTCGCGGCCCTTGGACGTGAGCAAGTTCGGGATGATCTACGCAGGTGCGCAGAAGAATGTCGGCATTGCCGGCACCACCCTGGTCATCATGCGCGACGACCTCCTCAAGCCCGCGCGCAAGCTGCCCATCATGCTCAAGTACGAGACGCACGCCAAGGACGGCAGCCGCCACAACACCCCGCCCGCGTTCGCCATTTATCTATCCGGGCTTGTGTTCAAGTGGATCCTGTCCCAGGGCGGGCTGGCCGCCATGCACCAGAAGAACATGGACAAGGCGAAGGTCATTTACGACGCCATCGACCACTCCAAGGGCTTCTTCAAGGGCCATGCCCGCGCCGACAGCCGAAGCCTCATGAACATCACGTTCAAGTGCCCGACGCCCGAACTGGACGACAAGTTTGTGTCCGAGGCGCTCAAGCAGGGCATGGACCAACTCAAGGGTCACCGCAGCACGGGCGGCGTCCGCGCGAGCACCTACAACGCGATGCCAAGAGCCGGGTGCGAAGCGCTCGCGCTCTTCATGAAGGAATTCGCGGCGAAGAAGGAACGCGTGCCGACCACCGGCGATGACGCGCGCGAGGGATTGACCGCGATCCTGTCGGTGAAACTGCCCGACCCGAAGTTTTCATCGCAGACGAAGGACAAGCTCGTCTCATCGGAAGTGCGGCCGGCGGTCGAGAATGTCGTCAACGAATTGCTCGGCCAGTGGCTCGAGGAACATCCCGCCGAAGCCAAGAATGTCGTCTCCAAAGTATGCGAAGCGGCGGCCGCGC
>CALLYM010000104.1 GCA_937858155.1 uncultured Phycisphaerales bacterium | reverse complement strand
ACGAGCCGGTGCTCGCGCACCCGCAGACTGCGTGGTACCAGGCCCGCAAGTTCGCCCGGCGGAACAAGCCGCTGGTGCTGCTCGCGGGGGCGGGTGTTGTGGCGCTGACGGCGGGCGTGGTGGGCACGGCATGGCAGGCGGTGAGCGCGACACGCGCCAGCCACCGCGCGGACGTGCAGGCCCTGATCAGCCGGCAGCGGGCGGACTTCCTGACCGGGGTCATCAAAGCGGCAACACCGGAAGTCGCAGGCGGACGAGAAGTCACGGTGCGTGAGATGCTGGACAAGGCGTCGGAAAGCCTGGCCGGCACGCCCGATCTGGACCCGCTCGTGCTCGCGGATACGCACCAGTTGCTTGCGGAGGCGTACACATCGCTCGGAGAGCCGGTCAAGAGCGAGGAGCACGCACGGGCAGCCATGGATCTGCACAGGGCGCTCATTGGTCTTGGCAGCGCCGCGGCAATCCGGGACGAACGACTTCTGGCTGCCGCGCTGAACCGGCGGGACCGGTCCGAGGAAGCTTCCGTGATGCTGCGTGATCTGCTGACGCGCGCACGGGCCAGCCTGGGCCCGAACGACCCGGAGGTGCTGTCCCTGACATCCAACCTTGCGGCGTCACTCTCGAGCGTGCCGGGGAAAGCGGACGAGTCGAGGGGGTACTACGAGGAGGCGTACGCGATGGCGCGACGCCTGTTCGGCGACGACGACCCTCGCACACTGACGACGCGCCTGGGACTAGCGTTCGCGGCCAACGCCCGCAATGATCACGCAGAAGCTGAACGTATCAGCAAGGAAGTGCTGGATGTCCGCACGCGCATCAAGGGCCCTGACCACTTTGAGACGCTGGTGGCTGCCCACCTATGGCTCAGCGCGATCCACTCGCAGACAAAGTGGGAGGAATATGACCGTGCCGCGCCCGACTACTACGAGCGGATGAGGCGCGTGCTGGGCGAGCGTCACAGCGTCACGATCGCCGTCGCCGGGAACTACGCGGACCGGTTGCGAACGACGGGCAAGGCGGAACAGGCACTCCCGATCCTGCGCACGGTTGTGGAGGCGTACGAGCAACGGCAAGGGGTCGAGGCGATGTTCACCGTCATGCAGCGGTATGAACTCGTGCAGTGCCTCATTGGCCTTGGCCACCTTGAGGAGGCCCAGCAGGTGCTGGCCAGGCAGCAGGAAGTCGTGGATCGGAAGTACGACAAGGACGGGTATATGGCCGCTGTCACCAATGTGCAGCAGGTCTGGTTGGCGAAGCGGCAGGGGGACACCGCTCGCGCGGAGTCCTGGGCGACCAAGGTGCGTGGTACCAAGTACGAAGAGATGCTGAAGGACGATGAAGAGGTCGTGCCTGCAACCGACCATAGCGATGAGGCACCTCCGAAGCGATAGGTTATTCGGCCCCTGATTGGCCTGTATCGAGGCACCGGCTGCTCGGGCGGCGGCGAACCTGCGATGTTTGCATGGCCTGCCCGGAAGTCCCCCGCGCACTCGGGGGTGTAATCTCTTTTTTTGGTCCTTGTCAGAACACCCGCGGGGAGTGGCTACGTCGGTTGCCCGTGGGGCACAATCGAAAGGGAGGCTTTGCCATGAGGAATGTGAAGAGCGCTGGCGGGGGTCTGGGGGCGGTGGCGGCTGTGCTCGCGGGAGCGGGGGCGGCGCACGCGACCGTGTTCAACTTCACGCCTCAGTGCAGCAACTTCTGGTACGGGGAATGCAGCACCACTCCCTGCGCAAGCAGCGGCTGGAACACGTACAACAACTGGAACAGCAATCACGCCTGCGCGGGTGGTTTCGCGACGCCGGGAGCGGGCGACAGCGTCCTCCTGCCCGGGGGGCAGGTGCGGCAGAATGGCTCGATTTCCGTCGGCAGCATGTCGACGAACACGTCCACTGTCTACGAGTGGGATTCGGGCGACATGTCCATCGGCACTCCCTTTACGCAGACGGGCACCATGAACGTGAATGGCGGCAGCAAGGTCGGCACGGGGTCCTTCACCAACGCGAACATCTGGAACTTCGCGGACACCAGCGGCTGGACAATGTACTTCACCAACCTCACCTTCACAAACAACGCGACGATCAACCAGACGCAGATGCACCTGGACGACAACGGCGGCACGAACCTGTTCATCAACAATGGCACTTACACCAAGAATCACAGCTCGCAGAGCAACTGGGTCGAGCTGCCGCTCGTGAATAACAACTTGTTCCGTGCGCAGCTGGGCACGCAGGCGTTCATCAATGCGCCCATCACGAGCACCAACGCCGCGGCACGCTGGAACGTGGACAGTGCCGGCGCGATGGTCTTCAACAACTGCACGGCGGTGGGCTCGCTGATCGGCAACAACCAGGGGTCGATGGGCTTCAACACCCTGACCCTCGGCGGCGGCCTGAACATGAGCGTCACCGGGAATGGCATGCGGTTCATCAGCGGGAGCATCTATCTCTCCGGCTTCACACTCACAAACACGTCCACCGGCCGTCTTTTCATCGACGGCGGCAGCAAGTACATTACCGGCGGCACGGTGGTGAACCAGGGCGAATGGAACTTCAGCGATACGAGCGGCTGGACGATGTACTTCCAGGACGCGACATTCAACAACAGCGCCACCATCAACCAGACGGTCATGCACCTGGATGACAACGGCGGCAGCAACCTGTTCATCAATAACGGGACGTACATCAAGAACCACAACTCGCAGACGAACTGGGTCGAGCTCCCGTTGGTCAACAACAACCTGTTCCGCTCGCAGCTGGGCACACAGGCGTTCATCAACGCACCGATTACAACTACTCAGGCGGCGGCGCGGTGGAATGTGGATAACAGCGGTGCGATGGTGTTCAACAACTGCTCGGTGGTGGGCGCGTTCGTCGGCGACTGCCAGGGCGACATGTCCTTCAACACTATGAACCTGAGCGGTAATCTGGGATGGA
>CALLYM010000103.1 GCA_937858155.1 uncultured Phycisphaerales bacterium | reverse complement strand
CAGGCGGGCATCGTCACCACCGTCAACCGCGCGAATCAGATTTACGAACGAGACTTTTGCGTCCGCTTCATCCTGGTAGCCAACAACCAGAACCTGATGTACACGACGGCCAACCCGGGCCCGTACACCGATGGCGATCTCAGCACCATGCTGGGCCAGAACCAGACAAACATCAATACTGTCATCGGCTCCACGAATTACGATATCGGCCATGTCGTTTCGGGCATGAACACTGGCGGCCTCGCCTTCCGCCCCGCTATCTGCAACTCCACCAACAAGGCCCGCGGTGGCACCGGCCTCTCCAACCCCACAGGCGACTACTTCAGCGTGAAGTACTTCGGCCACGAGGTTGGCCACCAGTGCAACGCCAACCACTCCTTTAACGCCGATGATTCCGCAGGCAACAACACATGCCTGCCCAACCGCGCGTCCTCTGCGGCCTATGAGCCCGGCAGCGGCAGCACCATCATGTCCTACCAGGGCCTGTGCGGCAGCGCCAACAACCTCACGAACTGGGACACCATGTTCAATCAGGGCGCCTACGCCAACGTCGATTCCTATATCAACGGCACGGGTAACTGCGGCACAAATACCGCCACCGGCAACAGCCTGCCATCGATCACGCCCCTCACGGCGTTCTCCATCCCCATCGGCACGGCCTTCACCGCGACCGCAACCGCCAGCGATCCCAACGGCGACGCCCTGACGTTCTCGTGGGAGCAGCGGAACCTGGGCGCGGCCCAGCCCGAGACCGGCACGGGCAGCGAAGATAATGGCACAAGCCCGCTCTTCCGCGTCTTCGCGCCCACCACCAGCCCCACACGCATCTTCCCCAGGTACGAGGACGTGCTGGACGGCGTCCTCCAGATCGGTGAGCAATACCCCGCCGTGGGACGCACGCTCACGCTCCGGGTGCTCGCTCGTGACAACCGCGCGGGCGGCGGCGCTGTCGCTACGGCGGACGTCAACTACACCGTCGTCGGCACGGCTGGCCCCTTCCGCATCAGCATGCTCAACACCGCCGGGTCCACCGTCAACCCCGGCGCGTTCACCCTTACCTGGGATGTGGCCAACACCAACATCGCGCCCATCAACGTGAGCACGGTGCGCATCCTCTTTTCTACTGATGGCGGCGTGACCTGGCCCACGGTGCTAGCGGCCTCGACACCCAACGACGGCAGCGAAACTGTGACTATTCCAACCGGTGTCTCTTCCACCGCTCGCCTTCGCATCGAGCCGACCAACAGCGTGTTCTTCGATGTGAACGACGCGAACTTCGCGATCGGCTGCCCCGAGGTGCCCAGCGTGCAGGCAACCGACAGCACGTTGTGCGACCGCGTCACGCTGACATGGAGCAGCGTGGCGGGCGCGACAGGCTACCGCATCTCACGGAACACCGTCAATTCAACAGTCGGCGCGACTCAGCTCGCCGCCAACGTCTCCGCACCCCCCTACCACGACACCTCCGCCCTGCCGGGCGTGCCGTACTGGTACTGGGTCCGCGTGAATTCCAGCGCATGCGCAACCGGCGGCCCCGCGGGCACCGGCGACTCGGGCCAGCGCGCCGCGGCCGTCTCCATCGGCACCCACCCGTCGGACCAGACAGTTGGCGCGGGCCAAACCGCGTCGTTCAGCGTCGTGGCCACGGGCTCGCAGGTTCAATACCAGTGGCTACGGAATGGTTTCAACGTTCCTGCTGATCCCCGGTACACCGGCATTCAGAGCGACACGCTCAGCATTTCTGGCACGCAACCCGGGGACGTGGGTGCCTACAGCTGCGTTGTTTCAGGGCAGTGCGGCTCACCCCAAACCAGCAACAGCGCTGACCTCACCGTCCAGACCGGCCCTGCGTGCGACACCATCGACTTCAACAGCGACGGCCTGTTCCCCGATACCGCAGATATCGACGACTTCCTGACCGTTTTCTCAGGCGGCCCCTGCTCGACTGACCCCACGCCCGGCTGTCACGACATCGACTTCAACAACGATGGGCTGTTCCCAGACACGGCGGACATCGACAGTCTGTTATCCGTTTTTTCCGGTGGCTCATGCCTCTAAGTTGGCCAACTACCCCCGCACAGGGGGATTTTCGCTCGGGATGACAACGGATATTCCCTGGTGTCGCATGGCCAATGACCCGCACGCGCGGGCGCGCCCCTGCACAACCGGAGAATTCAATGCGTTGCCCAACTCCCTCCAGCCTTTCCAATCTGAGTGGTTCCTTCGCTGTTCTCACTTCCCTTATTAGTGCCGCACCTTCGGCTTCCGCACAGGCCAACTTCTCAGAGTCGTTCCAGGGCATCGGTGATGGAACGGCGGGCCAAGGTGGGCCGTCCGCCCTCGTTAGCCGCGGGTGGACGTTCCGCAATCAGAGCGCTCCCGCGGGCACTGGCGTCAGCCCATATTGGACAGAGTTCGCCGGATGGGGTCAGGTCGGCTCATGCCTTGGCCACGGCGGGTTCGTCACTTGGCAGAATCAGTCCACACGTGTTTCTGCGTGGGTCATCCTCCCCGCCATCGCCAGTCAGCTGAGTGGTGATCCGCTTTCATTCTGGACATCCGCACCTACTGATGCGTTTGGTCACAACGGTGCGTCGCTCGAAGTCCGGTACTCCCCATCTGGGGGGACGAGCACGGGCAGTAGCGACACTGATGTTGGAAACTTCACGCAGTTGCTTGCAAACATCCCTGGCACCAACGGCCACCCATGGACCCAGCGCACCGTCACGCTCCCTGGCCCGGGGCGCATTGCGATGCGATTGGTCTTGCCGTCCGCACCCACCGCGATTGACTTCGCTGGATCGTTTCTCCTGGACTCTCTCCAGGTGGGCAACCCAGCGCCACTCGCCTACCCGTTGCCCGGCGCGGGCCAGACGGTTCACTGGACCACGGCGATGAGCCCGGTGCTGTTGAATCAGTCCGCCACGGGCCAGAGCCCTCGGATCATCCCCGGGGGCACGGTCATTGTCGACCCGGGAGTGGAAGTCCGCATCGGGAATGCGGTGGTCTTTGACGTGTCAGGCTCGCTGGTGCTCCAAGGAACTGCGGCGCAGCCGGTGCGGCTGCGCGGCAACACCGGCGCCCCCGCCGGCTGGGCCCGCATGAGCGTGGCCAACGGCGGCGTCGTGACCGCAACACACGCCGATGTGGAGACATATACCGACCTCGTCTACGGCGGTAAGGTTTCCTTCACCGACTCGTCCTTCCGTGACCCCTCCCTCCCCACCGACTTTTCGTACGACAGCGCCGGAGACATCGGGCACCGTTTCTTCGACGGAAACCTCGCGTACCAACGGCAGATCATCAGCCTGACTCGGTGCACCTTCGGCCAGGGCTGCGAAGTGGCCGCTCTCCGCGGCTGGGTCGCCGCCCGTGACTGCACGTTCTTCCGTGGCGCAAAGGTGACCAACAACCCGGGCGCCGTGGGCGGAGAAGCGATGTTCATCGTCGGCAACTCGATCCTGCGGAATGTCACGGTGACGGAGGGGTACCTCGACCTGACGCAGGACCGCAGTCAACACCGCTATATCGGCGATGTCACTGTCACGGGAAATCCGTACGGCCCAGGGATACGGCTCGCGGGCGGTGCAAGCTACCTGGTTGATCCATCCGTAACACTCCAGAATAACAAGTGGCCTGTCGCACTCGGTTCCAATTCCGCGGGCATCCTGTCCGGGTCTGCCCTGCCCACTGCGGGCAACCAATTCAATGAGATCCCCGACACGACCGACCCCGCGCCGCTCAACGAGCGCGTCATCTGGGCCGATGCCGGCATTCCTTATGTGCTGCAGGACAACGGCATTGTCCACGGCCAGGTCACCATTCTGCCGGGCGTCACCGTCAAAGGCCCCCCGGACGTTGCATTCCAGTTCACCACCGACAGCAACGGTCTCTCATTGCCCGTATTCCTTGGCGAGCCTGAACGGCCCATTCGCTTGGTCCCCAGCATTCCAGGCACCAAGTGGCGCGGGGTGGGGGTGGGCCTGGGCGGAACGTTCGGCACGCGCTGGGACTGGTGCGTGATCGAAGACTCCACCCTCGGCGTCGCTTCCGCCGAGCTGCCCATCGCGCTCGACAACTGCGTCTTCCGGCGCAACACCCGCGCCACCGGCGGCGACTCGATCTTCACACTCCGCAAGTGCACATTTGAAGACAACATTTTTTCGTATAGTGGAGAGCGCTTCGCGCCCAACCACACCGTGGAAGGCTTCCTGGACGCCAACCACCCGGCCAATCCGAACACGTTTATCGGCAATGATGGAACGCCCGGCGCTGGCTACTTCGGGACATTCCTCCCCAACGGCGGTCTGATCGCCCGCGCACGCCACAACTCGCTGGAGAACACGGACAGCGACATACGCAACAACTGGTGGGGCACACCCGCCGGCCCGTTCCACCCGACCATGAACCCGAGCGGCACGGGCGATGCGGTCTTCTTCGGCATCGACGCGGGGGGATTCCTCGCGCCGTTCCGCTCACAACCTCCAACGGCAGACGCCCCACCGGTGGTCCGCTTTGTGAACGCTCCTCTCACTGTCAACCCCGGCGAGAGGGCGGTCGTGCAGTGGACAGCTCGCGACAACGGTGCCATCACCACCCAGCGTATCTACTACTCGCCCGATTCCAACCTGGACGACACCATGCAGCTGCTCGCGGAGGTGCCGGCGAACGCGCGGTCCTTCGAATGGACGCCGCCGTTCATCGGCACTCCTGCCAATGGTGCTGACCAGTTCCTCCGTGTCGTCGCCGTGGACAACCTGGGCCAGGAGGGCATCGCCGACCTGGTGGCCAACATCACGAACCCCGCGCCGTTCACCGGCACCGTCGCCCCCACAAGCCCCGCTGCGGGCTTGTACAGACCGGGCGACAGCGTGCCGGTGTGTGCGGCGGTGACTCCCGTCGTCGGCTCGATGTACGCATCCATCGACCTTGACAATGACGAACAGTCCGTCTCCCTCGGCAGCCTGTTCATCAACGGCGCGAGCGCCTGCACGGTCCTGCCCGCGCAACTTCCCGATGCCTCCACCGACCGTGCCCGCATCCGCTACGACGCCACAGGGTCTCTCAACCAGGTCAGGAGCTTCTACGGCCCGTACTTCAGCATCCGCCCGGACACCATGCTCGGCGATGCCGCCCCGACAATCTCTCTGACTTCGACCCATACCGGCCAGTCTTACCCCGGGGGCACCACCGTTCCAATTACCTGGAATGCGGCGGACGATGAGTCGCTCCGGTCATTTGATGTCCGTGCTTCGTACGACGGCGGCACCCGCTGGTTTATCGTCGCCCGCGACCTGCCGGGCGATGCCCGCGCATACTCCTGGCGTCTGCCGGGTTCGCAAGGGATTGCGAACGTCAAGCTCCGAGTGGTGGCGAAGGACCTGCGGTTCCAGAACACGTCCGCGGAAACCGGGGCGTTCACCATCACACCCGGCGCGTACTGCGGGCCGGCTTGCGAGCCCTTGTGTGATTCCATCGACTTCAACCACGACTCCCTCTTCCCCGACGTCCAGGACATTGCCGACTTCATCAGCGTGTTCGGCGGCGGCCCCTGTCCCACCACCGCGTGCGGTGACATCGACTTCAACAACGACGGCCTGTTCCCGGACACCGCGGACATCGACAGCCTTCTGAGCGTCTTCAGCGGCGGTGCGTGCGCATAGAACTGGATCTTCGCACCCGTCCGAGCCGGCGCAGTCCTCTCCCGGGCGAAGGGAGAACTACCCTGCCCCCGCATGCGGAGTCCCCCGTTCACGATCTGGCGCGCCACGCTGGGGGACCTTGCGCGCCTGACGGTGCTCACGGCGGGGGTGCTGGTCCTCGTCACCGCGCTGGGCGCGACCCTTCAGCCACTGACGGATGGACGGCTGGACGCGGGGAATGTGGTCCTGTTCGTCTCCCTCGCGTGTGTCCCGATGCTCGCGTACGCCATGCCCTTCGCCGCCGGCTTTGCGAGCACTCTGGTGTACCACAGGGTGGCCGCGGACAACGAAGCGACCGCGGCACACGCGGGGGGCGTCTCGCACCGGTCACTCCTCATGCCCGCCATGATCATGGGGCTCGTGCTCGCGGGCGTGCTCGTGCTGCTGAACGAGCAGGTAATCCCGCGGTTCCTGCAGGAGATGCAGCGGATCGTGACCAACGACATCGCGAAACTGCTGCTGGCGGATGTGGACCGGGGCCGTCCTGCGTTGATCGGCGAGGGGGCGGAGAAGACGATCATCTTTGCCGACCGTGCGGTGCGTCCCGCGCGTGACCCGGCGGGCAAGCAGGTGGACCAGATAGAGTTTCAGGGGTTCTGCGTCATGCAACTGGACCGCGACGGCAAGCCGGTCCAGGAACTCACCGCCCAGCGGGCGACTCTGTTCTTGTACCCCGGCACCGCCATGGCCGGCATGGTTGACGACGCGGGCCGCAACGCCCGGGAAGACGACGCATCCGTTGCGGTGCTCACAATGTGGAACGTGGTGGGCGCGGACCCGGGCGGCATCGGTGGCTTCCGCGACGAAACGTCGTTTGTCTTCCGTGTGCCCAACGTCTTCCGCGATAATCCAAAGTTCCTCAGCTACGGGCGGCTCCGGCGTCTCCGCGACTTCCCCGAGGACATCAACTGGATCGAGGCGGATCGGTCGGCCTTGGTGGCGGCCGTCGCCCGCGTGGACCTGGTGGGTTCGATGCAGAAGTCCCTCACCCAGAGCGGTTCGGTTTCATTGATCGACGGGGATGGGCGGCTCGTGACCGTATGGGCGTCGGGACTCGTGCAGGACGCGGCAGGTGTCCGACTACTCCCCGGCAAGGACCGGGGGTCGGTCATTGTTTCCCACACGAGGGCGGGCACCGACGGTGAGGTGGCCCTCGAAACAATCGCCCCGGAGGCTCTGCTCACTATGGCCGCGGGCGGCGGGGCGATGTCCCTGGAATTACACAAGGCCAGGACGCGCGAGGTGCGTAACGGACGGGACTTTTCAGCCTCGCCCGAGCGGACCGTGTTCGCCATCCACGGCCTTCGGGCGCGGGGCGATGCTGCCGGCGCACTGGCCGGGTTATCGTCGCCACGCCTCCTGGAAGAAGTGAGCAAGAGCGCCGTCAGAGACGACCCGGAAGTCGCGCAACGCGCACTGACGCTGTCAAAGCGCGTCACACAGATGCGCCGGGACGTGCTCGCGAAAGTGCATGAGCGCATGGCGATGGCGGCGAGCTGCTTTGTCATGACCATCACGGGTGCGGTGGCGGCCTTGCGGCTCTCACGGAGCATGCCGCTGACGGTGTACCTCTGGACGTTCTTCCCAGCCTTGGCGTGCCTGGTGACTATTTCGGGCGGGCAGCAGATGACCCGGAGCGTGGGCGGCCCGGGCCTGCTCCTGATGTGGGGTGGCGTCGCGGGGCTGCTGGCATATACGCTGGTGGTCTACCGGGACCTGGCGAAGCACTGACCAAAGTGCAAGGGCCGGATGGCGAGGCGGAAGGAATGCATGACCACAAGACGGCTGCTCATCCTGGGTTCCACCGGTTCGATTGGGACACAAGCCCTCGAGGTGGTGGCTCATGTCAATGCGCTGGCCAAAGTTGGTCAATCGCCCGTGTCGTTTGAGATCGCCGGGCTCGCGGCGGGGAAGAACGTGTCACTGCTCACCGAGCAGGCGAGGCGGTTTGGGGTCAAGAGTGTCGCATTGGCCGATGGCGAGTGCGGTGGGCTGAGCGCGAGCGATCTCCCCAGCGGGTGCCGAGCGCTGCGCGGGGCAAACAGCGCGGAGGAACTCGTGCGCAGCGTCGACTGCGACTTGGTGCTCGCGGCGATGGTGGGCGTAGCAGGGCTACCTGCGACGCTGGCGGCGGTGGAGTGCGGGCGCGCAATCGCACTCGCGAACAAGGAAACGCTCGTAGCGGCGGGGACACTCGTGCGCCCCTCGGTGGAACGCAAGCGCCAGACCTGCTGCCTGCTCCCTGTGGATAGCGAACATGCGGGCCTGTGGCAGTGCTTGCTCAGCGCAAACTCGAACACGCCGCAGTTTGTCTTCCGGCACAATGTGCCGTACGACGCGTACGACCAGGATAATGCTCCACCACACCTCGATGCGGCGGCAATCCGCCGCGCCACCATCACCGCCTCCGGCGGCCCGTTCCGCGAATGGACCATCGACCAACTCGAACGTGCCACGCCCGAGCAGGCCCTCAAGCACCCCACATGGAGCATGGGTGCAAAGGTCACTATCGACAGCGCCACACTCATGAACAAGGCGCTGGAACTCATCGAGGCCCACTGGCTCTTCGGGCTGCCGGCGGCGAAACTGGATGCGCTGGTCCACCCGCAGAGCCTAGTCCACGCCATCGTGGAGTTTCTGGACGGCTCCAACGTCGCGCAACTCGCCGCGCCGGACATGAAGACGCCCATCCAGCGCGCACTGACATGGCCGTTCTGCTTGGAAGGGTGTTCAACCCGAATGGACTGGTCCTCGCTGCGGTCGCTGGCGTTCGAACCCATCGACCACGCCCGGTTCCCCGCCGTCGCGCTCGCATACCACGCCATGGAGCGTGGCGGCACGAGCGGCGCGACCCTCAATGCCGCCAACGAGGTCGCGGTGGAGGCATTCCTCGCAGGGCGCACGGGGTTCCGGAGCATCACGCGCCATGTCGAGGCCGCGCTCGCGGACGTGCCGGTGCGAGAGGTGCGCACGCTCGTCGATGTGCTCGCGGCGGATGCGGAGGCGCGGCAGTTTGTGCGTGAGCGCATCGAGAGGGGTGTGCGGTGACGGGCCAACAACCACACCAGCCCCCGCAGCCATTCCGCCCTTCACCCCTCAACCCCGGGCTCGGCAAGGCCGCCCAGATCGAGCAAATGCTCCGGGCAGGGCAGGCTGCACAGGCCGCCACGGCGGCCTTGGCGTGGGCGTCGAAGTCTCCCAAGGACGCGGACGCGATGCACTTCGCGTCCGTGACGCAGCACAAACTCGGGAACGATGAACGGGCACTGCATTACGCCCAGCGTGCCGCAGGGCTGCAGCCAGCCAACCCGCACCGATACTCGGCCCTGGCCCGCTGCCTGTACCTCACCATGAAGCCGGCGGAGGCCATCGCGAGCATGGAGCGAGCCGCACGGCTTGCCCCCGCCGACCTGGACATACTGACCGACTACGCGCTGATGCTCGGCGGCCAACGCCGTTACCTGGATGCTCTCCGCGTGAGCGACCAGGCCCTGGCCCACCATCCGGGCGCCGGCGGCGTGCTCATCAACAAGGTCTCGCTCTTGGTATCGGTGGGCCGGTGCGACGAGGCCTTCTGGCTGTCCTCACAGATCGCGCAGGCCCTCCCCACCGACTTGTACAGCCGCAGCCTGCGCTGCCTGACGAGCAACTACCTGCTGCTCCCCCCCGCAGAACTCCTCGAAGTTCACAAGGACTTCGGCGCGTGCCTGGCCCGCACGACACTCCCCAACATCCCTCGCATCCCGCGGGGCGACCGGCCGACATTCCGGATCGGCATCGTCTCCGCGGACCTGCGGGCACACTCGGTGACGTTCTTCCTCGAGCCCCTTCTGGAGCACATGGACCGCTCGCGGTTCGAGGTGTGCGTGTACCACATCAACAAGCTTGAAGACGAGGTCACGGCGCGACTGAAGCGTTACGCCGATCGCTGGTGGCTCAAGAACAACGCATCGGCGGACGAGGTTGCCCGCGCGGTCGCGGGCGACGGCTGCGATGTCCTCCTCGATCTTGCGGGACACACACAGCCGCACAGCATGATCGCCGCGGCCATGCGCCCCGCGCCTGTACAAATCACGTGGCTGGGGTACCCCAATACCACGGGTGTGCGGAATATCGGTTGGCGAATCGTGGACAGCTCCAGCGACCCCGTGGGTACTGAATCGCAGGCCACGGAAAAACTGCTGCGGCTCGACCCCTGTTTCCTTTGCTACCGCCCGGCCACCGACGCGCCTGAAGTTCTTCCGCTCCCCGCAGAAGACGGTCCCATCACGTTTGTTTCGTTCAACAGCCTGCAGAAAATCAATACACACGTGGCTGCACTGTGGCGTCGCGTGCTCGACGCGGTGCCGGGGTCGCGCCTCGTCCTGAAAATGACTAATGTCACCGAGCCGGAGCTGCAACGCGAGGTGCGCGAGAAGCTCGCGTCGTGGGGCCTGACACCCGATCGCACCACCATCCTCCTGAGCATGGATTCCCGCGCAGACCATCTGCGGGCGTACGGCCAAGCCCACGTGGCGCTCGATACGTTCCCCTACCACGGCACCACGACCACGTGCGAAGCGTTATGGATGGGCGTTCCCGTGGTGACGCTGTCCGGCGACAGGCACGCGGCACGCGTGGGCGTGAGCATCCTCCGCGCGGTGGGCGGGGATGCAATGGGCTGGGTTGCTCAGAACGAGGATGACTTTGTGGAAAAGGCGGCGGCGCTCGCGAAAGACCGATCCCGGCTCATCGCGTACCGGGCCGAACTCCGGGGCCGCGTGCAACGAAGCGCTCTCTGCGATGCCGCCGCGTTCGCGGCCAGGTTCGGGACCGCCGTGGAACATGCGTGGTCGGAAAGGAACGGCGCATGATCGCGTTCAAGCACTTCGCGCTGGTGGCGGCGGGCGGGGCCGCGGGCAGCATGCTGCGGTATGCCCTCACGCTCTGCGCGATTGCGCTCGGTGCGGCGGCTCCGGTCGGGACGCTTGCGGCAAACGCATTGGGGTGCCTTGCAGGCGGTGTGCTGCTGGGAACCTTTGCTTCGATGAGGTCCGCCCAGGACCCGTGGCGTCTGCTGCTCATCACAGGGGCGCTGGGCGGGCTCACGACGTTTTCAGCGCTAAGCATCGAGACCGTGCAGTGGTGGCGCGAGGGGCGCGTCGGCCTCGCCGCGCTCAATATGGGCGGGAACGTGGTGCTGGGCGTTGCCTGTGTGTGGCTGGGCCTGCTCGTCGCGCGTGGGCACGGCGCGTAGCAAGAGCCAAAGAACTGTGGATATTCAGCCCCCGCCGCGCGGCTTGCCCGTGGCAATGTCCTGCCCGCGGAAGTGCCTGGTCATGTCGCGGAGCATCTGCTGCCCGCGCGTGCGCTGCTGGGCGGATGCGCGCGAAGCCACCTTGTTGTTCATGAAGCCCAGGAAGCCCGCGAGCTGCTTGTTGTCGGGGCGGTTCTCGGGGTCCTTGATGTCCTTCATGTCCTTCTGCACCTGCGACCGCATCTCGTTCACGCGGTCCTCGTCGGAGATATCCCTGGGCTTGCCCTCGCCCACGGTCTCCATCATCTTTGCAAACTCGACGAAGGTGTTCTCCAGGTACTGCTCCCGCCCCTCGTCAGGCACGCTCGCGTAGTCCTTGGCGTACATGTCCCACGCGTCCACCGCGAGCCGTGAGGCATTCTCCTCGATCTGGTCGCGGGCCGATGCCTCAATGCCCGCGGCGAACGAAGCGAGCAGCAGCGATTCGCTGGGCTTCATGTTCTTGAGTCGCTGCACCAGCTGCGAGATGAGCCGCATCCGCTCCTCGACGGGCAGGCGGTTGAACTCGTCGGTTAACAGCGTGTAATTGAAGAGATCGTCCAGCCCAGCCGTCTCATAGTCGGGGCGCGGGATCGGCCGGAGCACGAAGTACGCCGTCACGCCCGCGCTCAGGAGAAAGACCGCCCCTCCCACAATCACGGTCCGCTTGGTGCGGGCCGCGCGGGCCTGGGTCCCAAACAGCATGACGCGCGCGCGATCCAACACCCCCTGCTCAAACTCCGCGAGACGCCCGCGCAGCGTGGCACGCCGGAAGACCGGAAGGGGTGTCATGGAATCCCGGGAGGGTGTGTCGGCCATGCGTCGGGTCTACCAGTGCATCCAGGCTGAGCTGGTGTGCGATTAAGTGCGTCATATTCCGCCGGAAAAACGGATGCAGTCCTGCACAAGCTCGGACAGAAACTCCTGCGGCGGGTACTTGGTGTCGTCCGCGTGCCAATCAGAGAAGAACACCGCGTTCCGCTTCCATCGCTGCTCCTCGCTCAAGAAGTCCGGGTCGCCGAACGCGTCCCAGCGCGGATGGTGCCAGTTGTCCGCGTCGATCAGCACCGCCATCTTGTTGCCCCGGTCCGCGTACGCCCGGCTCACACCCGTCTGCGCACGCTCTGGCGGAATGGTGAGCAACTCCACGCCCAGCATGAGCTCGCCCGGCGGGTACGAGTACGAAGTGCCGTACGCCTGCCACTGAGGCTTGAACTGCGTGGTCTGATCGAACGACCTCGTATCGCTCGGGCAGCGCCAGGGGTCGGGGCTCACCCAGTCGTTGTTCGCGTCCCGGTATGGCGCCGCGGCCTCGGTGTACTTTTTCAGCACGTCCAGCAAGCTGGGGTCGTTCTGATTACTGCCCGTGTTGAGCGGGCGCACGCGGGGCAGGATCGTCCCCTTGCTCTCCGCGTCCATGTAGAGCGACACGCTCACACCGATACTTTTGAGGTTCGTGAGGCACTTGGTGCGACGCGCAGCCTCTCGGCTCTTGGAGAGGGCGGGCAGAGTAATGCCTACCAGCACGGCGATCACTGCGATGACTACCAGCAGCTCAATCAGTGTGAACCCCCCCATACGCAGCTTTCTGCTGCGAGCGCTGTACGGAGTTGACCGACGCGTGTTCATTCTTTCACCGCTTCTACGCCCGGGTCGCCGCCGAAGTTTCAGGGTGGGCGGCCTCTATGACCGACCGGCAGAACTGATGCGCGAGGGCATGCCCGGACCGGGACGCGACCACGCGGGCGTGCAGCGGACGGCCGAGCAACGCCAGGTCGCCGATCAGGTCCAGCAGCTTGTGGCGGGCCGGCTCGGTGGTGATGTACGCAGCGTCCGGAAACCGCCAGGTGTTGTCGACGGGGTGCCCATCCTTCCCAACCACCAGCATCTCTCGCGGCGTGAGATGAGCGAACAGCCCCACCTTCCGGGCCGCCTCGACTTCGTGCAGGAATGAAAAAGTGCGCGCGGGGGCGATGCCGCTCACGTACGTGGCAGGTGAAAGATCCCAGGCCGCCGAGTGCGCCGGCACAGTGGACCCCGGGCCAAAGTCAAACTCGTACGTATACGTGGGGTGTTCACCGGGCCCGAGCGGCTCCGCTGCAATGAAGGAGCCCGAGCGAGGGTCGTCAACTTGCACACGCCGTGCGATCGTGAGCGGCGCGGGCGGGGGAAAACACAAGTTACTTTGGCGAGTAAGACTTTCAACGAACGCCTGCGAAGATCCATCAAAGATCGGCACCTCGACTCCGTTCAGCCGCACGTCGGCGTGCCAGAGACCCAATCCGGCGAGCGCGGACAGCAGGTGCTCCGTTGTCGCAACAAAGACAGGAGCGGCTCCACCACGCAGCGTCGTGTTGCGGATCTGAACGGCCGCTGGCAACCCAGACCAGGACGCGTCGGCCGTCACGTGGTCAACGGTCGCGGGAATGACCACGCCCCCGGCGTGAAACCGGATGCCCGTGGGTGCACACGCCGGCGTGACTTCAACAGAAACCGGCCTGCCAGAAAACAGGCCCGTGCCGGCAAGCGTGGACGGCGAGGACATGGAGAAGGGTATCAGTCGGAACGGCCATGCCACTCGAGAGTGCACGGTGGTTAGACTCGTCCCTCACCCATGACCACCCCGCCGATCCCCCCCTACCCCCTCGTCTTCCGCCCCACACTCTTCCCAAAGGTCTGGGGCGGCGACCGTCTTTCAAGCTTCGGAAAGGCCGTGAAACCGGGCGACAAGGTCGGGGAGTCCTGGGAGCTTGCCGACTTGCCCGGCACCAGCGCAAGCGGGGCTGGGGGCACCGCAGTGCGGAGTGTGATCGCCAACGGACCGCTCGCGGGCAAGACCATCCACGATGCGATCGATCTGTGGGGCGACGCGCTGCTACCACGGGCGGCACTGACGCCCGAAGGCAACTTCCCGCTCCTCATCAAGTTCCTGGACGCGCGGGAAGACCTCTCGGTGCAGGTGCATCCCAGCCCGACGTACGCGGCCAAGCATAAAGATGCGCACCTGAAGACCGAGTGCTGGTACGTGCTTGATGCCCAACCGGGCAGTGTGATCTACAAAGGCGTCAAGCCGGGGGTGACGCGTGACGCGTTTGAGCGCGCCCTGCGTGCGGGCGACGGGAGTGGCGTGGTGGCGTTGATGGAAGCTGTGCCGGCGGTGGTGGGCGAGTGCCACAACCTGCCCAGCGGCACGGTGCATGCGCTTGGTGCGGGTGTGCTGGTGGCCGAGGTGCAGACACCCAGTGACACAACGTTCCGTGTCTACGACTGGCGCAGAAAAGGACGCGAGCTACACATCGAGCAGGCTATGGATTGCATCGCGTGGGGGCCGGCGCCGGCGGCGGTCACATTCAACAAGCCTGGGATGATGCAGGGTGGCATGGGAACGGACTGGTTCAGCGTGTTCAAGTACCATGCTGAGCAAGGCTCACAGGGCATGTGCGACAACTTCTCGATCACGGTGATCGTCGAGGGCGAGGGCGTCGTGAAGCCATTTGCGGGTACCCCATACCCGCCACTCAACGTGCGCGCGGGGGACACGATTTACATGCCGGCGCGGGCACAACCGGCTGCAATGATTGCGACAGGATCGAGGTTATTGTGGTTGAAGGTAACGATGCCCGTTAGGTTAACGACCCGATACCCGTGAACTACTCGAACTCCTTGAAACTCTTTGACACCCATTCGTCCGCTGCGGGCCCGTAAGGAATGTTTGGGCGTGAATCCCAGATAGCGCACCACTTCTCGTACATCGCGAAAACAGCCTCCTTGTCCGGGCACTTGTCGAAGCAGTGCTCATGAAAACTCGCATCGGAGTACTTTGCAAGCCGCTGTTTGCGTCCGAGGAACGCGGGGAATGCCACCACACTATCCGCGTGTTTGATCGTTGCGCCGCAGAGCGAACACTTCGAAGCTCCCCGGATGAGTATTGCCACCTTCAACTCCTGTGTAGGCGTCCACGGCATTGGACTGCTCAGCTGGATGCATGTTCCCGGTGGGTTTTTGCACGCACCGCCCTTGCCCTCTCCAGCGCCTCCTTCAGCACCTTCTCCATCCCAAATCCAACCGGCTCGTAGTACTTCTTCTCCACGCCCAGATAATCCTGCGTCCCGATCATCCCCAGATACGCGTCCGCTACGCCGTCCGTATGAGCGTACTTGTACTGCTGCGCGGGCCCTCCCTGACGGTCGGGCTGCATGCCTCCCGCGCTCATCTCCCCCGCCTTCCGCACGTTCCCGTCCTTGACGTGCACGGGCACCGGCACCGTCCGCCCTTCGCGCACATCGGCCATCGCGGCATCGATCGCCACGTAGCTCGCGTTGCTCTTGGGCGCCAGCGCCAGGTAGCACGCGCACTGCGAGAGCGTGATCCTGGCCTCCGGCATGCCGATGCGCTCGACCAACTGCCAGCACGCAGCGGCGATCATGATCCCGCGCGGGTCGGCGTTGCCGACGTCCTCGCTCGCCAGGATCGCCAGCCTCCGCGCGATGAACCGCGGGTCCTCGCCCGCCTCCAGCATCATCGCGATCCAGTACACCGCCGCGTCCGGGTCGCTCCCCCGCACGCTCTTGATCATCGCGCTCACCGCGTCGTAGTGCCCGTCGCCCGTGCCGTCGTAGACCGCGGCCTTCTGCTGGATGGAGTCCTCGGCGATGGAGCGGGTGATGTGAAGTGAACCGGCATTCGGCATTCGTGATTCGGCATTCGTGGAACTGATGTCAGGTGCCGCCTGCGACGAATGCCCAATGCCGAATGCAGAATGCCGCTGGCTCTCCACCGCCACTTCCAACGCCGTCAGCGCCCGCCTCGCGTCGCCGTCACACTTCACCGCCCACACGTGGAGCGCC
This sequence comes from uncultured Phycisphaerales bacterium, assembly GCA_937858155.1. GTDB lineage: Bacteria > Planctomycetota > Phycisphaerae > Phycisphaerales > UBA1924 > BJHL01. Next base: position 8,972 of record CALLYM010000103.1, on the reverse strand, counting down.
TCATCATCCACCTTCAAGTCCAGGCCGCCGTAGCCCCGCTCCTTGTCCGCGACTGCCCGGCGCAGCGTGGCGATAATGTCCTCCTCGCGCAGGACCTCAAGCCTGAACAGCGTGCTGCGCGACACCAGCGCACTGTTCACCGCGAACAGCGGATTCTCCGTCGTCGCTCCGATGAGCGTGATCAGCCCGCGCTCCACGTCGGAGAGCAGCACGTCCTGCTGCGCCTTCGTGAACCGGTGGATCTCGTCCAGGAACAAAATGGTCCTCTTCCCCTCGATCTCCAGCCGCTTCTGCGCCTCGTCGCAGATCTCGCGGATGCGCTTCACGCCCACCTGCGCCGCGTTCTCGCGCACAAAAACACGCTTCGTGTGCTTCGCGATGAGTTCCGCGAGGGTCGTCTTCCCCGTGCCGGGCGGGCCGTGCAGGATCATGCTCGTGATGGCGTCCGCCTGCAGCATCCGCCGCAGCAGCTTCCCTTCACCCAGGATGTGCTGCTGCCCCGCGAACTCCTCGAGGGTGCGCGGGCGCATGCGCACCGCCAGCGGTTCCACGCGCTGCCGCGCCTGCTCGCGTTTGCCCGACCACAGGTCCGCCATGAATTGAGCGTACGCGTCCACGCCGTCGCACCCGCACATACCCCAATCAGATGTGAGCTGCCTTCCATTTCTTGCCCGGGACACTTTGCGCATCGCTAACATCGCGGCCCGTGACCATGCCAAACTGGTCCATCTTGGCGTTGGGACTTTCCAGCGCGTGGCTGCTCTGGGCCTGCTGCGCGTACGCCCTCATGCAGGGGCCACGCCCTGACCCCGTGACAGGGCTGGCCTGGTGGTTTGTTCGGCTGTACGCACGATGGTTCCATCGCTGCACGTACGAAGGCCTTGCGCACCTCCCCCACAACCGCTCGCCCGGACCGCTCATCCTCGTCGTGAACCACACCGCCGGGGTCGACCCACTCCTGGTGCAGGCCGCCTGCCCCTTCTTCGTGCAATGGATGATGGGGCGCGACATGCGCACGCGTTATCTCGCGGACATCTGGGAGTGGGTAGACATCATCGATGTCGACCGCAAAGGACGAGACACAACCTCTGCGCGGGCCGCGATCCGCGTGCTGCGTGATGGCGGCGTCATCGGCATCTTCCCCGAGGGGCGCATCGAGCGACCCCCGGGGGTACTGCTGCCATTCCACCCGGGTGTCGGCATGATCGTACAGGCCGGTGGCGCCCGCGTGCTGCCTGTGTTCCTGCGTGGCACGCCCGAAACTCGGACCGCCTGGGGCAGCCTCTTCCGCAGGGGACACGCCGTTGTGCGGTTCGGGCCGGTGATGGCGCTCCCGCGCGCAGATGCCGAGACGACGACCGCCACGGTCAAGGCATGGTTCGAATCCCAGTGCGGAAAGCACTAACAATTTGGCCTAGAAACAAGGTGGTGCAGCACCGCCCTGTCACCGGCTCGCCGTATTCGTCTCCCATCTCGGCGTCTTTGTGCTGAGGGATTACTTCCGCATTTTCCGCACGGCCTCCAACCGCTGCTTGTGGACCTCCCGGTCGGGCTCAATGACCGTAAGGGCCCATACCTGTTCTTCAGCTTCAGCCAAGTCCCCCGCCTGGAGAGCGATGGCCGCCGCGGCCTCACGGACCGTCCCGTCGTACGGGCTGATCCGCGTGGCGCGGCGCGCCTTGGCAACCGCCTCTGTCCACTTCTGGTCACCCGAATACAGCCTCGCAAGCTGCACCGCGTACGCGGGTGAATTCTGTTCTCGGGCGTCCAGATACTCGAGATGCTGGATCGCCTCACGCGGCGTCGCGCCCGCGAGGAAGTACGCTGCAAGCTCGCGGTGGGGCATAGGGTCCACGGGGCGTGCGGCGGCGTAGTCGACAAGCGTCTTGATGTCTTCCGCCGACCAGCCCGACCTTGGCTTCTCCGCGACACCCCGCGCCGCCAGCGCGAGCACGAACGGGTTGCCCGGTTCCTTCTGCCGCCATTGCTCGACCACTTCGGGTGTCGGTTCCGTCGCGTCCCCTGTTTCTCCCGCCAGCAGTTCAGCGACCTTGTGCTGCCCTTCCCGCGGCACCATCCCCCAGTTGGCCAACTGCCCGCGTGCCCACGCCTTGAACTGAACAAGGAACTGCTCCCGCGTCAGGCCCGTCACCTTGTGGATGGCTTCCGGCTCGCGCACGCCCGTGGCATACAGGTCCATCAGCGTGAGCGGCGCCTCCCTCCCCCACTTCTCGATAAGCCACTCGTACATCCACGCACCCTGCGCGTACGCCTGGGCCCGGTCGGTCTGCTTCCTTGGCCTCGTGAACATGACGTTGATCGTGTCGAAGTCGAACAGCGAATCGCCCTCGATCATGCGCGTCAGCAGCTGCACCGTGTTCCAATCGCGCGGCGCATCCTCCAGGTACACCGCCCCCGCCTCCGTGAACCAGTGAGGCAGGCGGTTCTTCGTCCGCGAAAGCGTCACGGTGTGCGTGTACTCGTGCTGCACCACCCGCGCCCAGTCGTAAGGTCCCACCAGGTGCCCGGGCCCGCTGCGTGGCGTCTCCATGGCGATCACCGGCCCCGTCGCCGCCGCGAACGTGTGCAGCTTCGGCATCCCCGCGATGCGCACCGCGAACCAGCGGTGGTTGGGGTACAGCTCGACAACAGCTTTGCCCAGCGGCTTGTGGTCGATGCCGCCGGGCTCCTTCCCCGTCACCCGCTCGTAAATGCGTTCCAGCTGCGGCAGCATCTCCTTCGCCATCGCCTCATCGTCGCCCGGCTTGTACCGCACCACAAAGTGCTCGCCCTCGATGCTCGTGTAGCTCGTCAGCTCGTGGAGCAGCGTCTGGCTGTTCTTGGCGCGTGCGTGGAAGCGGTCCAGGAGCAGGGCCTTGTCCAAGGCGGACTTTGCTTCTTCCAGCTTGCCCGCCTGCATCTGAGACAAGCCCAGCTCCACATGCGGCTCCGCCCACGCCGGCGCCCGCTCGCCCGCCCCGCGCAGGTACCGCGCCGCGTCCTCATACTGGCGCGCGTCCGCGAGCGCCTTGCCCGTCTCCAGCCACGCCTCCGGCGCTCCAGGTGCCAGCGAGTCGTACGCCCGGATCAGCTGGTCCGTCTTCTCAAAGTCAAAGCTCACCGCCCACGCCGCACACTGCATCGCCCGCAGGTCCCGGTTGGCGGGCCACAGCGCAAGCCCTGGCTCCAGCGCCTGCTCCGCCAACGCGCCTTCATTCTGACGGAGCTTGGCGTGCGCCCGCACCAGGCACCCATAGGCTGAGACACCCGCCTGCCCGTCGTCGAGCCCTTCCGGGTCCGCGCCCGCCAGCACCTCCAGCCGCAGCGCGATCGACTCCGCGTCGTCAAACGCAAACGTCGCCGCGTTGATCCGGCCGAGCAGGTGCCACGCCTCCGCGTCCCGAGGGCACAGCGTCAGGCACTCGCTCAGGGCCTGCGCCGCTTCGCCGTACATCCCCTTCTCATAAAACACCATCGCCTCCGCAACGCGCACGCCCGGGTCCAGCCGGTCCAGCGAATCCCGCGCCCGCGCAATGATCGAGAGCAGCTCCTGATACCCCACCACCTTCGCATCCTCCGCACCGCGCAGACGCGCCAGCAGGAGCATCGCCCGTACGCCCTCCGCGGCCTCGCCCGCGTCATTCAGCCCAGGGTCCCGCACCCTTGAGACGACCGACAGCAGCAGCGTCTCCGCCTCTTCCCGACGCCCCGTCTGCACCAGCGCCTCGGCCCGCAAACGCGCTGCGGCGAGTGATTCTTCCTTGTCCAGCGCCGTCAGCACGTCCGCCGGACGCCCCTGCATGAGCAGCGCGTTCGCTCGCACCAGTGGCGGCGAATCCGGGGCGGTGAGCAGGGCCTCCCCGAACGCGCCGCGGATGAGCGCGGCCTGCTGCCGCAGTGCGGGCGTTGAAAGGTCCGAGGTCTCCCACACACCGTGCGCAACACGCAGCGCCGCGCGTTCGCCCTCGCTGAGATACTCAGCGTCCAGCAGTGTGACGATCGCCCCATCCAGGTCCGGCATCGCAATAGGAGCCGGCGCGGCGATGGCCTCCGGCTCATCACCCCCATCCCCCACCCCTTCACCACCGATGTCGCCCGTCGGGGTGATACGCGGAGCAGGCTTGTCTCCCTTGTCCGGCGCGACGCCGGGCTGCACCGGGTGTGATTCGCCCTGCGCTGCGGCGCGATGCGCCACCAATGCCAAGGCCGCACCCGCAACGACACGCAGGGCCCAACCACGCGAACACTGTCGAACTGATCGGCCGGTCGTCACGCGATCATCCTTCCCTGGATGGGGACGGACACCCGCCCCGAACCCAAACTACTGCGGCGCAGGCTCACCCTCGAGCGGCGTCACCGTCACTTCCCAGTCCGGGTCGGTCGGGGGCGCAGCGTCCATCACGCCCGGCTCCACCGGCTGATTCACCTTCACATTGGTCAGCTGCACGATGGACACATCGCCCGCGCGGTTCACCGTGCGTGCCATCCGCGGCAGCAGCGTGCGCACAGGCTTCGCCCCCTCCGCCGCGCCGCCCTCCGTGCTGCTCAGCTCTCGGTACCACAGCCGCACCTCACGCAGGCTCTCTTCATCCCGGTATTCCGGGCGCAGCGTCAGTTTCAACTGGTAGAACGTCGCCGGCGTGTCCAAGGGCGTCACCACGCCGGTCTTGGGGTCCTTCACGTTCGTCCGCACGCGCGTGACGAACTGGATCATCGCGGCCAGTTCCTTCTCCCGCTTCTTCGCGTCGTCACTCGCCTGCGGCGTGATGTCCGCCGTGGCGGGCAGCAGTTCCGCGCTGTACCGCCTCAGGATTTCCGACCGCTTCTGGCCGATCGGTATCGGGAACGGCCCCTCACCGATCTTGAGCGGGTCGATGGTCTGTCCGGCAGGCACGATCTGCCGCTTCTTGAACTGCTTCTGCGAGGCGTTCTTCTCGATAAACCACTCGCCGTCGAAGACCAGGTGCTGATCCTGGCTTGTCAGCTTGTCGTCCAGCTGCAAACTCGTGAAGTGCACCGCAAACCGGCGGCGAGGAGGCTTGGACGCGTCGGCCGCCGCGTCGGTCTGAAACCACAGTTTGCCCGTGCGTATCTGGCGATCCCCCAGCGCGTCGTTGAGCTTGTCGAAAACCACATCCGCCCGGAGCGTCTGCAGCCCCTGGTCTGCAAACTGGAGCGCGGCGAGCAAGTCGTCGGCCGTCCTGATCTCCGCCGGCGGCGCGGTCGGCTCAGACTGATCCACAATCGTTCCGACCACGTTCTTTGGATCTTTCACCTCGATCACGGTTTCAATAGGGCCCGTGTGCTGACGGCCGGGGGGCGGCTGCTCTTGCAGGGATGCGAAGAGAGCGCGTACTTCGTCGAGTTTCTCCTGATCCGCGGGCGGCAATGTGCCGGAATACAACCCGTGCGTGAAAACTCCGGTCGTCATGTTGTGATCACGTATCTGGACCCATGTTGCAACAGGATCGGACGCGTCCGGCTCCGACCACCCCCGCTCCGGCGGGACACCAATCCCCAACGATCCCGCCGCAATGCCGACGAAGGCCTGCTGCATCAACCACGGCGTCATGATGAGTGTCATCGTTTGTCCTTTCCCCCTCCCACACAGAGTGGGAAGGGGGTAAGCCAACTGTGCGTTCAGCCACACCGTATCGCTCAGACTCCCGTCCCAATCGGGCACCAGCCCCGCCCTTCCTGCAAAGTTAGACGTTCCCCAAGCCCACCCGGTTCCGGTATCCCCACACCCCACAAATCAAGGCCCTGCCCTCTCGTTCTACGGGCCACGCGCTGCATTGTCCAGATAATCCTGCAGCAGTGCCGCCGCCGCCAAAGCGTCCCGCCGGGCCTTCTTTTGGGCGTGCGTGAGGCCCGAGCGTGCCATGTCCCAGTCCGCCTGGGCGCTGGTCAGGCGTTCGTCCTGATACACAAGTGTCCTCGCACCCGAAGCACCGGCCCTGAACCGCGCGTGGAGGCGCTCCCCGAACGCCCGAACCTGCTTGGCGCGGGGTCCCTCCGTGCCGTCCATGTTCAGTGGCAGCCCAATCACGATCGTGCAGTCGTCCCGGGGTCCGAGGAGCCCGGCCACCTCACCTGCCAGCGCGTCCAGGAGTGCTTCGCCCGCACGCTCTGCGACCGGCACCTCCACCACCTTTACGGGCATCGCTCGCCGCACCACCAGATCCGCCACGGCGATGCCCGTCCGCTTGTCACCCAGGTCGATGGCCACGAGGCGCATGGGCAAGAGTACCGGGGCGGGAACTCCACGCCACCCCCAAGAAAAACAACCCCGCTCGGGCGGGGTTGTGGAACACACTCTGACTGTACTTGGGGCGGGGGGCGTTGCCCTCCCACCGTCAGGATTACTGCACGCACGCCCCACCGCTGAACACGCTCAGCAGCGCGTCGATGTCGGTGGTGTCCGGGAACAGCGTGTCGTTGTTAAAGTCCACGTCGTTGCAGTTGCCGGTGCTGCATGCGCCGCCGCTGAAGACGGAGAGGAAGTCGTCGATGTCCTGCGTATCAGGGAACAGCGAGTCGTTATTGAAGTCCACACTGTCGCAGAGCGGCGCGGGGCTGGGGATGCTCAGGGCCTGCAGGGTCGTGGGTGTGCCGGGCTTGTAAAGGCCCAGGGTCGCGCCGCCCGCGCCCACCGGGGCAACGTTGCAGTCAAACCGGAAGTTGTACGTCGTGCCCCACCGCAGCGCGTTGCCGCTGTTGCCGTTGGGCGCCTGGTATGGCTCGGGGCAGTTCCAGCGGACCTCACCACCCACCTTTGCGCCCGGCCAGTTGTCCGGGTTCGCGAACGTGTTGGGGTAGGGCTCGCCCGAGTGAGCGAAAATGCCGTGGAAACCAACATTCGTGACGTTCGCGTTCACCGGCACCGGTACAGAGAAACTCCCACCTCCGCGGTCCGCGTTCAGGTTCTGCACCGCATATTCATAGTGCCACATCCCGCCGCCCAGGTTCGTCGCCTTGCCCGCGACCCAGAACCGGGCCACGATGCCCGCGGGCGTCGCATGATCGACGTAATCGACAGGCACGAGCGAGACCGACGCGTCATTGTCCTTCCACGCGCGGATCGCGGGCTGCCGCACAATGGGTGAACCCACAAGCGAAGGTGTGGCCGTGGCGCTGGGGATGCCCAGCACCTGATACGTCGTGTTGTTCAGCCCGTTGATCGCCGGCGCGCCCAAGGAGAACTGCGCGTCATCCTGAGTGACGTAGTGGCACTCGCCGTAGTAGACCGCCCCGGGGTTGTTCGCGGGCGTCACGTCCAGCGTGTTCACCTGCAGGCGCACGCCAAGCAGGTTTGACGTATCGCCCGTGTTGAACGGCATGGGGTATACGCCCGTCGTGGGGTTTACCTCCGACCGCGGCCCGAGCCCACCCTGCCCGCCGTTGAGGCCCGAGCCATACGCGTCCGAGCAGGCCACGCCCAGCTGAGCGCCGCCATTGGGCGGCTGGATGCACGTGCCGCACCCAGGGCTGTTGGTGGACGCAAAGCCGTGCTTCAGCCACGACTGCCCGATCTGCTCGAAGCGCCCGTTCATATACCGGTACATGTTCTGCCCGATGACCGGGTGCTGGTTGTTGCCCGCCTGCCACTCGACGGGCACATCACCCAGGTTGCAAGCAACCGTGCCGATCGAGTACGCGTTCCGCCCGTTGAGCTGGCCGTAGTAGCCCACGTCGGTAAACGCCGCGACCCACACATCAGGGCCCAGCACCGGGCACGTGTTCACCTGCAGGCCGATGTTCCCGCTCGTGGAGCGCCCCTGCGCATCCGCGACGGTGAAAGAGATGTTCTTGCCGCCCGAAGGCACCGCCGAGGGCACCACGTGCGAATACGAGTAGATGCTGTCGCCGGCGGTCGCGTCGCCGTGCGTGCCGTCGTTGTAGAACGCCTGCGAAGCGCTGCCGTTGACGCTCGAGAGGTCGCCAGTCACGGTGATGCCCGTGCTGGGCGGGCTGCTGCCGGGCACGACGTTGACGGTGAACAGCGCTGTGCCGGCGGCGCCGCAGGTGTAGACGGTGCTGGGCGCCACGCTGCCCCCGCCCGTGGGACCGTTGTAGCAGGTGAACGTGAGCTTGGTGCCCGCCGCGATGCCGCCGGTCTCGCACGAGTACTGCGTGGGCAGCAGCGACGTGTGCTGCACGCCGATGGTGGCGGAGGAGCCCGTCTCGGCGAGGTTGCCGAAGATGACGTCAAAGTGCGTGTTGTCCTCGAACAGGCGCAGCTGGAAGTTCGCGTTCCCCGAGCCGCTGTAGTAGTGCGTGCGCCACTCGATGTTGAACACACGGTTGGGCGCAAGGCCCGACGTCGAGGTAAAGATGCCGAACCCCGCCCCATCGGTCATCAGGTCGTCCCAGTGCGGGCAGATCGCCACGCCCAGGCCGCTCGGGAGGCACTGGTTCCCCCAGCCCGCATCGTCGCCCGTGAGCTGCGCGTTGCCGTTGCTGCTCAGCACGATGCTCGAGTACGACGCGCCGTAGACCGCAATCGGGAACGGCAGCGCCACCGTCGTGGTGCCGTCGTCCACGTGGTTGCCGATGTCCGTGATGCCGGGCACGATCGATGCGCCCGAAGACTGCGTGATGCTGAACCCGCCGCACTGGGCGTGGGCGGACGCGGCCAAGGCCAGCGTGGCGGCGCTGACAACGAATCTCTTCGCAACAAACATGGGCAACTCCATTTAGTGTGGGACAGGTGTTCCCGGAACAAGGACAAAGATACCCGGTCGGGCGCGGGGCCGCAATGGGAATTACCAATGCGCGCGGCGAAGGCACAATAACCCACACCCCTGCCTTCACATTGCACTAACTGGCGGTCATTGGCCGCCTCCGACGACAAAAGATCACTGACACAGGCCCCAAGAGCGCGGTTCCAGGTGCCGGGATCGTCGCGTACCACGCCTCGGTCTGGCCGGTGGGGTTGGTGGCGTAGCCGCAGAGGTGGGTGGCGTTGAAGT
>CALLYM010000102.1 GCA_937858155.1 uncultured Phycisphaerales bacterium | reverse complement strand
CCCGGGGAACGATCCGCTCTCCAACGTCCTGCGCGAGATGATGGAGCAGTCCGACAATCCCCGAACCTACGAGGTCGAGCAACGCTTCGGACGCACCAACATCAACGCGTTCGCCACCGCGCTGGGCTGCACCGGAACAGCGATCCACCACACCATCGGCTGCGGCAACAACAACACCTCGGTCCCCAACACACTCACGCTGCAGGACTGCGGCGTCATCTATGAGGCGATCGCAGACGGCTCGCTCTTCAATCAGACCTGGCAGGATACTGCCTACGAGCTCATGAACGACACCGCCACGCAGGGCCTGGACCAGTACACCGAGGCCATGATCGACTCCGAGGCGGCGAACACCAGCCTGACTCCTTCGGAGATCGCGGCGTGGAAAGCCGAGTTCAACCTCTGCCAGAAGCGGGGCGGGTACGGCATCAGCCACACCAACGGAGTCCCCACCCCAGGCGTCGGCACCTGCTGCATCTACCACTACACGCGCGGCGGCTGGGCGAGCGTGCCCTTCAAGGTGCAGTTCCTCGGCGGGTGGATCATCGTCCCGCGTGAGTATGTCCTCGCGGACTTTGTCAACAACGAGTTCGTTGAGAACGATGCCATCGACACGGACCGCGCCTGCTTCTTCGATATTCTCCGCGAGCAGGTCCGCGCTGCACTTCAATCCTGGGACGTTGCGTGCACGACGCCCTTTGTCCTCGACCAGCCGGACAACACGACCGCTGTCGAGGGCGATGACGCGACGTTTCATGTCTCACTCGGCGCGGGCACGGGCGATCGGACCTTCCGCTGGCAGGTGTATGACACGCCGCAGTGGTTCAACCTCAACGACCTCACGGGCTTCTACTCCGGCGTCACCACCAGCACCCTGCACGTGCTGAGTGTGCACGAGTCCGACGAAGCCCTCTACCGATGCGTTGTTTCCAGCCCCTGCGGCACGACGAACAGCAACTCCGCCACGCTCACCGTGAACCCGCCCTCCGCGTGCGACTCCATCGACTTCAACGGCGATTCCCTCTTCCCCGATACCCAGGACATCGCGGACTTCCTCACCGTGTTCGGCGGCGGCGCCTGCCCCACCGGGCCAGGACAGTGCAACGACATCGACTTCAACAACGACTCCCTCTTCCCGGATACCGACGATATTTCCGCATTCATCCGAGTCTTTGGCGGCGGGCCCTGCTGACAGTGCACGTACTCGCCGTGGTCAGATGACAAGCACCCTTCCCCGTCCGTACCTCGCCCGGGATCGCACGGGACCGTGAACAGACCGCCCCACACCCTGACAGAAAGACTTTCTCATGCAATCGCTTTCCCCTGCTCGCCTTTTCACGTTCGCTGTGATGTTCCTTGTCGGCGCATCGCACGCTCAGACCGACCGCATCAATGACACGCCGACCGCGTGGACGTACAACTACGGCGCGACGACCGCGAGCATCGACGCGATGATTGCCTCGGGCTTCCGGCCGTTCAACATCACGCCGTCTGCGGGGAACTACGACGTCATCACCGTGCACAACACGGGGGAGTACGCTGCGTCCGGCGCCGACGCGTACTGGGCGACGTCGACCACCAGCATCGCGACCTCGCTGGGCCTGTCCAACAAGCGCATCCTCGACCTGGAGCCCGTGAGCCCGACCGGCGGCACATGGTCGGCCCTTGTCGTGAACAACAGCGGCACGACCGCCGCGCCAGGGTGGGACTGGGCCACCGGGCTCACGCTGCAGGGCATGATCAACTGGCAGGCCGCCAACGGCCTGCGCCCTATCGACATCGATCAGTACACGACGCTCAGCGGCACCCGGTACAGCATCGTCGCCGTGCCCAACACGGGCGCAAACCACCAGTCCGGCTGGTGGTGGTACTTCGGCGTGGGCGAAGCACAGGTGACGACCGCGCTCACCACGAACGGTGCCCGACTTATCGACATCGACGTCGCCAGCACGAGCCCGCTCACGTTTAATGTTGTCATGGTCTCCGAGAATCCGGGTCTGGGCGTGTGGCACCCGGGCCTGACCAGCGCGGAGGTCAGCAACTTTGTGAACCAGAACGGCGTCCGTCTCACATGCCTCCAGCGGTACGTTGATTCCGGCGGCGCGACCAGGTTTGCCGTCGCGGGCGTGGACAACGCGAATGCGCAGACACGCCGCATGCGTGCATACTTCGATTCCCGCGTCAACGAAGGTAACTACGGCTTCATGCTCAAGGAGGTGGGCGGTTCCACCCTGTGCTCCCTCAACGAGGACTTTGAGTTCCACCCGGCGAGTATGATCAAAATCCTGTACGGAACGTACGCGATTGATCGTTGCGCCGCGAACCTGGACTCGCTGGGGAGCGACTGCCTGACGCCCGTGGGTTGTCTCAATGACTGTCCGGATTCCGGCGGATGCGCACAGGCGACTCAGACGCTTGAAAGCGCTCTGCGCGGCATGCTCGTCAACTCCGACAACTTTGACACCAAGGCGGTCGAAAACCGCTACGGACGCGCCACGCTCAACGCCTATGCCGACAACACTCTCAACCTCAACCACGTCCAGGTCAATACCACCATCGGCTGCTTCTGTGTGACGAGCGCGACCGCCAATGACATGACCTGCCGTGACGGCGTTTCAATCTATGAGCAGATCGCCGACGGCTCGCTCTTTAATCAGCCCTGGCAGGACACGCTGTACGACATCATGATCAATCTCGACGACAACGCGGGCTGGGACAACTACCCCACGCTGAGCACGATCATCTCCCAGGAAGCGTCCGCAACCAACCTCACGCAGTCGGAGGTTGCGGACTTCCGCTCGCTCGTCAAGTTCGCTCACAAGGCAGGAGGTTCCACGTGCGATGACACGGGCCTCTCGTACAGCACCGTTGGGGGATGGGCCAGCATCCCCTTTAAGGAATATGCCGGCCCTGTCTTCGGCTATATGACCGTCCCGCACGAGTACGCCCTGGCCCTCTTCCACACGGACTATGTCGATACCCCGGCCGACTCCGTCCCGAGCACCGCTCGCGAAGAAATCCTCCGCGAGCAGGTCCGCCAAGCCCTCCAGTCCTGGGACGCCGCATGCTCCACGCCCACCATCTCCAACCAGCCCGACCCCACCACCGTGACCGAAGGACAGAACGCAACCTTCTCTACCTCGATCGGCATCGGCACCGGCCCGCGCTCCTTCCGCTGGTGGAGGCTCATCGGCTCCACCTGGAACGCCATCTTCGACGCCCCGGGTCAGTTCTCGGGTGGTGACACCCTCACCCTCACCGTCCTCAATGCGACGGAAGCCGACGAGCACCTCTACCGCTGCACCGTCTTCAGCGACTGCGGCAACGTCACCAGCAATTCAGTCCTCCTCACCGTCAACCCGCCCCCCACGGGCTGCGACTCCATCGACTTCAACGGCGACTCCCTCTTCCCCGACACGCAGGACATCGCCGACTTCCTCGCCGTCTTTGGCGGCGGGGCGTGCCCGACCGGCCCGGGTCAGTGCAACGACATCGACTTCAACAACGATTCGCTCTTCCCCGACACCGACGACATCACCGCCTTCATCCGAGTCTTCGGCGGCGGGCCCTGCATCTAACAACCGTCCTGAAGTGAGCACAGCCCCCGGCGGTTATCCGCCGGGGTTTTCCTTAGTTCATGAATATGTGTTTGCTAGGCGGCGTCCCGCACGCGATCTGTGCCGGCGTCATCCGCCACGTCCGTCAGCACACGCAGCAGCAGGTTGTCCTCGACCGGCTTGACGAGCACGCCTGCCAGCGGCAGCTTGTCCACGATGCGGCGGACCCGCGCGGAACGATCCGGCGCCACCAGCACCGCCTTCCCCGCGAAGCCCTGCTCGTACAGATCCAGGAGCACAGAGCCGGGCTCCTCGTCACCTTCGTTGCACGTCAGGATCGCGATATCGACGCAGCCGACATCCCGCGCACCGCTCGCGGACGCCACGCTCGTCACGACCATGCTGGTGCCGCGCAGAGCCCGGACGAGCGCAGCCCGGTCGCCCGTAGTGGCACTCACAATCAGCACGCGCCCGCGCAGGGACGCGGCGTTCACCGATTCGTGCGCCGTGTGGTTGGCCAGAGGATCGGTCGGTGCAAATTCCCGGACCTCGAGCGGCACCTCGAGCGCCACCGCCACGTCGAAACGCCCGCTGCCTGCTTCCTCGCAACGCACCACCCGTCCACGCACCTCGACCGCGCCGCGCACCTGGCTCCGCAGCGTCACGCTCACCATCTTCCCCACTCCTACCTCTCGTGAGCTTACCAGACCCACCCCGTTGGCGGACAGGTTTCGGCAGTTCATGGGAACGATCGTGCGCCCCGGCGACGACAGGTCCCGCACGGGCACCAGTTGCTGCGCAAAGGGCCATCGCGCGAACACGCGTCGACGGGGCCCTCCCATGTTGTCCTCATGCAGCACAGGCTCCATGTCATCCTCCCGGGGATTCACCCGGGAAAGGGCATCGGCCCGGCGCCCTGCGCGCTGTGGCTCACGGCATTCAGGTGAGGAAACTTTCACCCATGTTGGTTAGGGAAACATTTTTTACCGGACGTTCTTCGCCACACGCGCGGCGGTAAGTGCTTGTGAAACAGCAGCCTAGAGAGGTGGCGAACTTCAAGCGGCGGTGGGCAGGGCCCGGCATGCAGAAATGAGATCGCGGACGGACCGATTGCGCTGGGCGGGGTCGCCGCTCGCGCATGCCGAGACGGCCGCCTCCGCGGCGCGGCTCAGCGCGGTAAGCCCGAGCGCGGGCGCTGAACCGCGGACCTGCATGCACGACTCCATCAAGGCAGTGGTGTCGTTGCTTTCCAGAGACTTCTCCAGGCCGTCCGCGATGGCGTGGAACTGGTCCGACATCGACGCTGCAATGGTCGCTGCCTGGCCCTCCTCCACATGGTCTTCGTCCGCCGGGTCGTGGCTGAGCAGCACGCGCTCGGCGATGGCACGCAGGAGCGTGGTCTGCTGCAACGGCTTGACCAGCGCGCCCGTGTTGTGCGTGGCCCAGCCGGGCTGCGCACCAACGGGCACAGGTGAAAGCACAATCGCCGGCGTGTGGATGCTCTGCTCCCGCAGACGCGTGACGAAGTCGGTACCGGCCATGTCCTTCATGCGCCAGTTGGCGACGATGATGTCACAGCCCTTGGCTGCCTCCGTGAGCGCCTCGGACCCGGTCCTGACTCGCACCAGGCGCAGCTGCGTGTCGCGCAGGAAGTGCTGCATGATGCGGAAGTCCACTTCGTTGTCTTCGCAGTAGAGCATTGTGCCCTGGAGCTTCTCGGGGTTGACGCTCTCCAGCGAATAGAACTCGTCGGAGGATGTCTGACCCATGTACTCCCGCAGGTCAATCTCCTCATCGAACTGCACACCGAGCTCGTGCATGGTGCCGCGTTTGTGCTGGCACCGCCTGACCGTGCCCGGCGCGTCGCGGGTGCCCCCGTCAAGCCTGGGCAGCGCGACCACCACCGCCGAACCGGGGTGCATGAACGAGTTGTGCAGCAGGGAAATCCCGCCGCGCGAGAGGTTGCGGCACGCCAGCTTGAGCCTGGATTCGGTCCCGCTCGGCTGGGTCAGTGTGACCCACACCGTCGCGTGGCGGAAGGGCCAGCGGGCGAAGCCGCGCCGCACCGGCGGCTTGCCCTTGTCCATCGCCTCGAGCTTGTCCAGGAGCGTCACGAGGTCGCGCTGCGACAGCCCGAGCGTGTTCGGGCGTTCGGCGCTCGTGACCTTCAGGTTGGGCTTACCCGGGGGCGGGCTGGACGCGGGCATAGCGGTCTCCGCAGCATGAAGACAGGAACCCCATCTCTATCGGGAGGGCGGGCGGGCAAAGTAAGACGTAGAGCTCCACAAATGGGCCCGGAAGGTTCTCGGCCCCATGCGCCCGCGACAGCGGACTCCATCCCGGGCGCACCAGTCGTTACAACCGCTACGCACATACTCCCGCGAAGCGGGGCCACGGGTGCGCGGCCCGCCGCTCACACATCCAGGTTCTTGACCTCGAGCGCGTGCTCTTCGATGAACCGGCGGCGCGGCTCCACCTCTTCACCCATAAGGACCGTGAACAGCGCGTCGGCGTTGCTGCCCATATCCCACGACACGCGGAGCAGCGTCCGCACCGAGGGGTCCATCGTGGTCTCCCACAGCTGCTCGGCGTCCATCTCTCCCAGGCCCTTGAAGCGCTTGACCTCCAGCCCACGCCGACCGATCTCGCGGAGCCCGGCGATGATGCTGGGCAGGTTCGGGGCTTCCACATGCCCGCTCGACGCCTTTGCAAGGCCGGCGGGAGCGCCGAGCGCGCTCGTCCGCGCAGCCGCGGCCTTGGCGTCGTCGGAATCGTCTTCAACCTCTGCCGCAACGTTTGTTTCGGGCTCGTCGTGCGCCTTTGTGCTTATCCACGCGAACATCGCGGGCACTTTTTCGCCCGTGACCGTCTCGCCCTGCCCCTGCGAGTAGGACTGGGTCGTCACGGGAATCCCGGCCGCCTCCAACTGCTCGAAGATGCGGTCCAGCTCGCGGTTCTCGTGCAGCTCGCGGACCACGGCCGTGGCGGCCTGGGCGAGCTCGCCGGGTTGCACGGCCGGCGGATCATCCCCATGGGCGGCGCCCGCCGAGAGCCGCAGCTTCTTCTGCGAGACGATGTCCAGCGCCTGGTACTCGCTCCACGCGTACGCCTCGCCACCCCGCCACGAAACCTTGTGCGTGGGCAGCCGGCGCTTGCCGCGATTGCCCGCTTCCGGATCGTGGTCACGCTGGGCAAGCACGTCCTTGAACAGCGTGCCGCGTCGTTCGGCGATTTCCGTCAGTTCGCTCATGCGACGCAGAGCCTGGAGCACACGGCGGAGGGGCTGACCTTCGATGCGCTTGAGCTCTCTGGCGTCGTAGGCGGCCTCGCTGATGCTCCTGACATCCCGGACGACGAGGGCCGAGTGCTCCAGCCCGATATCGATGAGCGCGTCGTCGAGGGTGCGGTCGTTCAGGACGTACGACACCTTCTTGTTCTTGCCGGGCCCACGCGCGATCTGGTACAGCGGGGGCTGGGCGATGTACACGTGCCCGCGCCGGATCAGCTCGGGCATCTGCCGGAAAAAGAATGTGAGCAGCAGCGTGCGGATGTGGCTCCCGTCCACGTCCGCGTCGGTCATGATGATGATCTTGCCGTACCGCAGGCGTGCGATGTCGAAGTCGTCCCCGATACCGACCCTGGTCGCCGCGATCAGGACGCGGATCTCCTCGAAGCCGAGCACCTTGTCGATGCGGGCCTTCTCGACGTTCAATATCTTGCCCTTAAGGGGCAGGATCGCCTGCGTCTCGACGTCGCGCCCCTGCGTGGCGCTGCCGCCTGCCGAATCACCCTCGACGATGTACAGCTCGCTCTTGTCCACGTCGCGGGTCTTGCAGTCCCGCAGTTTTGCGGGCATCGAGCCGCTCTCGAGCGCGCTCTTGCGGCGCGTCAGTTCCCGTGCCTTGCGGGCCGCCTCACGCGCCTGCGCGGCGATGATTCCCTTCAGGCACAGCCGCTTTGCCTCGCCCGGGTGCTCTTCCAGCCACTTGTCCAGTCCTTCCGCCACCACCGCGGAAACGAAGCCCTCGATCTCCGGGTTGAGGAGCTTTTCCTTGGGCTGGTTGTTGAAGGTGGGGTTGGGCAGCTTGACGCTGACGATGCACACCAGGCCTTCGCGCAGATCTTCACCGCTGGGCGTGGGGTCCTTCTCCTTCAGGATGCCCGCCTTCTTGGCGTAGCCGTTGATCGTCCTCGTCAGGGCAACCTTGAAGCCCTGCGCGTGCGTGCCGCCATCCACATTGTTGATGTTGTTCGCGAAGCTCAGGACGGCCTCGTTGTAGCCGTCGTGGTACTGGAACGCGATCTCGGCGATCAGGCTCTGCGCCGCGTCCTCACGCTTGAAGTAGATCAGCTCCGACACCGGGCTCTTGCCCGTCATCAGGTGCTTCACGTACTCGGGGAGGCCCGTCTCCGCCTTGAAGGTGTCGGCGTGGACGCGTCCATCGGGCCCCACTCGCTCGTCCGAGAGGCGGAGCGTGACACCCGGGTTCAAGAACGAGAGCTCCCTCAGGCGGTTCGCGAGAATCACGTATTCAAACCGCGTGTCCGGGAAGATCTCCGCATCGGGCATGAAGACCACGCTTGTCCCGCGGGTGCGCTTCGAGTTCGCGGGGAGCTTGCCCACGGTGTGCAGCGGGCTTGTCACCCGCCCACGCTCAAAGCCGATGCCGTGCACCTGCCCGTCGCGGATGACCTCGCAGTCCAAGTACTCGCTGAGCGCGTTCACGCACGACACGCCCACGCCGTGCAGGCCGCCCGAGACCTTGTACGCGGAGCCCTCCTGCTGGAACTTCCCGCCAGCGTGCAGCTTCGTGAGCACCACCTCGATCGCAGGCTTCCCGTTGAGGTTCGGGTCCTCATGCTTCATAGGGTCCGTCGGGATGCCGCGCCCGTCGTCCACAACCTGGCACGACCCGTCCGCCAGCACCGTGACATCCACGAACGTCGCGTGCCCTGCCATTGCCTCGTCGATCGAGTTGTCCACAACCTCGTACACCAGGTGGTGCAGGGCGTTGAGACCGGTGCCACCGATGTACATGCCGGGGCGCTTGCGGACTGCCTCCAGGCCCTCGAGGACCTGAATCTGGTCCGCCCCGTACTCGCCGTTCACTGCCCCCACGGGTTGGCCGCTTTCACCATTGGTGGAGGTGGTAGCCGGGGTCGTCGCCTGCGATTTGGTCGCTTTTTCTGCCATGTGTTTAGTGTCATTCACCGGGGGGTCGGGCTTGGCCGGGCGTAGGGTGGCGGACGGTGCAGGGGCCATTGGGACGCTACTCCAAGGGTCAGGAATCGCGTCAAAATCCCCCGTGCCGGGCTTCCCAAAGGCGGCGAAAATACCCCGGCTGGAATGATAGGAAAGCCGACGCGTTTGTGCCTGAAACAATCGGCGTTTTCGCGTGTATTTCTTGGGGCTTTGCACCCCAATTGAGGCCTGCTTTTTGAGGCAAATTTGTGAACCTTCGGCCCCATGCCCCATGAGCGAATCGTGCCCCCCGACATCCACTCTTGCGGACCCTCTGTTGGGAGGCTTGCGCCCCGCTTCCGGGGGCTCCTCTCATCACCCTGCGGGGCCGCCTCCGAAGCTGGTTCCTGACCTCGTCCGGGACATCCACCTCAGCAAGGCCTACCGCCCGCGCGGAGTCCGCAATCGGCGTCAGGGACGGCGCGAACGGCTGGGAGCGCTGGTCCCTGTCCTCCGCATGCCCACATTCTTCTCGGTGGGAGTCGTTGTCACACTCGCGTCGGTTGTTGCGGGGCTCTTGTCCAAGCTCCTGGGTATCAGCTTCTGGCCCATTGTGGTAACGGCGTTCGTCGCCTCCATCCTCGCCTGGCTTTGGTTCCAGAAGACCAGGATGCTGCCCAAGGTGCCCCCGGGCGTGCACTATGCGATCGCCAACGAGGTGGACGAGGCCTACCGACTCCGCCTAACCGCCAACCCGCGGCAGGCCCATGCCGTGCTCGGCACGCCGCTCTCCGGCGAACTCTTCGAGCCCCGCGTATTCCCCATTCCACTGGCGCTACCAACTCCAGCGTGGCCCGCGTTCACCGCGTACATCGTGCTGACCATCCTTGCGAGCCTGGCATGGACGTTCATTCGTATCAAAGTCATGGGAGGCTTCAACCGGTTCATAGGCGGCCCGTGGGACTTCTGGGCGGTCATGAGCCTGGCCATGATTCCTTTCGCATGGACCTGGCCCACGTACCTCCGTATCTCGCCGGGCCGGCTCGAGGTGATGCGCTACCGCTTCCTGGGCGTAGGCACGCCCGCCATAACTGTCATTGATCTCCGCACGGCCCGCGTGCTCATCGACCTAGGTGCTGGCTTTATCAAAATAGGTGACGACGCCGCCGCGCGGCAGATCGTCCTCCCCAACTACGGCCCGCGCTGGACCGATATCGCCCGTGCGGTGCTTGAATCCGCCAGACACGAGGGTGACTTTGTCGAGGGCCTTCCAAAGGATGCTCTTGTGGGCTAGGCGCTCAGGGCGGTCCCTTCCGGGGGGCGCTCTCAAGTTCTTTGTGCTTGCGCTCCGGCGGTCCTGAAGTTAGGATGAATCGGGCTGATTTCCGGCCGGGAAGGGTCTGCCATGCTGCGCTTGATCCTCACGAGTTCCGCCGTGTTCGCTCTGGTGTCCGCGGCCGTCGCACAGCCAGTGTTCACACCACTCCTGACTTCCAGCCGCCCCACGCCTTCAACGTTGCAGGTCGTCGCCACGACCCCGGGTGACGCGCGCACCTACGACTGCATCATCAGCAACCCCGCCGATGTCGCGACTTCCACCGGCGCGCTGCTCGGCATCGCGGCCTGCGACACGATCGACTTCAACCGCGACGGCCTTTACCCCGACACCCTCGATGTTGACTCGATGCTGAGCGTCTTTTCAGGCGGCCAGTGCTTGTAGCACTCGCCCCGCGATTGGTTTACTTTTCTTTTTCCCCGCCCCGCTCCTGCTGCAGCACCTCGGCCCGCCCGACCAGGCGATAACTCCCGGCGCTGTCCCCGTGCAACCGCGCGATCTCCTGCAGGAGCCCGGTCGGGTCGTCGTCCAGGAACTGGATGGTCTTGATCCGTGCCGGGCGGAACCCTTCCGAGTTCTTGGGGTTGAGCGATTCAAGTGCATCGAGCACCACGCGGTTGCTCTGCTCCGCGTCAAACCCCACGGACCGGTTGATGCTCCGCATCAGCACAAAGACCAGGTCCGGCGAGTCCGACAACGCCGCCCGCAACGCTGGCAGCACATCGCTCTTCCCGCCGGGCCTGACCTGAGGGAGCCAATTGGCCAGCGCGATCTTGGCGCGGCGCGTCGCCTGCGTCATCGACGGGCTGCCGCCATTCACCGCGAAGTACGACAGGTCCACGCTCTGCGACCCCACGGGTGTGCGGAACACGATGACCTGGAACGACTGGTCCTCGTGCAGGCGCGCGACGGACCTCGTCAGTTCTTCCTTCACGAACTTGAGGCTGCTGGTCATCGCGCCCGAGGCGTCCACGAGGTACACGACCCGGCGGGCAGGAGAAGCCTCGACGCCCGCGAACGATGCGCGGGGCTGCATGTGCGGCCCCGGGACTGCCGGCGCAGGACTCGCCGCCGCGGCCGGCGCGTCGCTGATAAGCGACCTGGGCGCGGGCGGAGCGTCCTGCACCGGCGCGGGGGGCGTCGGTTCGCCAAAGCGTTCGTCTACTTCTTTGGGCGGAGCGGGCGCCTGCGCCGCGGGCGCGGGCTCCGCCTTGGCCTCAGGCTGTTCCACAGGCTGGGGCACGGGCTCGGGTGTGAACGACAGCAATGTCGCCCCTGCCACGTCCGTCAGCCGGTCGGGGCGCGGCCCAAAGTCAAACCGCACGCGGGACACCAGGAGCGCCGCAACGACCGCCACGTGCACAATGCACGACGACGTCACCGCCCACGCGACCAACCGCCCGTGGCGGGGCACCTCGCCCGGAATGACTCGCACATCTTGCATGCCACCGTTCCATCGGACGCCCGGGCGTCTTCTCCGTGAACCCCCGGACCGTGCCGTGCTAAATCATCGGCTTCACGTTCCTCGGCGCGGGTGGAATCGGCGGGAACAGCTTCCTGTCAAAGCCCAACGCCCCAGAACCCATGAACGCGAGCGCCAACGCGCTCATCACCAGCGAGAACTGCCAGAACAAGGTCTTCCACTGGTCCACGGCCAACCAGTCGCGGTCGGGGATAAACCCGAGCACCGTCGTCCCCGCCTGCACCGCGGGCCCCACTTCCGTCAGCCAGATTGCTGCCAGCATCACACACGCAAGCCCCGACGCGCTGAGGCGGGTCAATAGGCCAGTCAGCACGCACACGCCTCCCACCACCTCCGTGATGGCCACGCTCCACGCAAAGAAAAGCGGCCAGGCCCCACGCCCGAAGCGCTGCGGCCACAGCTTGGTGGCGAGCGTCGCGTCCGCGCGAGGCGCGGGATAGGACGCCCGGTGCAGGATGAGTGCCAAGCCATACACCCGCTTGACCGCGAACTCCTTGGGGAATTCGCCTGCGCTGTAGGTGCGAGCCACCTTGGGGTCCGTTGGGGGCGTCGCGGTTGCGGGGGGCGGCTCTGCTTTCGGCGATTCCGTAGTCTGCGCGTCCGGGAGCACCGGTTGCGGCGCGGACGCTGGGGGGGGTTCCGGCGGCGGGACGGGCGGTCCGAACTGATCGACCGGCGCGGGCTTGCCCAATTCACTGCCACCCGCGGGTGCGCTCGCAGGGGAACCGGAAGCTTCGGCGGTGATGGGCTGCGCGTTCTTCTTGGCGATGTGCAGCCCCATGTTCGCCAATATGGCGGCTGGCTCCCCGGAAACGCGCATCTCACCCTCGAGTTTTCCGAGCCCCGCCCACAGAAAGGTCACGCCCACAACGATGCGGAGGAAGATCGGCGCAATGGATGTTCCCGTGGGTCTTTGCATGGGGCCTCGCATCGTGCCGGGGACGCGCCTTGGCGCACCCCACCCGCACTCCTTGGCTCATCGTAACACCCCCGCGCCCCTCCTCATATCCTGCCCTCGCCCAGCGGGCGTGGCGGAATTGGCAGACGCACGGGATTTAGGTTCCCGTGGCCGAAAGGCCGTGCAGGTTCAAGTCCTGTCGCCCGCAGTCAGCAAGCGGAAAGAGGCCGGTTGCATGGACAAAGAAGCCCCGGGCACTGTGCCCGGGGCCTCGCAGAGTTATCCGTCTTTGGCCGGCTCGCCTAGAAGCAAGGCCCGCCACTAAACACGCTCAGCAAGGAATCGATGTCTGTCGTGTCCGGGAAGAGACCGTCGTTGTTGAAGTCGATATCACCGCACGTCCCGGTGCTGCACGGGCCGCCGCTGAACACGCTCAAGAAGTCGTCGATGTCCGCTGTATCAGGGAAGAGGCCGTCGCCGTTGAAGTCGATGCTGTCGCACACGACACCGCTTGATGTAAAGCTGATGTTGAGGACGCCCGATCCGGCCGAAGCTCCATACCCGCCCACCCGCACGAAGTACGCCTGCCCGCCCGTCACGCTCCAGGAGATGAGGGACTGCAGCCCGCCATAGTCGTCGTTGCACGTGAGAGCGGAATTGGAGGACAGCAGGAAGCAGTAAGGGCCGTAATACGAGGCGAGGACAGTGTCGAATCCGCTGCCCATGGTGTCGGCGGTGGCGGTGCCGTTCGCGGGCGCAGTCCAGAGGTACCACATGTCCTGATTGACGTTGTTGTAGAAGTTGCATCCGTTCTGGACTGGGCCGTCGGTCGTGGAGCCACAACTGTTGAACAGGTAGGACCCGGTGCCGACTCCGAGGGCGGAGCCGCACGCATCGTTTGCACCGGGCGAGGGGCGCGCGGAAGTCATCGTGAACGAGCCGGTGTTGCCGTTGTACCCGCTCACGCGGACGAGGTAGTAGGTGCCCGCTCCCGCATTGAACGTCACCTGAGACTGATAGCCCCAGTAGTCATCATTGCATATGACCTCGTTGCCAGCAACTCCCGGGCACGAGAACGCGTGAACGCTCAGCACGGTGTCGTAGTTGCTGCCCTGCAGGCTCAGCGTCACAGGCCCTGCGCAGGTGGAGTAGAACGCGTACCACACGTCGGGCGTGGTGTTGGAAGTACCGCAGGTCGCGCTGCCGTCGGCGCTGGCGCCCATGGTCACACCGTTCAACGTATCGCCGATGTTAAAGAAGGTGTACGACCCGCATGTGTTGTTCGAGGGGACGGGCGGGTTGGAGAGTGTGGTGGACAGGCTGTAGGTGTTGCGCGTGTCGTTGAAGAGGTACACATGCAGCTTCACCGTCTTGGCGACACCTGTCGGGTTGAAGTATGAGAAGGACTCGCCGTTCGACGTGCCGGCGGAGGTGGCGAGGCGCGTGCCCCCGCACCCGTCGTCGAGGGTCATGTCGATATCGCCCCATGCGTGGGTGAACCCTAGGGAGACCGACAGGGTGCCGCCGCCGGGTACATTGATCGTGTACCAATCTTCATCACCGCTCTTGACGACGCGCCCAAAGTACGTCTGGCTGCCGATGAACGTGATGTCGCGGGCCAAACCGCAGGAATCGTTGTCCTCCAGCGCGTCGTCGCTCCCGGCGTTGAGGAGGCTGGAGATGTTCGGGTAGGTAGTTTCGAATCGCCCGCAGTGGAAGCGTCGGTCGGTCGCGCCGCACGATGCGTTCGCGCACGAGAGTGTTCCGCGCACACGGTGGGCGGTATCGAACAACGGTGAGCCCGACGACCCGGGTTCTGTCGTGCCGCTGGACCACGTTCCCGTCACGCGGGAGGTGATGCCCGAGACGTTGCATGTGGTGACGGGTGCCGCGGTGGTTCCTTGGCTCCACCGCTTGTAGGTGCCGCCGGGGTGGTGGATACCGGTGGCCGTCAGGCCGTCGGCAAATGACCCTGCGTCCCAGCCCTCCCACCACAGGTTGCGTTCAATCGTTCCTTCGACCATCAGGAATGTGAAGTCGCTGGGCGTACCGGTGGCGAGGAGCGTGGCGTTGTTCACAGGAGTGGGCAGCGCGGGGGCCGCTGCGCCGCACGAGTTTGTCTGGAATCTCCAGTATGTCTCCAGCGTGTCGGCGACCGGCTGGGTATTCAGGCAGTGTGCGGCGGTGATGAAGTACGGCGTCGAATCGCCCGCGAACGAGTTGAGCAGCGATCCCGTGCAGACAAACCCGCCGCCGTTGACAAAGTACATCCGCGCGACGCCCACCGCATCGTTCGCCCATCCGGCCTGGCACGTGACATCGACATGGCAGCCCAGTTCTTCCGACACGGGTCCCGCCTCGCCGGTGAGCGGGTTGCGGTACACGTGTTGGATGCTGTCCACCCACAGCATTGGGTTCGCGCGGTCCACCTGGACATTCGCCGGCACGAACACCTCGACACGCGCTGTCTCGCCGTACGACGTACGGGCCCAGAAGGTGCCGTCCTGCTCACCCTTGCCGGTGTACGGCCAGGGTGAGGCCTCCGGGTGCGCGGGTGCATAGACCGTCGCCTCGACGCCCGCGGGCAGGTTCATGCCCTGGAAGTGCACGCGCACGCCGAACGCGTTGGGCGACACCACATCCAGTACCCACAATGACCCGCCGCCGGGGACATCGATCCATCGCCCCGATCGCCAGTCAAAGGGCACGTCACGGGCCACGCTCACGCGGAACTTCCCTCCCCAGTCGTTCACCGCGTCCTCCGCCACGGCAAAGTTGTTGTTGTACGGCGCGAGGGTCACACTCGGCACGTTGGCCAGTCGGACACCCAAGAGCGCGGAGAGGGGTGCACGCCCCGGCTTCTCCTGCACCGCACGCGCGCCGGACGCTCCATCTACGAAAGGCTCCACTTGCGCCGTGGCGGGCAAGGCGAACCCTACCGCCGCGCACACGCATGCCGCGATTGTCCCACGATTATTCATTTGTACTTCTCCCTCAGGAATTGCTAGGTCGCACCCCGGTCGCGCCGGGGACAGTTCAGCATACACGAACCGCCGGAAAGTGCCAGAGATTGAGTGACAAAACATGTTGCGATTGGGGCTTCGAATGCCGTTTTATAAGCGTGCTGCCCCCCGCTTGTGCCCAGCCTCGTCGCGTGCGGGACCTGTTCGCTCGTGAAGAAGTGTTTCAACCGGGCGGGATCATCACGCCGCCCCCTGGCTCAGACGGTGCGGGCACATCAGGTGCACCCTTATCCGGAGCAAGGGGCTTGAGCAGGCTCTCCAGCGTCGCGGACAGTTCCTTGCCCTTGTTGTCCGCGATCTGGAATACCCAGCCCGCGACCTTTGCGTTCACCGCTTCCACTTCCTTCTTGACCGTGGCATCGTGGTCTTCCGCGAGTGGCGCATCACCTGCTCCGCGCGGGGCCGCAGCAGAAGGGTCGTAGGACACGGTCACAGTGGCCCAGTACTTCCCGTCCTTCTTCACGCATGCGGTCGTGTAGACCACGCCGTCGAAAGTTATGAAAGTTCCCACCACGGCGCCGGACATGTCCACACCGCTGGCCTTGCGGACGTCATCCAGGGTCCAGGTCGCCAGCGTCTGCAGGAGGCGCTGGTGCACAGTGGGATCAAACAGTTCCCGGTCCGCCGGGAGCTCAGCCAGCGAGAACTTTTCCTCGCTCCGGCTGGCCCGCTCAATGTGGACCGCCCCACCGGGTGTACCGTCCGCCCCCGCCGGCTGTTGGACCGTCGCCTTCCAGAACCGTGACGCGTCGAGCGCCAGCACGTCGCGCTTGAGCCAATCGGTCGGCTTGCTGGCGAGATTGAAGGTGCCCTTCACAAGGTACGACTGCGCCTGGCCGCCGGGCCGGACGAACGTCCCCGCCTTGTCCTGGTCGTAGTTCGCCGCGTCGAACCGGTTGCCCACGATCAACTCCGCGATCGACTTGCCCTGCGCGTCATAAATGGACACGAGGTGGCCCTTGGCCTTCTCGCTTGTAGGTTCCTCGACGCCGATCTTGTCGTACAGGTCCGCCACGGCGGTCTTCTTCTCGACGATCTCGGCCTCCAGCACGCCGCGTACGAGCTTTCGGACGTTTTCCTCGACCGCCGGGTAGCCGTCGCTCGCAGACAAGCCCCACAGGTTGGTCGCGGCATCGCGCACGACCTCGACCCTCTCGGTGCCCTTGCTGATAACTACCCGGGACGTCTCTGCGAGGCGCCCGCTCGCCTCCGGGAACAGCTTCCCACCCGCTGGCGAAGCTTCCTTGGTCGGGGCGGAACGCTGCGCGAGCATCCACGCCAAGCCGCCCAGCACCATCGCCCCGCCCGCGAGCATCACCAGAAGTTTGGTCTTCATCGGTCACACCTCACTGATACCGCCGTGTTGCTGATCCCTTAGGCCGCCGCATTCCGGCGCTGCACGCCCCGAACGACCACGATGACCAGGGCCGCCACGACCAACGCCGCGGGCATGAGCGCCGAGTTGAGCCACAGGAGCTTCTGGCCCAGCCCTTCGATGTCCGCGTTCAGCTTGTGCTGCACCTCCCGCTGGGACTTCCGCGAGTCTACGAGCTTCTTCTGCAGTTCGGCCAGCTCCTTCCGCTGCTCGTCGGTGAGCACCAACCCCCCGCTCTGGTCGCCCCCACGCTCGTTCTGCAGCTGCGCCAGGCGCTGCTGGGTGCTCTGCACCTCGTTCTCGATCTTGGACAGTTCCTTCGCATACTGCTGCTGCGCGGTCTTCTCCATCTCCTCCACCTTGGTGAAGGGGCGGCTGGCCTCCTTGCGCGCACGCACCGCGATGAGGTCCGTGGAGCCCGCGAGATTGTCCACCCCTGCCAGCACGGTCTCCCCGTTGTCCGACAACTTCATGACCGAGTCCATGCCCGGGATGAACTGCGAACGCCGCACCCACTGGGCGTCGGTCACCACGTCCGCGTCCGCGAACAGCAGCACGTTGATAGAGTCCTTGCTCTCCTTCAGCACCTCTCCCTCGACCTTTATGTCGGTCCCGTCCGCGTTCTTTGGTAATCCCGACGCGAACGCCGATGGGACCTTCCCTGACAGGCGGGCGGCCAGCGTCAGCTTCTGCGTCCCTGGCACAAACTCGTTGAACATCTTGCGGGGGTCGGGCGGGAACTGCACCGCGTCCACCGCGATGGTTGACGCGCGCGCCGTGGTCTCGATCAGGGGCGTGACTGTCGCGCGGAGCGAAGTGTCGCCTTCCTTCTTTTCCATCGCCTTGATGAACCCGCACGAGGCGAGTGTCACCTTCTCCGCCTGCCCCGTCACGGCGTCGTCCTTGTTCATGTTCTCCTTCTTGCACTCGAGCCACAGGACGTAAGGCACCTGGTCCTGGCTCCCCCGCGTCATGACCTTTGCCGCAATATCCTGGTCGGCCGCCAGTTGATCGCCGGGCACCTCCACGCCCCACGCGGACAGCAGCTTCTCCAGGCTGCTGGAACGGCCCGTCGCGGTGGGGAACTGCTGCTCACCCTCGTCGGCCTCGCACAGGGGATCGACGAACACCATCAGCCGACCGCCGCGCATCGCAAACTGGTCGATCGCGAACAGGGCCGGTTCCGGCAGGTTCTTGGGGTGGACCACCATCAGCACGTCGATATCCGCGGGCACCGCGCTGATCGTCGTGTCCACTCGTTTCACGTCGTACGCCGACTTCATCTCGCGCATCACCTGGTAGATCATCGTCGGCTCGGGCTGGCGGGTCCTTGGGTTCATCCGGTACCCACCCTCCAGCTGCAGCGGGCTGATCCACCCCACGACCCGCTTCTTCGGGTTCGCCAAGCTCGTGACAAGCCTTGAGATGTCATATTCCAGAAACCGCTCGCGGCTTGGATCAAAGAACGCGATCGTTTCCCGCGTATCGATGGTGTTCGTGCCGGAAAGGCCCATGTAGAACTTGTCGCCACCACCGCCGCCCCGCAGGGACACGCCCTGCACGCCGCTCTCCATCGCCTTGTCCTCCGCCTCGGAGAACGGCTCGGGATCGACCACCGTCAGCTTGATCTTCCCGCCCGAGGCACGCTGGTACTCCTCCAGCAACTCCCGCACGCGCTGGCCGTAGCTCTGCAGCCCCGCCTGCCCCTGCGCCGCGCCGGCGGAGTAGTAGTACGTCAGGCTGATGGGCTCCGCGGGGCTTTTCGCGATGTTCCGCGAGCCCTGCGTCAGCGTGTACGCCTTGTCCTCCGTCGCGTCGATCCGCGCGCCGCGCAGCCCAAGCCCCGCGACCACGTTGATCGCGAGCACGACAACAACCACGAGCAGTATCCCGATCCACAGTCCAAACTTGCGATGCATGTTGCTCTTCCCGCTTTCCCGAACGCCAAACCACAGGTACAGGAGCACCAACGCCGATTCCTAGGCCTTCTTCCCTTCCAGCACCATCACCGTCATCAGCAGGCACCCGCCCATCACCGACACGAAGTACACGATGTCGCGCACGTCGATCACGCCGCGGGACACGCTGTCGAAACGCGAGAGGAAGCTCATCCCCGTCACGCCGTCCACGAGCCACACCGGGGCAAAGTCCTTGATGAAGTCCACGACCGGTGGCAGCCCCGCCAGCATGAGCACCAGGCATACCACCACGCTCAGAATGAACGCGATCACCTGGCTCTTGGTCGCGGCGGACATCACACTCCCTACGGCCAGGAACGCCCCCGCCAGCAAGAAGCTCCCGAGGTAGCCTGTGAGTATTGCGCCCTGATCCGGAGCGCCCAAGAAGTTCACGGTCATCCAGATCGGGAACGTGAGCGCCAACGCGAGCCCCGCGAACAGCCACGCCGCGACGAACTTGCCCACCACCGCGCCCCAGGGAGTGATCGGCAGCGTGAGCAGCAGCTCCATCGTGCCGCTCCGCCGCTCCTCCGCCCACAGCCGCATCGAAACCGCGGGGATCAGGAACAGGTACAGCCACGGGTGGAAGTCAAAGAACGGCCGCAGATCTGCCTGTTGCCGCTGGAAGAACCCGCCCAGCTTGAACGTGAATACCCCGGACAACACCAGGAAGATCACGATGAACACCAGCGCGACCGGGGTCGCGAAGTAGCCCGTGAATTCCCGTTTCAAGACCGCTTTCCAGCCGTGCATCGGTCACTCCCGTTCTTGCCGTAGTTCCACGAGACTTGAAGAGTCCGTGCGATCAATCAGGTGCGCGCGCCCGACGTCAACTCCCTGAACACCTCGTCCATCCGACCCTCTTCCGTCCGCACCCCCGCCACGCGCCACCCGCGCTGCTGGCACAGCCCCAGCACCTCCGGGGTGATCGCCGTCACCTTCCCCGCGTCCTTGGGGAACACGGTATAGCTCGCCGCCGCGCCGTCACGGCCCTGCTGCGCTTCCGCCACTTCCACGTTGCGGACGCCACCCAGGTTCAACATCTCCTCCCGCACGCGGGAACCGGCGGGGGCGTACAACGTCACGGTCACGGCGTGGTGGTACCGACTCTTCGCCAGCAGCTCCGCGGGCGTGCAATCGGCGACGATACGGCCCTTGCTGATGACCACCGCCCGGGTGCACACCGCTTCGACTTCCTCGAGGATGTGCGTCGACAGAATAATTGCCTTTCCCCCAGCGCCGCTTTCTCCTCCCGCCCGCGCCATCTCCTTGATCAGGTTCCGGACCTCGTGCTTCTGGTTGGGGTCCAGCCCGTCCGTCGGTTCGTCCATGATCAGGACCTGCGGGTCGTGCATGATGGCCTGCGCCAAACCAACGCGGCGCTTGAATCCCTTGCTGAGGGTGTCGATCGACTGGCGCAGCACACCGTGGAGGTTCGTCTTTGATACTGCCCGCTCCACCGCGTCCTTCCGCGCCGCGCCCGAGAGGTCCCTCGCACCCGCGCAGAACTTCAGGAACGACTCGGGCGTCATGTCCGGGTAGGCCGGCGCGCCCTCGGGCAGGTACCCCATCCTTTGCTGAGCCGCGAGCGTCTCTTCTCCCACGTCAAAGCCCGCGACGTGCGCAGACCCGCTCGTGGGCGTCAGGAAGCCCGTGATCATCTTCATCGTCGTGCTCTTGCCCGCGCCGTTGGGCCCGAGGAATCCGACCACCTCACCCGCCGCGACCGAAAAACTCACCCCATCCACCGCGAGGATCGTGTCGCTGAAACGCTTCGTGAGTTTGCTCACTTCGATCAGTGCCATGGATATTTCCCGAAGATCATCCGCCGCTGGCGCACGCGCGCACCACCACCCCCGCACCTCAACGTCCGCACTCCCATTTTTGCCAGCCAAACGGAGGCGCTCAACTCGCTTTCCCGGAGTGGGACGCTTGATGCGAACGTATGACCCGGTATTCAGAAACGCGCATCCCTTGCGCTCCCCCATCTTTCCTCATCCCCCCAGCCCCACCGTACCCAACTTCAGTTTACGGCAATTTCTTGCGTGCACCCTGTCCGTATGCCACCTTCAACACGCCCTGTGGGGCCATCGTGAGGAGCGTGGTTATGCAAACTATTGTCGAATCAGGAGTTCCGGGAGAATCCATCGTCACGTTCGGCGTCCGCGGCCACGCAGGCGTCTGCACGCTCTCCGCCAGCAATCTCTCCGACCACGAACTCCAATCAGTGTACCGCCAAATGGTGGACCTGACCCGGCGTTGCGAAGGCCGCATGGTGCTTGATGCCACCATGGTCCGCCCCATGCACTGCAAGTGGATTAACACCCTGCTGGACCTGCACCATTGGTGCCGTGGCATGGGGGGCCAGCTCATCATCGCGGGTCTTCCCTCCGATGCCGAGGACGTCATCCGCACCACGGGCCTTACCCGGCACCTCACGATCGTGGGCAGCCGAGAAGACGGTGTGCGTGCACTTACCTCCCGCACGCCCAAGTCCGGGCTGTTCGAGTGGATCTTCGGCCGCGCCGCGTGAGGGTCCCCATGGCAGTACGCTACTCCTATGACAGGAGTGCGCTATGCAATTCAACCTGCCTCTTTCGATCCAGGTGCTGGAGCGCACGCCCGTCACGCTCCGTGCCTTGCTGAGCGGCCTCTCCGATGAGTGGCTGCATGCATCCGTCGAGGGCGAAACCTTCAGCCCCTACGACGTCGTGGGCCATCTCATCACCGGCGAGCAGACCGATTGGATGGTCCGCACTCACCTTATCCTCCAGCACGGCGCGTCGCGCCCTTTCGAGAAGTACGACCGTTACGCCCAGTTTGAACACAGCCGGGGTAAAACCATCGGGCGGTTGCTCGACGAGTTCAGCGCGCTGCGGGCCCACAATCTCGCGGACCTGCGGGCCCTAAACCTCTCTCAAGCCGACCTCGCGCGGGAGGGTTGGCACGCCGCGCTGGGCAGGGTCACCCTCGCCCAACTCCTCGCTACGTGGACGGCCCACGACCTCAACCACATCTCGCAGATCGCCAAAGCGATGGCGACGACGTACGAAACCGCCGTTGGTCCATGGCACGCATACCTGGGCATCCTGAAACACCCACCTGCCCGGATGGACGCGGAAGGCATTGCACGAAAGCGCACTGCGCTGACGAGTGGGTCGCGGTGACCGTAAGTGTTCAACACAATCCTGAAGAACAAGCATGGCAAAGCAACCACGCAAGTCGTCCACATCCTTGCCTGTCCAGCCCGGCGAAATCTGGGCCGTCCCTGCTCCCGGTGTCGGTTACTTCCCCCTCGTCATCGCCCGCACGCCCGCGCCAGACTCCCCTGCGCCGTTCGTCTTCGCGTACCTCTCACTGGAGTGCTGCAAGACCCCCGCCGACGCCGCGAAGGTGCCCCGCCTCGTGGTGTGGGACCGTGCGTGGATCGGTCGAATCTCCCTGCGCCCATTCAACACCAAGCGATGGAAGCACGTCGGATCCATCAAGAAGTTCGACGCCGCCGCGTGGCCTGTCGTCCCCGTAGGCAACGTGGATAGGGATATCGAGAGTATTGCGGACGATCCATCCCTCGCCCCACTCGACCTCTGCTCCATCGAGACCACCAGCGACAAACCGACCAACACCGTGCTCGACAACACGGGTGTTCACCGGGCACTGGCTGAAATGTTCCCGAAAGTCATCACGCTCTCGCAACCCAGTGCCCTTGAGTCCGCGCTCGTCAAATGGGCCCGCAACCGCAACCCAAACTTCTGGGACTTACACCTGGAACTCACTCCCATCACACACCGCCTGATCCCGCGTTGGATGAAGTGGGCAAACGAAGCCCGCGCAAGGTGCGCGGATCGCACCGACCCCGCCATCCCCGCCGGCGCGGCGACCGACAAAGGCATCAAACCCGGCGACTGGCTCTCCTTCCCGCTCGCCGGCGGCGGCTTCGGCGTCGCACTTGTCGTCCAACGCAAAGCCGGTGTCGTCATCTTCGGCGACGCCATGCTCTATGCCTTCCCCAACGTCTTTGAGTACTACCCCTCGCTCGATCAAGTCAGCGGCCTCACGCCGGACGACGCCTGTTTTGTGGGTGGCACATCGCTCGCCGTCGTCGGTGACGGCCGCTGGCGCGTCATCGGTTCCCAGCCCAACTTCAAAGAGGCGGACTGGGTTGTTCCCTACTTATGGCATCAGACCACGGAACAGAAAGGCAAGGGCGTGATCGGATTGGACATCCACTCTCCGTCGCCGAAGTTAGTTCGTGTTCACGAGTCCATTCTCGCACTCGAACCCCTCGCCGGAATCGTCGCCAATACCAACCACGGACCGCTTGGTATTGAATGGACTATCGGCTGCCGCGCCCATGTTGCAGATCAATCGAAGTTGCCCAAGCACCTTCAGGAAGACCTTGTCACCCCCGCCCGCATCGCCGTCTGGCGAAAAATCAACTGCGCCATCGACGAGGCACGGCGCTAGCCCCAATCTCCCTATACTCCCCCCATTCGCTCGGGGCGGCCGCCCAACCCCACCCTGTCACCGGCGGCCTGAGATGCACCCGTGGAACCTGATCCGGCTCGTACCGGCGGAGGGAAGCGATTCTGGTGGCACACCCTTCTGGGGGTGCGCACTCCTCCCCTCCGAGCACAACTTGTTCTGACAATCGCGACTCGTTCGCGCGGAGGCTTGTATGTCCACCCTCTCACCCACTCAGCCCCCCACGCCGTTGCCCACTCAGCGCCTGGGCCTCCCCCTTCATGACGCACGCAACCCCGGCACCACCCCCAACGTCACTACCCCCGGCTCGTTCGCCCTGCGCCATGACGTTGGTGGCCCGCTCACCTTTGCCAGCCCCGACACGCCCGGCATGCCCGCCCCCAGCGCCAAGACGGCCTGGGACTTCCTGCCCGCCGGGTGGGGCATTGCCTTGCTGGACCGTTCGGCAACTGCCCAAGCAAATGCCCTCAACACCGCTGGCGCGGAGATGCCGTGGAAGGGCCGCGTCACGAGCGCAAACCCGCACGTGCCCACCACCGAGGCCGCACCCGCCAACGACGGCACCAAGGGCACCAGCGCCTGCTCCTGCTGCCTCAGCGAGGCCTTCAAGCGCGTCGAATTCAATACAGCTCGTGGCCAACGCGTGCGCGTGTCGTATCCCAAGGACTTCCAGCCCCTCACCCAGCTCGAGTTCGCACGCCTTGGCATCGTCACCCCGCAGATGCGTCGCGTTGCGCAGCGCGAGCCCCACTTTGAGACGCTGTTCCCAGGCCGCGGCGCCGAGGCCGTGCGGGACGAGGTCGCCGCCGGGCGCATGGTCATCCCCGCAAATATCCACCACCTCGCGCACAACCTGGACCCCATGGCCATCGGGCGCGCCAGCAAGACCAAGGTCAACGCCAACATGGGCGCAAGCCCCGTCTCCAGCGGCACCGACGAGGAAGTCGAGAAGCTGCGCTGGGCGGAAAAGTGGGGCGCGGACACCGTCATGGACTTGTCGACCGGTGGGGACCTGAACGCCACACGCGAGGCCATCATCCAGGCGAGCACTGTGCCGATCGGAACGGTGCCGATCTACTCGATGATCATCGGGAAGAAGATCGAGGACCTGGACTGGCCGACGATCGAGGCGAGCCTGCACCACCAGGCCAGGCAGGGCGTGGACTACTTCACGATCCATGCGGGCGTGCGGCTGCCGTTCATCCCGCTGACCGCCGACCGGCTGACCGGCATCGTGTCGCGCGGCGGCTCCATCATGGCCAAGTGGTGCCTGGCTCACCATCGCGAGAGCTTCCTCTACGAGCACTTCGAGGACATCTGCGAGATCATGAAGGCCTACGACGTGTCGTTCTCGCTGGGCGACGGGCTGCGGCCCGGCTCGATCC
>CALLYM010000101.1 GCA_937858155.1 uncultured Phycisphaerales bacterium | reverse complement strand
CGTCGTCGAGGACCTTGGTGGCGGCGGCGGTGGTGCCGCCCTTGCTCGTGACGGCGGCCCGCATGGCCTCGGGGGTGCGGGGGTCTTTGGCGAGCATGGTGGCGGAGCCCAGGAGCGTCGCCCGCACGACGCGGTCGGCGGTGTCGGGGTCGAAGCCGAGCCGGGTCGCGGCGGCGGTCATGGATTCGGCGAGGTAGAAGAGGTACGCCGGGCCCGAGCCGACGACGGCGGTGAAGGCGTCCATCAGGTCCTCGGGGATGCGGACGACCGTGGGCCCGATGCCCTTGAAGAGGTCGAGGGCGAAGTCCTCGTCGCCGGCGTGGGCGCCGGCGGAGAGGCAGATGGCGGTGCAGGCGAGCCGGACGGAGGCGGGGAGGTTGGGCATGGCGCGGACGACGCGGGCGCCGGGGCCCAGGGCGGCGCGGATCTTGGCCCCGGGGGTCCCGGCCAGGACGGAGATGACCACCCGCGAGCGGTCCTCGAAGAAGGGGCGGAGGTCGCGGGCCAGGTCGGGCAGGGACTGGGGCTTGACGGCCAGGACGAGGGGGGCGGGCTCGCGGGGGTCCTCGTGGCGGAGGAGCCACTGCAGGGCCTCCTGCGGGGTTTCGCAGGAGGGGGCGTCAAGGCGTTCGCGGGACTCGGGGTCGCGTTCGGCGACGAGGAAACGGTCCAACTCGCCCCCCGGGCCGGCGGCGAGGGCGGCCTGGGCGATGGCGCGGCCCATGTTGCCCCCGCCGATCATGGCCCAGAGCGGGGTGCGGGAGCTGCTCGGGGGGGCGTGGGGGGAGGGGGGGATGTGCTTACCGGACGGCATGGGGACAGGTTAGGGGTTCCTCCGGGGCGGCGGGCGAATAGAATCCACGTCCTCCAGGAGACATCGCGGGCAACCCCGCGTGGCGCGCATGGCGACTTTCTACCAGCTTGATTTCGAGAAGCCCCTGGCCCCGGTCGAGGAGCAGCTTTCGGCGGCGGAGGAGCGGCTCAAGGCGGCGGGGGAGGGGTCCCCGGAGGCGGCGGCGATCCAGGCGGAGGTCGGGGTGCTGCGGAAGCAGCGGGGCGAGATGCTGGCGAGGCTGTACGGGGACCTGTCGGCGTGGAACACGGTCCGGGTGGCGCGGCACCCCCACAGGCCGCAGACGCGGGACTACATCCAGCTGATGTGCCGGGACTTCTGCGAGCTGCACGGGGACCGGCGGTTCGGGGACGACCCGGCGATCGTGACGGGGTTCGCGCGGGTGGGGCACGTCAAGTGCATGCTGATCGGGCATCAGAAGGGCAAGGAGACGGCGGAGAAGATCGCGTGCCACTTCGGCTGCGCGCACCCGGAGGGGTACCGCAAGGCCCTCAAGAACATGCGGCTGGCGGAGAAGATGGGGCTGCCGATCGTGACGCTGGTGGACACGCAGGGGGCGTACCCGGGGCTGGGGGCCGAGCAGCGGGGGCAGGCCCAGGCGATCGCCGAGAACATGATGGAGATGAGCCGGCTGCGGACGCCCATCGTGAGCATCATCATCGGGGAGGGTGGTTCGGGCGGGGCGTTGGGGATCGCGGTGGCGGACCGGGTGGCGATGCTGCAGTACGCCTGGTACAGCGTGATCAGCCCGGAGGGGTGCGCGGCGATCCTATGGAAGGAAGCCAACGAGCAGACGAACAACGCGGCGGCGAAGTCGCTGCGGCTGACGGCCAAGGACAACCTGGAGCTGGGCATCGTGGACGAGGTGATCCCCGAGCCCGTGGGCGGCGCGCACCGCGACCAGCGCGCAACGGCAGCGAACGTGCAGCAGTGGATCGTCTCCCGCTTGGCACAATTGAAGAAAGTGCCCGTGGAGGAGTTGCTGGAGCAGCGTTACCAGCGGTACCGCAAACTTGGCGTGTACCTGGAGCAGGCGGAAGGTGCTCCTGCGTGACCCGGGTTATCGAAGGGCGGGCGCCATGAAGGGCTGGCATGTCGCGCTGATGGTCGCGGGTATTTTCGTGGTGGACTTCGCTGTCGTGGGCGCCGTCATGCACTTCGCGGTTCAGAGCGTGCTGGAGCCGCTGAGCAGGGCATTCCCGGCAAAGCCTGTGGGAACAGCCGCGCTCCGCAAACAGTTCCAGAGCATGAGCAAGGACGGGATGAACTTTGGCATGTGCATCCACCTGACGGCGGATGCGGAGTGCCTGCACATCGAGCCGGCGCGGCTGCTGCGGGCGTGCGGGGCGAAACCTTCCAGTGTGCCGTGGGGGGCGATCTCAGTCGTCAAGAAGGGACGGTGCGCGTGGAAGGTCAAGATTGAGGGCGGCGGGAAGGGGGAGTATGGTGTGCCGGGATGGGTGGGAGAGTTGGTGGAGGGGGAGTGAACTACGAAGGCGCGGAGGCACGAAGGAAGCAAGGGCTCAGGAGCGAGCAAAGGTCACCGAAGGTGCGAGTGTTCGAAAAACGCACGCAGATCACTGTCTGGTTGTCGATTCAACCAGTGTGGCAGAGACTGGTTCATTTCCGCACTCAGGGCATCGCTTTGACGCTAGAACCGTGTAACTGCAATTCGCACAGAGTCCCTTCGCTATACGACGCCGAAAAACCATGTCACGCCAGAAGCACCTCACCTTCGCGATCACTCCCACGAAGAGCAGAATAAGGCAAGCATCGATCGCGGTGTTGACGGCGAACGGGATGGGGACGGGAGCGCATGGAAGCGCTCGGTTCTTCAATACCTACCACTGAATGCTCCCCTCAAATCCGTTTCTGGCTACCGTCACAAGTGAGCCGGCAGGGCCGGCGGCATTTAATTCAATTCCACCGTTTGTGTGCTTTGACCAGTCCACCGTGGATTGCCACCGCTTCACTTGAAGCGCTGCGCACGGCCATCCGAATCGCTCCTCACACATCACGTACACGGACTGATCTTCAGCGTACTTCACAAGGTCACTTCGCCATGATGCACTGGGTAACGCATGCACCTGTTCATGGCTCAGCTCGATGTCGGTGGAACTCACCGAGTCGATGCCACGGAAGAAGATCTTTGCGTCGTAACCTGTCCCCACCGCCCTGCAGGTCAGTAATCGCTCATGGCCAACGTCGAGAGGTATCGCATCGCAGCGATACACCGGAACTCTCCATGCGAATGCCCATGCGACGGCATAGTTTGCAACCACCGCCCCCACTCCAACGAGGAGAATGCGGCTTGCATAACTGTCCACGATGCGACGTCGTTTCACGATGGATTGTTTGCCCTACAGACTCATGCGCTCTCGTAGCGGGCACTGCCATGTTCGCCTGATTGGAAGTAACAGAGATAGCCACGCTCTCTGCAACCCCTCCCCGGCCCTCCCCTCGAGGGGAGGGGGAAGGACTTCACGGATAATCCTGTCTCGTCGGCCTGATGAGCACGTCGCTCAGGTGCACTGCGGGTGGTTGGCTCAGCACAAACGAGATGGTGCGGGCGATGTCGGCGGGCTGGAGGACGGGGCCAATCTTGGCCTTCACGTCGTTGAACCACTCCTGCTTGTAGCCGGCGACCTGCTGGAACTCGCTCTCGACGAAGGCGGGCTCGATGAGCGTGACGCGGATGCCCTTGGGGCCCAGTTCGCGCCGGGCGGCCTCGGCCATCGAGTTCACAGCGAATTTCGTGCCGCCGTACATGCTGCTGAAAGGGGAGATGTGGCGGCCCACAGTGCTGCCGATGACGACGATGTCGCGGGGAACCTTCAACGCGTCCTTCGACGCTTCGGCCTCCGCCAGCATGCGGTTGGCGGCGGCGCGGATGAGCAACGCCGCGCCGATGATGTTCGTCCTGACCATCTCTTCCCACTGGGACGCGTCGCTCGTTGTGACGCTGCCCGCGAGGCCGCGGCCTGCGTTGACCACCACAACATCGGCCTCGCGACCCGGGTGGCCGATGCTGTCCTTCGCCTTGTCGAGCATCGCGTCGATGGTCTTCTGGTCGCAGCAGTCGCCCGCAACACCGAGGACGTCCTCCTCTCCCAGTTCCCTGACGAGGTCGTGCAGAACCTTTTCGCGGCGGGCGTTGAGGACGCAGTAGCAGCCTTGGTGCACCAGTTCGCGGGCCACGGCTTCGCCGATGCCGGCGGTGGCACCGGTGATGACCGCCACGCGGTCCTGGAGGAGGAGGGGCTTGGGCATGGGGGAGGGTAGAACATGCACCACGGAGAACCCAGAGAGCGGGGAGAGGACGGAAGATGGGTGTTGGGCGCTGAGCGTGAGGCAGCAGATGAAGGAGCGTCTCCTGAGTCCGCATAACAAGTGCGAGTGAAGACTGTGCGGGGCGCGCCGCGTGAAGTCTCGTGATCGGCGGACGGTTGGGTTGACGTTCGGCGTGGATGTGGTATCGTGTTGCCTCGTGTGATCGGGAGGAGAGATAGAGATGCAGAAGGCCGTCTTTGTTGCTTTGGCGTGCGGTGCGTGCGTTTCGGCCGCTTCGGCTGATGTCGTGCTGTCGGACACGGATTTTACCAATTCCAACTGGGCGTTGGAAACGGTGGTGAGCGGGCCCACGGGGAACACCGGTTCGGCGAGCGGCGCGCAGAGCGTCGCGACGGGCAACCCCGGCAACGCGCGGCGTGTGACGCTGACGACGGGCGGGTCGTTTGGTGACACGGTCTCTGCCCTGAGCCGGTACGGCACGACGCAGGCAACCCGCTACGACCCTGCGACGCAGGGGGCTTTCTCGTCGGTGTCCTGGACCATCGATGCGCGGTTTGTCACGGGCACATTCACGGGCGCGGGGCAGGGCTTGCTCCTGGGCCTCAAGCAGGGCACGATCATCTACGGCGCGGACTATCACACGACCGGCAGCAGCGGCTCGTGGGGCACGTTCAGCGCGGCGGGGCTGACTGCGGCGAGCTTCACACGCTTGGATGGGGGCGTCGGCACGCCGGACTTCTCCGCGGCTGGCCTGCCGATCCGCTTCGGGTTCATCTCGGGCAACAGCAACGGAGGCGGGCAGTATTCCACGACGGTGGACTATGACAACTTCTCGGTCACGGTCGTGCAGGTGCCCACGCCGGGCGCTGTGGGGCTTGCGGGCGTTGGCGTGCTTGCGGCCTGCCGGCGGCGCCGGTAACGGCAGAAGTTCCTGGCCTGCGCCCGATCGCCCGGATGCCCATAATGGGGCATGACCACTTTCTCTGCGGTTGCTGGCCTCTCTGCATTTTCTCGAATGGCTGCGGTATTTTCCGTGTGCGGGAGCGTCGTGATCGGCGTTCTTTCCGCCCGCGCCGCGGAACCGGTGCGATTGTACAACGACGTGGCGGTCTCTCCGGATGGGACGCGGATCGCGACCATCGAGGAGGTGCTTGACGGCACGGAGCTGGACGCTGAACGCCTGCGCACGAACCTGATTGTGTGCGATATCAACGGGCAGTCGGCGGCGGTGGTGGAGAGCGTGCCGGGCTGCCTTGGGGAGCTCTCAGACGTGGCGTGGAGCCCGGACGGGCGGCTGCTGACGTACGTGCGGATGCGGGTGGACACTTTGAGCGGAGGGGACCGCGAGTACCGGGTGCGGGTGCTCAACGCGGATGGCTCGCGGGGGAAGACCGTGGTGCGGAGCGCGGGGATCCTGAGTGGCCCGGACTTCACGCATGATGGCATGAGCCTTGTCTACACACGGTGGGGCGAGGGGGGCGTGCGAACACTGCACGCGGTGGGGCTTGATGGACAGAACGACAAGGAGATCGTGCGCGGCGAAGTGGACCCGGGGCGGGCACGGCGGGCGGACCGGGGCGGGTACTTTCTATTCAATTCCAAGTCTGTCAACGCGGATGGCACGCTCAACGCCGCGGAGACTCGGCGGGTGGTGTGCGCGGTGAAGCCGGACGGCACAGGGCTTGTGCAGGCCATGGCGTGGCCCGGCACCAACACGATCAGCCTGATCAACTTTTCGCTCAGCAGGGACTCGTCCCGGCTGATCGTGGAAGGGGTCTCCGGGTTCATCACCGGTCAGGCGTGGCAGGTGATGGGGATTGGAGAGGGCACCGGGGAGTTCCAATCGCCTCCGGTGCGCGGAGCGTTCTGTATTCTGCCGGATGGTTCCGGGGCGGTTTTTTGCGGCGGACAGGAACGGTTGGATCACTTGTACATCGTGCCATTCAAGGGCAATGCGCTGCCGCTGGAACTGGGCCGCGTCTCCATCGACGAGGTCCCAGCGCCGTTTGACGAGTCAGACGGGATGTGGGCCGAGGCGGACCAGGGAGGCCCGGCGCCGGCGGACGCAGAGTCCAGGCGGTTTGGGGGAGTCACGATCAGCCCGGACGGGTCACAGATCGTCTTCGCGTGGGAAGTGACGGAGGGTGAAGCCGCGGGCACGAGCGAACTCTGGACGATGCGTGCGGATGGGTCGAGGCTGCACCGGGTGACGGAGGGTGAAACGGATTCCGAGCCGCGGTATGTGTCGGGCACGCAGGTCGTCTTTGCACGCGCGGTGAAGGGCGAGCATGGGACACAGCACGATATTTACTCCATCAATCCATGGAACGGCATTGCGCAGGCAGTGGTTGTGACCGACGCGGACGAGACCCAGCCCGAGGAATCCCCGGATGGGGAGTTCATTTTCCGGCGCTCTCCCATGGGCACGCCGGCGGAAGGCACGATCGTTCGCCTGAAGGACAACGTGGAAACGACGCTTGTGGGAACGGAATACGACCCGACACACCCGGTGTACGCGGCGGCGGTGGGAGTCACCATGTTCTCCAGCAAGCCGATCGATGAGAATGGCAAGGTGTTTGAGGGGAACCGGCACTTAGGCGTTGTGATGAGCGTGAACGGGCCCGTCAAGTCGTGGCGGAACTCGAACGGCTCGCCTGCGGACCTGCTTGGCTGCCGTGTTTCGAGGGACGGCGCTCGCATCCTGACGGAGATGCGGGCGGAAGGGGTAACACACCTTTACTTTGAGGAGTCCAGCCTGCTCGGGACGGCCTCCGGTGAGATGGGGAAGGTCAGGTCGTTTCGTTCATACGACCTCGCACAGGACGGCTCACGCCTGGTGTTTGTCGGCACCGCCGATACCGATGCGCCCGGCGCCGCGGAGGGGATTTTCGTTGTGGACTGGAACTCGGGCGTGTTCACACGGCTGACGCCGGGCACAGCATCGGCGGGCGTGGTGCTGGAGTCGGAGTCATCGGCGTGGGTGGAAGAGGGGCAGCAGGACCCCCTCGAGGAGCCGACTTCGGCGGAGCAGGTGAGCGACGTCGCCACACGGGTGGAGCTGTCGTGGCCCACCCTCAGCCCCGACGGGCGTCGGATTGCGGTCGTGGAGTCGGAGTACGAGGGGAGCACCGACGTTCCGCATCGCACGGCGCTTGTCACGGCGGACCTGGATGGCACCGGCGTGGCGGAAGTAGCGGTGATGACGGGGCTCCGTCGCCCGCGGTGGAACTCATCCGGCACTCAGGTTATTTTCGAGGCGAGCGTGGACATGGAGGACGACCGCGAGGTGTTCGTGTGCAACGCCAACGGGAGTGGGCGCGTGCGCGTCACAACGAACGACGTGGACGACGTCGAACCTGTGTTTTCAGGGGACGACACGGGTGTGATCTTCGTCCGTGTCCGGGCGGACGGATCGCGTGAGCTGATCAGTGCCGGCCCTTCTGGACAGAACGAGGAGGTACTGCTCGGCAGCGATTTTGAGCCCGGATGTCCGGTGGCGTGGCCTGGGAAGGCGCGGTTCATCGTGGCGCGCAGCAGGCCGGTGGACGCCCAGGGCGCGCTCGTCCAGGGTGCCAAGGGTTGGATGATGACAAGCATCACGGACAAGGGTCTGACGCCAGTGCTTCACCGGCATGACGAAGACCAAGCGACGTGGCCGATGGCCATGCGGCTCGTCAAGGGCAAGTTTCAGTACGTGGCGTGGATGGCGGCCGAGCCCGGATCAGAACGGGGCTTGGCCACCTTTGTGGATGAGGATGTGAGCAACAAGGAAAGCACTGATGTGCCCGGCTGTGTTGTGGCGGGAGAGGAGATGGACCTCAGCGCAGACGGCTCGCTGTTTGTGTTCCGGGGCTACCGCACGTGGACTGATGGCGACGAGCGGCCGGGAATCTGGGTCATGGGCGTGGACGGCAAGAAGGCGAGGTTGTTCACACTCAAGCGGTGAGCTGACGGAGCGTGCAGGGCGGACTGCTGCTACAACGCTTCGAGCTCCTCCATTGTGCGGGGCCAGTCGTCCTTGAGCAGACGCGAAAGCGAGCGGTCAGCCAGGACCTTGCCACCGGTCTGGCACTTCGGACAGTAGTTGCACTCGTTCTCCGCATACACGATGCGTTGCACGGGCGTGCCGCAGACCGGGCAAGGCTTGCGGAACTTGCCATGGACGGCGAAGTCCGGGCGGAAGGCGGTGATGTCGCCCGGGCCCGGGAACCGGCCGAGAGAGCCAGGATCGTTCAGGCCGAACTCCAGGAGGAGTGTCTTGGTCCAGTGTTCCAGGGTGGACTTCGCCGCTGCGTGGAGGCGAAGTAGCTCATCGTCGCCGAGGTTGGTGGCGCGTTGCGTGGGTGACAGGCGGGCGGCGTGCAGGATCTCATCGGAATACGCGTTGCCGATGCCATCGATGAGGCGGGGGTCCGTGAGAGCGCGTTTGAGGGTGCGGCCTGAGCCCTGAAGAGTTTGCGCGAAGGCTGGGGGCGTGCAGGAGAGCACGTCCAGGCCCTTGGGGTCGTGCAGATCCAGGTCGGCGGCTCGCACACAGTGCAAGGAGGCACGCTTGAGCTGGCTTGCCTCCGTCAGCGTGAGCGTGCCGTTGCCAAAGACGAACTGCGCAAGATTGATTTTACCTTTCTTTGAGGCGGTCGCCTGCTGGTCGCTCCAGCGGAACCTCCCGGCGATCATCAGGTGGATGACGAGCGCGGTCTGGTTGTTCAGGCGGAGCACGATGCGCTTGCCCAGGCGTGAGACGCCCGTGACTTGTTTGCCTTCTGCGTCGTCGATGGCGGGGTCAAAGGTGCGGAGCAACGCGGGGCTAAAAATCCGGACGCGTTCCAAAATCTGGCCGGTCACACGACGTCGCAGAGCCTCGGCGAACACGGTTATGTCCGGGAGTTCCGGCACGGGGAAGGGTAGTAAGACCGCGCGAGGATCAGGCAGGTCGGTGATCGGTAGAAGTCGCATGGAGCGCTACGCTGTAACCCCTCCGCGCGATTGCGCGGGGCTTTGGAGGATTGTGCATGGCCGTTGGGAGGACAAAGTCGGGCGGTTCCATCGTGCCTGTGGGCATCACTCAGATGTCGTGCGTGGAAGACCAGCGCGAGAACGTTCGGAAGCAGCTTGCGCTCATCGAGCAGGCCGCGAAGGCGGGCGCGAAGGTGGTCTGCACGCAGGAGATGTTCACGAGCCAGTACTTCTGCCAGTGCGAGGACCACCGGTTCTTCAGCCTCGCTGAGTCAATCCCCGGCCCCACGACGGACGCGTGCTGCAAACTGGCGAGGAAGTTGGGGATTGTGATCGTTGCCGCGCTCTTTGAGCGTCGCGCGGCGGGGCTGTACCACAACACCGCCGCGATCATCGACGCTGACGGATCACTCCTGGGCACGTACCGCAAGATGCACATCCCGGACGACCCGCTCTACTACGAGAAGTTCTACTTCACGCCGGGGGACGCCGGGCAGGACGGCGGGTTCAAGGCGTGGAAGACCAGGTTCGCGACGATTGGCGTGCTCATCTGCTGGGACCAGTGGTTCCCCGAGGGCGCCCGCCTCACCGCGATGCAAGGCGCGGAGATCCTGTTCT
Source organism: uncultured Phycisphaerales bacterium (assembly GCA_937858155.1). Classification (GTDB taxonomy): domain Bacteria; phylum Planctomycetota; class Phycisphaerae; order Phycisphaerales; family UBA1924; genus BJHL01. The sequence continues at coordinate 51,086 of CALLYM010000101.1, read as the reverse complement.
ACCCCACGGCCATCGGCTGGCACCCCAAGGAAAAGAAGGAGTACGGCGTCGCGCAGCATGAGAGCTGGGAGACAGCTATGCGGGCGCACGCGATCGCCAACGGCTGCTATGTGTGCGCGCCCAACCGCATCGGCCGGGAGCACATCCTGGGGAGTGATGGCAAGCCGGTGAGCAAGGACGGGATTGAGTTCTGGGGGCAGAGTTTCGTGGCGTCTCCGAACGGGCAGGTTGTGCACCGCGCGAGCGTGGGCAAGGAAGAGGTGGTTGTGGTCGGCTGCGACATGGACAAGGTGGAATTTGCTCGGACGCACTGGCCGTTCCTGCGGGATCGACGCGTTGACGCGTACGGCGGGATCACCAGGCGTTTTGGGGCGGGGGTGTGATGTGGCAACGCCCCGCTCGCTCGGCTACACCTTCCCCGCCGAATTCGCGCCGCAGTGCGCAACATGGTTCTCGTGGCCACGCCCCGAAGGGATCTCGTTCCCGGGCCGCTACCACATGATTGCGCGCGATCTCGGGGGGATCATCCGGGAGGTCGCGCTCCGCCAGGACGTGCATATCAACGTAATGAATGAAAACTGGCAGCGCATTGTGCTCGCGTTGCTCAGCACACATGGAGTGCCAAAGAGGCTGCTGCGGGGGCCTTCACGCCGCGTGTACTTCCATTATGTCAAGACGAACGAGTGCTGGTGCCGGGATCACGGGCCGGCCTTTGTGTTGAAAGGGAAACAGGCGTCGGTCGTCGACTGGAAGTTCAACGCGTGGGGCGGCAAGTATCCGCCGTGGGACGACGACGACGCAGTGCCGACGCGGATCGCGAAACGTGCGGGGCTGCGTGTGTTCAACGCGCCGGTGGTCATGGAGGGCGGGAGCGTTGAGTTCAATGGCGCGGGGACCATCCTGACCACGTCGCAGTGCCTCCTGAACAGAAACAGGAACCCGGGAGTATCCCGCGCGAAGATCGAGCGTGCCCTGCTGGATTACTACGGGCAGGAGCACATCATGTGGCTCTCGGAAGGTATCGAGGGTGACGACACGGACGGGCACATCGATGACCTCGCGAGGTTCCTTTCCCCCATTACCGTCGTCATAGGCGTGGAAGAGAACAAGCGGGACAGGAACCACCGCGAGACGATGCGTGCACTCGCGAAGCTGCTCAACGCCCGCGATCAGGATGGTTCGCCGTTCCGGGTGGTGACGATACCGATGCCGGCACGGGTGGAGTATGAGGGTCAGCGCTGCCCAGCAACCTTCATGAACTTCTTGTTTGTGAACGGGGCGGTGCTGGTGCCCCAGTTTGGGAACGATGCCCGGTGGCGTGAGTGCAAGCGGACGCTGGAACGGGCGCTCCCGCACCTTGAGGTTGTGCCGGTGGATTCCCGGCAGCTGATCTGGGGGCTGGGGTCGGTGCACTGCCTTTCCCAGCAGGTGCCCGACGCGCCGGGCCTGCGTGAGAAACTCCGCAGGGCGGCGGAGAAGCCGGTCGCCTATTGACAAGATTCAAGGCAGCGGGAACACCGCAGGACAATCGGTGTCAGTGAAGAACACGCGAGGAACATGCCATGGCAAACCCCGTCCCCACCCAGAACCTCATGCGCGGCAAGAGGCCCTTGTGGGTCACCGCACTCCTTGTCATTAGCGCGGGCCTGCTGTGGATCGCCCAGCAGAAGGGATGGATCAAGAGCAACGCGGGCCCGAGCGGGACCGCCACAGGTCCGGTCGCATCCGCTCCTGCAAACAATGCTCCCACACGCCAACCTTCATCGAACAATGTTGAGCCCGCGAAGAACCCCTCTACGGCGACAACGTCAACCACGGACGAGGACGCGAATGAGTCCGACTCTTCACTGACCGCGGCGGAGCGTGCGTCCAAGCCGCCGGCGAGCACGAACGACATCGACGACCTTTATTCGAAGAAGCGGGACGGTGTGTGGGTGGAGGGGAGTCTCAAGGTCAAGAAGCTGCTCTCGGACGACGACGACCCGCCCCGCCACCAGCGGTTCCTCGCAGACACGCCGGACGGGCACTCCGTCATGGTCGCGCACAACATCGACCTGTCGGATCGTGTGCCGCTGCAGGCCGGAGACACCATCGAGGTGCGCGGCGAATATGTCTGGACGGAGCAGGGCGGGAAGGTTCACTTCACGCACAAGCCGCAGTACGGCAAGTTCAGCGGCGGGTGGGTAAAGGTTCGCGGGAAGAAGTACGAGTAGGCCCCGCTCACGCTGCGCCACCGTTGATTCAGCTTTCGAGTCCCTTCTGAGGGCGAGGCTCTTGATGCTCGTCGGGCCTTCCCCCCGGCGCGGGGTGCCGCGCGGGGTTATCGTGCACTGCGGCGCGTACCGCGCGGCCACGCAGGCGTGTTTGTCGTGATTTTCCAGCGACTTTCCTTGCCGCAGCGCTTTCCTGGTGCATGTTCTCCGGTGCGTGGCTGACATCCGGAGACTGGGCCATGGGTGCGCATTTTGTTCGCTCCTGCGCGGTGGCGACATTGGTGATCGCCGCGGCGGCGTCCTTCGCGGGCGCTACCACGATCAGCGGTCGCGTCGTCGTTGGTCACGACGCCAACACGCTCTCGTCAACCAAGGCGGGCGCAACAGAGTCTCGGCTCGCGCTGAACATCGCCTCGTGGCTGACCGCTCAGCAGATGGGCGAGGGCCCCTCCGGCAAGAGCATCCTGCTGGTGCAGTCGAGCACGCTGGACGCCCGCCACGATATTTCGCCCGTGGTTTCGCAGGCCCTTGCGGACGCTGGGTACAGCGTGACCGTGACCAGCGCGCACGACCAGACCTTCACTCAACTTGCCCAGTACAACGCGGTGTTCACGTCGCTGGACTTTGACCACTCCTACGCGTTCCAGAACCCTGCGGACCTGACGCAGTACGTGCAGCAGGGTGGCGGTGTGTACGTGTGGGCCGGCATGGGCCCACGGACGGACGTGGAAGTGGCCACCCTCAACCCGTTCCTTGAGAGTGTGGGCCTCAAGTTCAGCGAGCAGCTGGGCGGCGGCCTAGGCGGGGGCAACGGCATCTACGGGCACACCGTCGCGGGCACACACCCAATCTTCAGCGGCATCACGGGCACGTTCCTGAGGTCGCAGAACGGCGGGACATCGATCCTGACCACCGGTGGACTCGCGGGCGCCCAGATCGTCGAGTCGTTCAATGGCTACGGCGTCTACGCCGTGAGCGAGGGGGTGGTGCCCAGTCCAGGTACGGCGGTGCTGGGTCTGGCCGGGGCAGTGCTTGTGGTTCCCCGCCGGCGGCGGTAGTGCTCACAACGCTTCCGGGTGCTGCAGGGCCGCATGAGCGTCCCGCGGGGTGTAGACGGTGTCGGATTGCGTGGTCGTGTGCGCATTGGGTGTGTCGATGAGCCGCAAGTGAGCGACATCGAACGAACGATTGGCGCGCGTCAGCAGCACCATTGTGGGCTGCGCCGCGCGGGGCGTGGAGGCCGCGGGCGATTGCACAATGGGTGGCGCCACTTGCGGCGCGGGCTGCGGACGCATCAGCATGACGGTCAGTATGGCGGCGGCCGCAAGGGAGCCTGTCCACAGCGCGATGGTCACTGCACGGCCTTTGTGCTGAGATGCCTGCCCTCGCACGGCATGCTGGAGGGCGTGGGGTAGCGGCGGCGGAGGGGCTTGAGCAACCGATTGACCCCAAGCGTCCAGTCCTTGCTCCAGGGAATGGGTTGTGTGGCGGGTATCGTTATCCATGCACCACCTCCGTTCGTTCTGACGGCATGCGCTCGGCTTGCGTCGCTCGCTGTGGAACCACCGGTTGTTTCAGCGACAACCTCAGGCACTCCGTCGCTTCCCTGTACCTGCTTGCCACGGTATTTTGGTTCACGGAGAGCGCGACAGCGCACTGCGCAAATGTCAGGCCGCACACATGACGGAGGACGACGACCTCTCTCAGGCGGCGTGGCAGGCAGGCCACAGCGCGGCCAACAGCTTCCACATCGGAGGCTCCATCGCCTCCGCCCCCCGCGGACGCACGCTCCCTCACGAAGCGCCGGCGTGCCTCACGCACGCGGTTGAGCGACGAGCGACGCACCAGAGTCGCGAGCCACGCTGGCACATCTCGCACATTCGCCAGGGTGGCGTGATCGCAGCGGAGGGCCCGCAGCAGGGCATCCTGCACCGCGTCGTCGGCATCGGCCGATGGCAGGATGGCCCTCGCGTACGCACGCAGCGACGACGCGTGGCGCCCCCACAACGCGACGGCGGCGGTCTGATCGCCGCGGTGCATCGCAAGCAGGAGTGTGTGGTCGTCGCGCTGCATAGAGAGTGCGGGGAGCTTGACTTCAGGGGACAATTCACTTCCCGACGGGTGCTTTCTCGACCTTGTCAATCGTGTCGGCCAGACGCTTCTTGAACTTGTCCTGGGCGGCCTTGGCGTTGCCGATGGAAGGCAGGAAGAAGCGGGCCAGTGTGCCGTAATCGCCGCTGTCGATCTTCTTGGAGAATGCGTCGAGCTCATTCTTCGCATCGGGCTTGTCCCACAGCGTGAGGAGCTCGGCGTAGGCGGTGTCGATGCGCTTCAGGTCGCTGTCGAACTTCGGCTTGTCGAGCTTGCCGAAGTACGCGTCGGCGTCCTCCTTCTTCACACCCGATTCGATGTTGGCGAGTTCGCGCAGGGACTTGAGTGTCTCCTCGGTCTGCATCTGCTTGGCGATCCAGGGTATGAACGCGTCGCGCTCGCCCTGGATGCTGGCGCGTGTGTTCATGGGGTCTTGGGTGTTCACCGCGCGGAGTGCGTCGAGCAGCTCTCGTTTCGCGGCGGCTGTGAGTTTCCCCGATTCAATCTCCGCCTCGACCTCGCTCATGGCGAGGTCCGCGATGGCGATGCCCACCAGCGACGAGATAAGGACCGGGTCCTGCGAAGTGTCGCGGGCGGTCTTGAAGATGATGGCTGTGCGGTGGGCGGCGGCATCGGCCTTCCCATGCGCCAGGTCCATGCGGGCGGCGACACGCATGAGGCGCGCGCCGGCCCTCATCCTTGAAAGGTGCGGCATCAGCGTCATCACGCCGTCCTCCCATTGGAGCTCAAAGTTGCAGCGCGGATACCCGGCGGCATTTTCGATCGCGTTCGCGACCGACTCTACGGGTTCGTCCTGAAGGGCCTTGAAGGATTCGGGGAGCTTGTCCCACTCGGTCGATCCCTTGAGGGCGTCCCAATCGACATCGGAAATCTTCTTTGAGAGGTCCGCGGGCAACATCGCCCATGCTTCCCAGTACTTCATCGCGCCGTTCCGCTGCTCACGCGGGACGTAGCCCGCGGGCTGCACCGCGGCCGTCACAGGCGCGACGAGGGACAGTGCCAGTGCGGCGGCGAGTGCGAGTGCGTGGATCGTGCGTTGCACAGGGCGGGGTGAAGTTGGCAGGAACACCATGAGGACCATCCTTTCGGGTTGTACGCGCGGGGCGCCACGTGTGTTGTCGCCCGCACAGAAAGGACACCGTTCACGGCGGATTTTGTTGGTTCAATTCAAAGAAAAACGCCCGGCAGCAGCGCCGGGCGTTGTGAGAGGTCGGGATTCTTTAGGCCCCCGCTGGCAATGCACCGGGCGGGATCTCGGGCGTGGGCCCGCTCCCGGCGGGCTTCATCGTGTCCTTGGGCTTGCTCACGCTCGCGAGCATGTCGGCGATGCTGGGCTTGCCGAGCGCCTCGCCGCGCATGAGGCGGTGGACGTCGTCGCCGGACAGTGTTTCATACTTGAGCAGTGCTTCCGCAACGGCCACGACCTTGGCCCAGTGCTCTTCCAGGAGGCGGAGCGCGTCGGCGTAGGCCTCGTCCACCAGACGCTTTGTCTCCTGATCGATCATTTCCGCGGTCTGCTCGCTGTAGTCCTTGTCGGGCATGACGAGCTCGCGGGAGTCAGCACCCGCGTAGCGGACGAAGCCCAGCCTGTCGCTCATGCCCCATTCGGTGATCATCGCGCGGGCGAGGTTTGTGGCCTGCGCGATGTCCATCGCGGCGCCGCTGGTGGCGTCATTCATGGCCTTCTGCTCGGCGATGCGCCCGCCGCACATGACACGCATCGTGGCGTTGAGCCACTTGATGCTGAAACCCATGCGGTCCTTCTCGGGCAGGGAGAACGTGGCGCCGCCCATGCCCCCGCGTGGGATGATGGTGACCTTGTGCAGCGGGTCGGCGTCCTTGAGGAGGGCCTGGAGCACGGCGTGGCCGGCCTCGTGGTAGGCCACGAGCCGGTTTTCGTCCTTCTCACGCACTCGGCTCTTCTTGGCCCGCCCGAACTTCACCTTGTCGCGTGCTTCCTCGAGGTCCACGTGCTCAACGAAGTCCTTGTTCTGCATCGTGGCGGCGATCGCGGCCTCGTTGATGATGGCGGCAAGGTCCGCACCGCTGAACATGGGCGTCCCGCGGGCGATGCGCTCGAGTTCGACATCGGGCCCGAGCTTGACCTTGCGGGCGTGGACGGTCAGGATTTCGAGCCGGCCCTTGACGTCGGGCAGGGGTACATGCACCTGGCGGTCGAAGCGGCCCGGGCGGATAAGCGCGGGGTCCAGCACGTCGGCGCGGTTGGTCGCGGCGATGACGATCACGCCGTCGGCGGGCTGGAAGCCGTCCATTTCCACAAGGATGGCGTTCAGGGTCTGGTCGCGTTCGTCGTGGCCACCGGTGGTAAACCCGCCGCCTCGCTTACGGCCCACCGCGTCGATTTCATCGAGGAAGATGATGCAGGGGGCAGACTCCTTGGCCTGCTTGAAGAGGTCCCGCACGCGGCTGGCGCCCACGCCCACGAACATCTCGACAAAGTCGCTGCCGCTGATGCTGAAGAAGGGGACGTCGGCCTCGCCGGAAATCGCCTTTGCGAGGAGCGTCTTGCCCACACCGGGGTCGCCGACAAGGAGGACACCCCTGGGTATACGCCCCCCGAGCTTTGTGAACTTCTTGGGGTTCTTGAGGAACTCGACGATCTCGGTGACTTCTTCCTTCGCCTCTTCGATGCCCGCCACATCAGCGAATGTAACGCCGGTCATCTCCTTGGAGAGCGTGCGGTGGCGGCTCTTGCCGAAGTTGCCGAGCATGCCTCCCCCACCGCCGGCATTGCGGAGGCCACGGGCGATGAAGAACCAAAAGAGGAAGACGACGACCACGAGGGGGCCCACAAAGAGCAGGAACTGGACCCAGCCTGCGATCGAGCGGGAATGAAAGCTCCCGCCCGTGACCTTGCTGATCTCCCGGGTGACGACGTCCTTCGACGCCTCATTGAAAGAAACGTACACGGAGGTGCGTCCTCCCTCCTTGCCGCCGGTGGCGTTCGCCGTCACCGTTGTGTCGCGTATCACGACGCTGTTCTTATCGATCTGACCGTTGTCCCATCGCTCGCGGAATTCCTGCAGGGTGATCTCCTGCCCGCGCCCTTGGCTGCTGAACATCGCGAACAGGAGCACGCCGAGGATGAGGATGGAAATGAGGCCGAAGATTCCGCGACCTGGCTGCATGCCCGCGGGGATGGGCGGACGCTTCCCGTCGCGGGAGTTTCCACCCCCCCCACCAGACGGGCCGGGGGCTCCGTTCTTATTGAGGTTATTGTTTTCGCCCATCAGGAGCCGCCAAGACCCGGCGATGCGCTGGGCGAGCGTGGGGCGGCGGGAGTTCGTCAATGTCTGTTCGCGCATAAGCATGAGTGGTACGTGCCGGTGTGTTCGATGTTGCAGGTCGCTGGGGGACACAACCAGTACGTGCATTTTCGGCGTTTGTGCGTAGCGGATGCACCAAGCTTCCGCGGAACACATGAAATCAGGTGGCGGCAAACTCATATGAGTGTAGAACGGCTGCGCGCCGCTCTCGCCGGCACACTGGGTCGACCCTTGTCACCACGTGTCGGTCATCAGACCCACGATCGACTGAGCCATGCGTTCGGTGGCGGCGGTCTGGCCTAGTTCCATGCGTTCGCCCGTGGGACGCGCGGGGACAAATGAATCACTCGCGGCAAAGCGACGCCGCGCGGCGAGCACCTTCCCTGTGCGATTGTCCCGCCATTCGAAGTCCACCGTGAGTGTGACGGCAACCTCTTGCACCAGGCCTGTGCCGGAGGCGAGCGAAAGGCGGTGCATCTGCACATCCGTAACGACGCCCGCCAGAGTGCTGTCCGCTCCGTCTGATCGCTGCACGACCCTGAGCGGCGTCGTCGCCTGCACCTGCTTGACGATCGCCTCCGTGAGCTGCGCTTCGACGCCCGGCTGCATCGTGGTGTTCCCAAACACCGGTACGCTCACCGAACGCACCCCATCGGGGAGGGCCTTGGACGTGAACGCGTATCCCCGGTGCGGGTCGCTCGCGCACGAGGCAAGCGCGCCGCACAGGATGAGGGCACCCCCGGCGCAGAGGAACAGCCGGGTCGTTATCACTGGGCGGCCTCCGCCGGCGCGGCACCCCGGCGTGCGTCGATCTGTTGTATCAGCGTGACCGCCTGTTGCGCGGCCCCTGTCTTGGAATGCCGCTTGATAAGCCGCGTGAGCGTGAGCCTCGCCGATACGTCGTCTCCCTTGTCCACATACCACAGGGCGTTCTTCAGCAGCCCCGCGGCGGCGGACTCGTCCACGCGTGCCTGCAGCGCGTCGCTCACGCCGGTGCGCTGCGCTTCGGCAGGGAACTCCTGCTGGAACTCGTCGATCTGCACCATCGCGTCCTTCAGGGTCGCGGTGTCGTAGCCGGGGCCCTTGAAGCGGGCGATGTTGGAATACACGCGGCGCTGCATGGCCAAGGATCGCTGGTCGCTGCGGGGGTACAGGCGGAGGAACACATCGTACGTCTCGGCGGCGAGTTCCAGGTCCCGCGTTCGGGCGTAAAAGTCCGCGAGTTCGAGCAGCGAGTTCTCCGCGAGGCGGCTCCCGGGCAGGCGCTCACATATGCGGAGTATCAACTCTTCCGCAAGGGGCTTGCCGTTGTCGAGTCGCAGGCCGAAGATGTTGCTGGGCTTGCTCCGCCCACCCAGGTACAGCCGGGCGACCTGAAGCTCGCGCTCCAGGCAGGGCACGAACTGCTCACTCTCCGGGAAGTTCTGGATGACGTCCTCGTAGTCGTAGAGGGCGTCGTACTCGCTACCCATTGCGAGCTTGGCGTTGCCGCGGAGGTAGAGGGCTTCGGGAAGGAACGGGGACGGTGCACCCTGAGACTTGTCGTGCCTATCGATCCACGAATCCAATTGCGACAAAGCACGGGAGGGCTTGTCCTCCGCGAGCGCCCGCCGCGCGGAGGCCATCGACTCTTCGTCAGGCGTCATCGCACGGCGGAGCGGGGGCTCCTGAGCGGGTGCCTGAGGACTCGGCTGCTGTGCCCGCGCACCGGGCGTTGCTGTCACGCGTGCAGGTGACGTACCGGGGTCCACAATCTTGACCTGACCAGCGCATGTGCCCGCTGCAATCACAACGGCAGCAATACACGCCCGGAATTGGAACAAGTTCCTGATCATCGCGACAGGATAGGAATGTGGACAACCAGCCTACTTGCCCTGCTCCATGAGCTGTTTCCGCGCTTCGGGGTTCTCGCAGGCGGGGTCGACCTCGGCACCCATGTGCTCCTTGCGCCAGTCGGCGACCGCGGACTGGAGCGCCCCCATCGAAGCGGGCTGATCCGGGTTCAGGTTGACGGTGGCCCACTTGCGAGCAAAGTCCACCTTCGCACTCTTCACTCCCGGCACCGTCTCCAGATGGTGCGCGACCTCATTCGCACAGTTCGCGCACGCCATGCCGTCCACGGCAAAGCCGACGGTGTGCTTGCTGGAAGAGCACGCGGCGAGTGAGAGAACGGCGGCAAGTGTGCACGAAAGGCGGGTCTTCATGGAATCCTCCGGTTCGGGGTGGTATCGAGGGTAGGTGTCGCCCTAATGTTCGACAGGCTCCTCCGCCGGGGATTGCCCTGCCCCGGCAGCAAGTTTGCCCCCCACAAAGTCCACCAGCCAGTCCATATCGCCCAGTTGCTTCTTGAGTTCGGGCGTAAACCTCAGGTTCGTGGCCTGCAGGGCCCGCTCGGCCCGATCGACCATTTGAGCGAGTTCGCCGCTGGGGGGCTTGTATCCCCTGTCAAGCCCCTTCGACACCGCCATGCACAACTGCCGGCGCGCTTCCTGTGTCTGCCCAAGGCCCAGCAGCGTCGCACCGTATCGGAATCGCACCCACCACACGCCGACATCCGCCGCCTCGTGCCCGGGGGGCACAAGCTGCAAAAGGCGCTCGTACAGAGCCGCCGCCTCTTCGTATCGGCCCAACTCGTGCAGCGCCCGCGCGTGCCACCGCATGGCGTTGCGGGTTCCGATGTGGCCGTCGCCCGGGCTTGCGCGTGACCACGCGGAGGCGCTGCCAAAGTACCGCTCGGCGTCCTCGTAGCGTCCTTTCGCGAACGACACTTCGCCCATCGCGATGGCGGCCTTGCGCGCCGCCTCGCTGCCGGCCGATTCTTCGGGCGTCAAGAGCGCGAGCACTCGCTCGCCCGCGCTCATCGCCTCGTCCACCCGTCCCCCACGCCAGAGCACCACCGCCTCATCGCTCACGATCTGCGCTTCCACTTCCTTCCCCAACCGCAACTTTGTGGCCACGCTCGCAGCGTCTTCCAGGGCCTTTAATGCATCATCCGTACGCCGGGCACGCTGGTAGCATGTGCCGAGTTGTCTCCACGCCTCGACCGCGATCGGCTCTTCAGAAAGCCCGGCCTCACGCATGAAAGCGATCGCCGCTTCGCCGTCGCGAACCTGGGAATTCGTGTTGGCGCACAGGCGGATCAATGCGCGCAGACGCAGCCGTTCCTGACCGGACGCCGGAAGCAGGCTGAGTGCCTGCTGCGCATGCCACCGCGCTTTCTTTACGTCGTCCGAGGCCCGGCGCATCTCGCTCAGGCCAAGATGAAGCCGTGCCCGCACCACCGGGTCTTCGACGCGGTCCAATGCGCCCTGGGCTCCCTCGAACCAGTTCCCGAGGTCTTCGACGGGCACGTTGAGTCGCCCTGCGCTGTTTTCCGCCACACCATCTGCGACGTTGAGCAGGTACGCCGCGATCGCCTGCTGGCGGTCCCGTTCGGCACTCGCGACTCGCTGCTGTTCTTCCGCGTGAACCCGCGCCACCACCGCCGTCGCCGTCGCCGCGCGCTCGGCCTGGAGCGCACCGGCCAACTCCTCCCCGCGCTTGGAGAGGCTGATCGCCTGCATGGTGGACAGCGCGGACAGTGTGAGTACCGCCGCGACAGCGATGCCCGCGAGCGAACAGGCGATCGTGTGCCGGGCGACGAACCGGCCAGCCTGGTACCGCAGCGTTGGAGGGTGCGCGGCGATGGTCCGCCCTTCTAGGAATCGACGTACGTCGTCCGCCAGCGCACCGACGGACTGGTACCGGCCATCGGGCTCGGGGGCCATCGCCTTCAGGATGATCCAGTCGAGGTCCCGGGGCAATAACGGGTTGCTGCGGGAAGCGGGGATGCGTGTCCCGGACCGGGCAACGTCGACGATCTGCGCCATGCTGGCGCCGGGTCCGAACAGCTCCTCCCCGGTCACCATGCGGCGCAGCACGGCGCCCAATGCATATACGTCGCAGCGCGTGTCATCGCGCTCTCGCGTGCCCAGCACCTGCTCCGGCGCTGCATAGGCCGGCGTGCCCGCGAAGCCGGTCGCTGTGGTTTGGGCCTTCAGGTGGTCGGTCAGGAGGGCGATGCCAAAGTCCAGTACCTTCGGCGTGCCGTCCGCCGTCACGAGCACGTTGGAGGGCTTGATGTCCCTGTGGATAACGCCCCGTCGGTGCGCGTGCTCGACGCCGTCGCACACTCCGAGGAAGCAACGGAGGAGCGGGGTAGTACCAGCGCGGGACTTTTCCGCCTTGCCGCGTTGTTCATCCGCCCAGCGGTCGATCGCGATCCCCTGGACATACTCCATCACGAGTGCCGCGTGCCCGTCGATGGTCTCGGTCGCGTAGACAGTGACAATATTGGGGTGGCTCAGACGCGTCGCGGCGCGCACCTCCCGGCGCATGTGCTCAATATCGCGCTCCGCGGGCGGCAGCCCCGCTCCCAGGCGTTTGAGAGCCACCACGCGCCCCGTGCCCGGCTGAACGGCCTTGTACACCACACCTTGCGCGCCGCGGCCCAGCTCGAGCGTGAGCTCGTACTGGCCCATTGACCCCAGCGGCACGCCGGGACGTGATGCTCGGCGCGCCCGTGCCTGCCACTCATCAGAATCAAAGCCAAAGTCGCGCGTCAACCGCTCATCAAGGATCGCGTCATTGGCCGGGCCACGCCCCTGGTCGGCTGGCGGCGGTTGTGGGTGCGGGTCGCTCACTCGCTGTCCTCCTCCGCAACCTGCTCCGCGATCCGCGCACGCAGCCGGTCACGCATCCGCTGCTGCACCTTGTAGACCGCCATTTCCTGCATCCCGAGCGTCACCGCGACTTCCTTCACAGTCCGTCCTGCCAACGTCGCCCGGAGCACCTCGATGCTCTGCGGGTCGGCGGTTTTCTCCACCTCCGCGATCGCGCACCGGAAGTGGTGGTCCACCCACTCCTGATGGAATGAATCCACCCACTCCTGCTCCTCCTTCACCACGCCACAAAGACCGACTACGCCCGCAACGGTCCGGCTTTGACACCCCACCCAATCGGAAATCGCATTGCGGACACAGCGGTACACATAATCCCTGAAGCGTCCCCTGGACCGGTCATATTCAAACTTCTTCAGGCCATTCACCAGCCGGGCGAAGACCTGCTGAACCACATCCTCCGCGTCCGCGTGCTGCAGCCCACGGGAACGGCAAAAACGCAGCAGCATCTCGCGGTAGGTGGAATCGAGTTCGCGCCACGCCGCGACCTCGTCCGTCCCATCGCGGATGCGGCCCAGCAGCGTTCCACGCGTCGTTTGACCCGTGTGCATATTCCCAGCATACCCCAACCCCGCGCAACTCCGCGGCCCGATGGGAGCCTCCATTGGAAATTTGTGGTTCGTCTGTCAAACCCCGCGACGGCCCGGCGTAGCCACCGACGGGCAGCGGCCCCCAGCCGATCCCCGCGAACACCCGCCGCACGAAGAAGGAGACTTTTATGGCCCGAAACTTGATCCCCATGCTTTGCATCACCGCCGCAGCGTCCCCAACGCTGCTCGCCCAGAATGACCGCATCAACGACACGCCCACCGGCTGGTGGTACTACTACGGCGCAACCAGCGCGTTTATTGACAGCCAGATGACCAACAACAACCGCCGCCCCTTCAACATCCAGCCCACGGGCGGCAACTACGACGTCATCTTCGTCAGCAACACCGGCGAGTACGCCGCCACCGGCATGGACGCATACTGGAACGTCAGTGGGCTGTTTATCGACACTGCCTGCAACCTGAATAACAACCGGATCATCGACCTCGAAGTGATCGACCCCAGCCTCGGCACGTACTCAGCGCTGGTCGTGGACAATGCCGGCGCGACCGCCGCCCCGGGCTGGGACTGGGAGACCGGCCTCACGTGGGCGCAGCTCACCGCGTGGCCCGCGGCCCACAACCTCCGCCCCATCGACGTGGACGTCTACCAGTCCGCCGCGGGCACGCGCTACAGCATCGTCGGCGTCCCCAACTCCGGCAACAACCAGCAGGACTCCTGGTGGCTCTTCGGCGTGGACGCCGCGGCGATCAACACCGCGCTTTCGCAGCACGGCGCCCGCATCATCGACCTTGACGTTGTCGACACAAGCCCGATGCTCTTCAATGTCATCATGGTGGGCGACAACCCCGGACTCCAGGCCTGGTACTACAACGCGACCTCCGCTGACGTCTCTTTCCTCACCAACCAGAACGGCGCACGCCTCACCTGCCTCCATCGCTACAGCACCGCCAGCGGCACCCGCTACGCGATCGCGATGGTGGACAACTCCAACGCCCAGACCCGCCGCCTCCGCGGGATGATGGACGCCGCGCTCTCCGACGGCATCTACGGCTTCCACGCTCAGCGCGTGGGCGTGGGCGAGGTCGCGGGCCTGAACGACGACTTCGACGCCGAGCCCGCGAGCATGATCAAGATCCTGCACGCCGCGTACGCGATCGACCAGTGCGCCGCCGGCAACGACAGCCTCCTCAACCAGTGCTGGGTCAACGACACCTGCAACCCCGGCTCCTGCCCCAGCAGCACCACGCCCTGCAACGGCGTCTGGGAACAACTCCAGACATCGATGGGCCTCATGCTCGTCAACTCCGACAACGGCCGCACCATGGCCATCGAAAACCGCTTTGGCCGGGCCAACATCAACGCATTCGCCGCCAACCTCGGCCTCACCCACACCTCGATCAACCGCCGCATCGGCTGCCTCTGCCAGACCCCCGACAACGTCATGTCCATGCGGGACGTCTGCAACCTCTACGAAATGATCGCCGACGGCACCATCTTCAGCGGCACATGGGAAAACACCCTCCACAACATCATGAGCAACGGCACGGGCAGTAACGGCTCGCTGGGCACTGTCATCACCGACGAGGCTGGGGACACGAACCTCACCAGCAGCGAGATCTCCGCCTTCAAGGCGGCCGTCTCGTGGCGCGGCAAGGGCGGCTCCTCGACCGACTGCAACGGCCTCTCGCGACAGTCCACTGCGGGGTGGGCGAGCCTCCCCTTCCGCAGCCTCTCCTTCGGCAACTACCTGGACACAGCCCGCCAGTATACCGCCAGCGCGTTCGTGAACGACGTCTCCAACAACAACGAAGCAGGCAATATGGTGTCCTTCGGCGAGTGCCTCCGCGAGCAGGTCCGTGAGGCGCTCCAGTCCTGGGACAACGCCTGCACCACGCCCGTCATCAACAACGAGCCCGACAGCGTCGCCGTGTTCGAGGGTGACGACGCCGTGCTCACCGTCGGCATCGCCGCCGGCAACGGCGACCGCTCCTACCAGTGGCAGAAGCGTCACAACGGCGTCTACTCCAACCTTGCCAACGCCGCCAACCAGATCTCCGGCGCCACCACCAACACGCTCCACGTCCTCAACTGTGTGGAGAACGACCAGGAGTTCTACCGCTGCATCGTGAGCGACGTCTGCGGCAGCGACACGAGCGCCAGCGCCCTGATCACCGTCAACCCCCCGCCGCCCCCCACCTGCGACGACATTGACTTCAACGGCGACGGCCTCTTCCCCGACACCGCCGACATCGACGACTTCCTCACGGTCTTCAGCGGCGGCTCCTGCCCCACTCGCAACTGCGGGGACATCGACTTCAACAACGACGGGCTCTTCCCTGACACGTCAGACATCGATGCGTTCCTGACGGTCTTCTCTGGCGGAGCGTGCAGCTAATTCATCAACCGACACATACCACGACCCGTCCGATCCCGAGGGAGGATCGGACGGGCTTTTCTTTGCTTACATCGGCGGCCTTGATATCCGCCGATACCACCGCGCGGCGGGTTGTCCTCGTTGGGCTTCACCTCACCCAGTGCGCGCGGCTCGATTCCGTACGACGCCCACCGGCCCCCGTCGGCGCGCTTGGCCGCTCGTCGGCCGAGAACAAACCTGACAGCGGCGTAGACGACCAGACCAGAGACCACTGCGCCCGCGACTGCGAGGATTGCAACTTCTTTGCCCTTCATGATGATGGTGCCCCGCCGGAGGAAGCCGCGAGCGCAATCAGCACATCCTCCATGTTGTGCTCCAACGCCCCCCTTGTCATCACATCACTCGCCCCCGCGTCACGCGCCGCCTGCAACAACTCCTTCGCCACGTGGGGACCGAACGCAACGATGCGAAGCGTCGGCAACGCCGCCCGTGCCTTCCGGATCAGCGCCAGCCCCTCATCCCCTTTGTCCATGTCCACGATGAGAGCAGTCGGCTGCGTGTCCGCCAGCCGGGCAGTCAGCATCTCCGGCGTCCGAACGGGCCGGGCAGCCAGCCCCAGCGCGTCGGCTGTTGCCTTGATTTTGGAAGCCCAGATAAGGTCAGCGGCGGCGTAGAGGATCATGCAGCGCGGTCCGTTTGGTGTGTGGTAAGTGTCTGCGAGGCACGACGTTAGGCGGTCCTTCAGGCCTCCGACGCGGAGCGCTGAATTTGCGTTCATGAGCCAAGAAAACGGGGGGTCGCGGGGTATCATGGCTCAGGCGGGATTCCTGTCCCCCGCGCCGTTTTTCCGTCCATTCCAAGGGATTTCAGCACATGGCCAGCGCCCCCACGCCCGCTTCATCCAAAACCAAACCCGCACCGTCCAACACCCACGGCAAGCCCGGCAAGAACGGCAGCCCAGCCAAGGGCGGCAAGGGGCCCAAGGAGTTCGATCACCCGATCTTCCACGAACTCGCTTTCCAGGACGATCCCAACAACCTCTACCGCCAGACGGTCGGCAGCATGCTGCAGGCGGCGGACCTCATGGGTCTGTCCCACGAGATGAAGATCATCCTCGCGCAGCCCAAGAACGAGATCATGGTGCACTTCCCCGTGCGCATGGACGACGGAAACTTCCGCCTCTTCAAGGGCTACCGCGTCCAGCACAACAACGCTCTCGGCCCGTACAAGGGCGGCCTGCGCTTCCACCACGACGTGCACCTGGACGACGTAAAGAGCCTCGCGTTCCTCATGACCATGAAGTGCTCGCTCGTCGGCGTCCCCTACGGCGGCGGCAAGGGCGGCATCAAGGTCGATCCGTACAAGCACAGCAAGGGCGAGATGGAGCGCATCGTCCGCCGCTTCACCGCCGCGATCGCACACCAGATCGGGCCCGACTACGACATCCCCGCGCCCGACGTCGGCAGTAACGCCCAGCACATGGCCTGGATCGCCGATACCTACTCGTTCCTCTCCGAGGTCGGCGGACACCAGCCAGAGGCTGTCATCACGGGCAAGCCCGTCGAGTACGGCGGCAGCCTGGGACGGGAAAAGGCCACCGGCCAGGGCGTCGTGGACACCCTCGTCGAGATGCTCCCCGAGATCGGCGTGGACATCCGTCACATGAAGTTCAGCGTGCTGGGCTTCGGCAACGTCGGCTCGTGGACCGCCCGCATCCTTCAGGACAAGGGCGCCAAGATGGTCGCGGCCATGGACCATACCGGCGCGCTCATCAACGACCAGGGCATCGATGCCCACGCTCTCGCCCAGCATGTGATGCGTGTGGGCGGCGTGCGGGGCTTCAAGGCCGCGGACGTGGCGACGCCCGAGGAGTTCTACGGGTGCAAGGTGGACGTATTCGTCCCCGCCGCGCTCGAGCAGATGATCCAGCCCGAGCAGGCCAAGCTGCTGCACTGCAAGGTCGTGGCGGAAGGCGCCAACGCCCCCACCACGCCGGCGGGGGAGCGTGTGCTGGAAGAACGCGGCATCGAGGTGATGCCCGCCATCCTGTGCAACGCGGGCGGCGTCACCGTGTCCTACTTCGAGTGGGTCCAGAACAAGACCTGCGTCCAGTGGGAGCTTGAGGATGTGGACCGCAAGCTCAACAAGCACATGGTCGCCGCCGCACGGCGCGCCCGCGACGCCCGCAAGAAGTACAAGTGCAGCCTGCGCACCGCGGCGTACATCGGCGCGCTGGAACGCCTGAAGGCCGCGTACGAACTCCGCGGCATATTCCCCTGAACAGGCCACGCCGGTTGCATGAGTGTTCGAACAAAGCCCGCCGCAAGGCGGGTTTTTGCATCCGGTCTATGCCGCACTAATGAATGTACCATTCCATGTCCCGTAAACGAGGAGGCCCTCATGCGTCTTGGCCTTCATGCTTTCGTGGCCGCCTTCGTGCTATCGCTCAAGGCCGTGACCTGCGTGGCCCAATGCGGCGAGTGGCTGCCAGGGTTCGGCATTGCCGGAGTCGGATCCGGAGATTCCGCCCGCGTTCATTGCATCACGGAGTGGGACCCGGACGGCGCCGGCCCGGCGTCTCCCCGCACCGTCTTCGGTGGCGACTTTGCCGTGGCCGGCACTTCGCGGGCGATGTGCGTCGCGGTGCGAAACGGCGACACGATCGAGGGATTGGGAACCGGCATCGCCGATGGCCGGGTTCTCACGCTCGCCGTGCATAACGGGGATCTGTACGCGGGAGGTTCCCTTCATCTCGTGCACAATCCCGAGGAGGTCGTGCTCGTCGCACGGCTGGTCAATGGGCAATGGCACGCAGTTCCCGGCCTCTCCCGACTCGACAGCGTGGGTGTGCAGGACCTTGAGAGTTTCCAGGGCCGGCTCGTGGCCTTCGGCCTCTTCACGCCCGACGACCACGGTGTGGCAAGTTGGGACGGTCAATCGTGGGACCCCGGGCCCCGCACCCCCGTCGGGGTTCGGACTCCGCGCATTCGTCGTCCAAGGACAACTTTGGGTCTGGTCAGACACGCGAAGTCTCAACCGGTGGGACGGTACGAACTGCCTCTGACCCTCGGGAACCCGGGCACCTTGGCGCACTACGCTGCTCGTGATTGCCGCAGTGCTCCGCCATCCTCTTTGACCTCGACGGCACGCTCATAGATTCGGCGGCCTGCATTGTCGAGAGTTTCCGAATCGCCTGCCGCGAGCACGGCCTAGAAGAGCCCTCGGCAAAGGACGTTCGTGCCACGATGGGCATCCCGCTCGAGCGGTCCATCCCGGCGCACGCCGCTCGACTGGGCGTGTCATTGTCGGCGGCGAAAGTGCAGGACATCATCACGACCTACCGCTCGCACTACGCACGCCTGACGCCCTCGCTCGTGAGTCCGTTCGAGGGCGTCGCCGACCTCCTCCTCGCATGCGCACGGGCGAACGTTCCCATGGCGATCGTGACCAGTAAACGCGTCGGCCCGGCGGAAATGAACCTGCGCCATGTAGGATTCCTGCACCACTTTGCCACTGTCGTTGGCAGCGATCAGGTGCAGCGCTACAAGCCGGAGCCCGACACTGTGCTTGTCGCGGCCGAACGCCTGAATATCACCGACCTCGGCACCACCCTCGTCGTGGGCGATGCCACATTCGACATCCACATGGGCAAGGCGGCGGGGGCGCGCACATGCGCCGCGACCTGGGGCGCGCACGACGAGGCGGAATTGCTCGCGACACGCCCCGACCATGTCGCCAAGACGCCCGCCGAGTTGCTTTCCATCGTCTTCTGAACGGCCTAGACCGCCTCACGACCAGTGAGGCCAGGCCCCGAGGGAACCTCTGTGACAACCACACGGTTGCGACCGCTCCGCTTGCCCAGGTAGAGGTTCTTGTCCGCCAGTTCTACCCACTGGTCGACGCTGAGAACAGTGGATCCCGTGGACCCGGCGACACCGATCGAAACAGTCACGTGGAGCTCCGTCGACCTCGACCAGACCATCTCCTCGATGGCCGCGCGCAGGCGGTGGCACAGCGTCGCCGCGTCGCGCGGGTGCGTATCCGGCATAACAATCACGAACTCCTCGCCGCCGTACCGGCACACGAGATCGCTCTGGCGGCACTCGCGCCGCAGGACGCGTGCGACGTTCTGCAGCACCAGGTCCCCCACGGGGTGCCCGAACTTGTCGTTCACGCGCTTGAAGTGATCGATATCGATGAACGCCAGGCACAGTGGGTGCTGGTGTCGCTGACACCGGGCGTACTCCTCCCGCCAGCGGTGGTCGAAGAACGCACGGTTCCACAGCCCCGTGAGCCCGTCGATCTGCGCCTTGACGGCGAGCATCTGCACCAGTTGATGCACCCGCAGGGCCGCGCGGAGTCGGACCCGGAGCTCGACCATTTCGAACGGCTTCGTGATGTAGTCCACTGCGCCCAGGTCGAACGCGAGGACCTTCTGCTCCGGAGATTGCTGGGCCGACAGGACGATCACGGGGACATCCCGCGTGCGTTCATCCGCCTTCAGCGTGCGGAGCAGCCGGAGCCCATCGTCCCCCCCCAGCACGATATCGAGCAGGATCAGGTCAGGCCGCCACGAAACCGCCTTCTCGAGCGCCTCACTGGCGCTGAACGCGGACGTGAATTCCAGATCGTCGTCCTTCAACCGCGCGCGGAGCAACCGGTGGACCTCCACCGCGTCGTCCACGATGAGCACGCGCGACTTCGCATCCTCGATGGGTTGCATGGTGTGGACCAATCCGGCTCCTCGCGGCGCGTAGATGTGTTCGCCTGCCCGTCCACGGGCGGTTACAGCACTTATCGGGACGACCGGAAACACACTTCAACACGCGCTGGTGTAAACAACGAATTTGTAAGTTTTGACGCCTTCTCGCGCAACTCCCGCGCCCCCACGTACGAGCGACGACGCGTCGTGGTTCTAGAGCCCTGCGTCCTTCCAGGCCGGGAACTTGGCCCGCCAGTCATGGACTGCGCCTAGGTCGCACGCAACGCTCAAAACCCCCGACTGGTCTGCCAGCTCACCCAGGACGTCACCCTTGGGCCCAACCGCGACCGTACCTCCCGCGTAATGCAGACCGGGCGTCAACCCCACACCCAGGGTGGTCTTGGGTGGGTCGTCTCCCACCCTATTGACGCCCAGGACAATGCACTGGTTTTCGATCGCCCGCGCGACCAGTAACGCCCGCCAGTGCGCCTGACGCACGCTGGGCCAGCACGCGCCCAGGGCGATGACCTCGGCCCCAAGCGCAAGCCCGGCGCGGAACAACTCAGGAAACCTCAGGTCGTAACACACGGCGGGCATCACGCGCATCCCAGACCACTCAAAGGTCTTCACACCGCGGCCCTTCTCAAAGCGTCCATCCTCCCCGCCCGGGGAAAAGAGCTTCATCTTCGCATACTCCGCAAGAACGCGCCCCTGCCCGTCTCCCGAGACAACGGTCATGACGTTACTCGCGTTGCAGGCATGGCACGGCGCGACAGTGCGCCCGCCCTGCACGATCGCCCCTGTGTCTTGGGCGAGTTCCACCAGGAACGTCAGCGTCCGCCCGTCCTTGTCATTCGTGTCCTCGAATGCGAAGGAAAATCCCGTATCGAACATCTCCGGGAGGAGGATGAGGTCTCCCCGCTGGACGTCCACCTTGTCCAACAACTGCCGGACGCGCTCATGATTGACGCTTTTATCGTGCCACGCAATATTGAGCTGGACGAGGTGCGCGTGGGGAATGCGGCTGCCAGAGTGACTGTCTCTGGACGCCGTCGGGGCACCTGTTCCGGGATGCTGCGGCGCTGCCATGGTAATCGATCCTAAGTCCGTTCCCTCGCCCGGATTGCCCCACAACAAATCATCATCCCGACCCGCGGAGAACGCCGAAACGTAGCACCACCCGCCCCGAACAACTGTGCCGAGTGAGGCCGCCGAACGCCAGTGCCCAAAACGCCATGGTCGCCACCGTGACAACCCCCGCCCCACCAACTCCGACCGCGCGTCGCACGCGACCGTTCGTCCTGCTGGCGAGCCGCTCGCCGCGCAGGCGCGCCCTCCTGACCGAGCACGACATACCGCACGAGGTCATCCAGCCAGGCTTTGAGGATGGGGTGCTGGTACCCGGCGCGGTATCACCCGCGCAATGGGTGGCTTCCCTCGCCTATCTCAAAGCGTGGGCGGGCGCGTGCCAGCCGCAGGCGCGCGACCAGGGCGGGCGGATCGTCCTGGGTGCGGATACCGCGTGCCTCATGGACAACCGTCTGATCGGCACGCCGGTCGATGCGTCGGAGGCCGAGGGCATCATCCGATCGTTTGTGCACACCGAACACGACGTGCTCACGGGCGTCGCGCTCCTCGACCTGCGCGGGCACGATGGGCCCATGGAATCCCTGCCGGAGAACAGGCGTCACATCTTCACCGACCGTGCCCGAGTCCGGTTCGGCGTCGTGAGCGATGCACAGATCCTTGCATACATCGATTCCGGGCAGTGGCAAGGCAAGGCCGGGGCCTACAACCTTTCGGAACGGATCAGCGCAGGCTGGCCCATCCACTTCGAAGGCGACCACACCACCATCATGGGGCTGCCCATGAACGCCCTGGTCCGCAGGCTCGAGCGGATCAACTGACCCCCATCGTGCATTGCTGAATCCCCACACGGCTTCCCCGCGTATCTCCCTCCGCATGTCAACCGTCGCGCAGTCCATCGCACCCGCGTGGTTCGTCCTGCCTATGGCGGTGGTCGCGCTCCTGGTGACGGCGGGGCATTGGATATCGCTCGCACGGGCAGAGATGCCCGCGGCCCGCAAGCGGCTCCGCACCGCCAACGGACTCGTGATGATGCTCGCGATCCCCGTGCTGGCGTACGGCTTTGGTGTGGTGGACACAACAGACCACCGCCGCTTTGTGCTCACATGGATGGCCGCATCAGGCCTCATCATCATCGTCGTGGCCCTGGCCGCGCTCGACCTGTGCGCGACGTTCGTACTCGCACACAAGGCAAGGCGTGACCTGCGGGCCGAATTCATCAGGGGCCGCGACCGTGGCCAGGGGGTTGCGCTCGGCACCCCTGGAACGCAAGTTGCAAACACGCGCCAGGGTGCAGACCCTCCCGCTGAATGACCGAGCACGGGCCACTGCCCGCCATCCTCCGCCCACTGAGCTTGCCCGCCGAGCGCGTGTACCGCTGGGTCATCGGCCGACGCAATGAGGCTTTTCAAGCACGACGCGGTGTGGTCGAGCTTGACCGCCCCGTCATCAGCGTGGGCAACCTCAGCGTCGGTGGCACCGGGAAAACTCCCATGGTGCTGCTGCTGCTCCGCATGCTCCGCGCGCGCGGGGCTTGGCCCTGCGTCGCGATGCGCGGGTACGCACAGCAGCGCGGCCTTTCGGACGAGGCGTCAGAATACCGCGTTGCGTTCCCCGACCTGCCCATGGTGGTGCAGGCCAACCGAATCGAAGGGCTCCTCTCGCTCTTCGCGTCCGAGCAGGGCGCACGTGCGGACTGTGTTGTCCTCGACGACGGATTTCAGCACCGCCAGATTGCCCGCCAGCTTGACATCGTGCTGATCGACGCGACGCGCGACCCGTTCGCGGACCGCCTCCTGCCCGCCGGATGGATGCGGGAACCCGTCGAGAACCTGCAACGCGCACACGCTGTGGTGCTGACGCACGCCGAAGTGGTGGAACCCAGGCACCTGGATTCCCTGCGGGCAAGGCTTGAAAGAGTGGTGCGGGCGGGCACTCCCATACTGACCGCATCGCATGAGTGGGCGTCTCTGGCCATCTCTTCTGCACGCACGTCCGCCCTTGAGACGCCCGAGTGGCTGCGGTCCCGAAGACCCCTTGCCTGCTGCGCCATCGGCAACCCGGGGGCATTCCTCGCCCAAGCGCGCAGACACACGCAGGTGACGGCACAGGTCGTGCTCCGCGACCATGACCCCTACGGGCCGACCACGGTGCGCCGCATCCGTGAGATGCTGGCATCACGCAACGCAGACACGCTGCTGGTCACGCGGAAAGACTGGACCAAACTCTCCCGTTTCGAGTGGCCCGTGCCCGTGGCGGTGCCCAACCTGGAATTCCGCGTGGACTCATCGCCGCTCTCGTCACTCCTCGACAGCGTGATGGCGAAGGCCGGGAGCGATGCTCACTCTCAGGACCCGCTGGGCGCGTAGCTGATCCGGCGGAACCCCGCATCCCGGGCCGCCTGTATGGCCGTCGCGGTAGCTTCCACCGGCACGTCCGCGCCCGGTTTCACGATGAGACCAACGTCCTTGGGCAGGGCCGCCAGCACATTCTGGAGTGTGCGACGCTCGCGCATGGTGCGCTGGCCGAGGCGGAACTCGGCGTGGCTGTCGCCCGCGCCGGTCACCCACACGATCGACAGCACCTGCGGCTGCAGGCTGCTGCTCTGCCCCGGTCCGCTGCGCGAC
Organism: uncultured Phycisphaerales bacterium; assembly: GCA_937858155.1. Taxonomy (GTDB): domain Bacteria; phylum Planctomycetota; class Phycisphaerae; order Phycisphaerales; family UBA1924; genus BJHL01. The sequence continues at coordinate 27,415 of CALLYM010000101.1, read as the reverse complement.
GTGCCCAGCGCGGTAGGCAGTTCCGTTTCCGCTCCCGCCATCGTGCCCGCGATAATGAAGTAGAACAGGAGGAACAGCACCACATCGATGAGGGCGATGAGGGGGAGGCGCAGGTCCTCCACTTCCAGACGCCCCGTTCGACGCCGTGAGAGCCTCACTGCATCCCCTCCTCGCCGCTGGCGGCGAGCTTCCACCGCGTGATCCCTGCGACCTTCATCGCGGCAACAACCCGATCGAGGCTGCCCGTGGGGCAATGGCGGTCGGCACGGACGATGACGTCCACTCCCGACGCGCCGGCGGGGGAGGCCTTGACCGCCCTTGCGAGCGTCTGCGCGACCCACTGCATGTCGTACTTGGCCCCTTCCACCGTGATTGTGCCGTCCTGCGCGACATCAATCACCAGGGAGTTGGGCGCGTGCGCCGCGGCGGGTTCGCCCTTCTCACGCGGCAGGTCCATGCTCGACCGGTTGCTCTTGCTGAACTGCGAGGTCATCGTGAAGAACACGATGAGCAGAAGAATCACGTCGATCATCGGCGTGAGGTCGAACGTCGCTTCTTTCTTGTGGTGGTGAACAGAGAGGTTCACGCAACGCCCCCGCGCGCCGCCACGCGCGCAGCGCCGGCGGCCGGCACGCCCTTGGGCGCGTTGCGGACCGACACCATCGATACCATGTGCTCCAGGTCGTTGCCCACCTTGGACATCACCTTGTCGATGTGCCGACGGAACATCGCGAACGCGACGGTGCACGGGATAGCCACCACCAGCCCTTCCGCGGTGTTCACGAGGGCAAGGGACATGAACGTCGCGAGCTCGTTGCTGCGCGCCGCGCCTTCGAGTGCGCCGATCGCCCGGAACGCACCGATCATCCCGAACACCGTGCCCAGGAGACCGAGCATCGGGCCGATCGCCGCGATAATGCCGATGCCGTCGTTCATCCGGTGGACCTCGTCCGCCTCGCCCTGCGCGGTCTGCTCGACAACCGAGCGGAATTCCAGCATGCCAAAGTCCGAGCGCGCGCACCGCTCAAACGACTGCGCCAGCACGCGGGTCACCAGGCACTCGTGCTCTTCCTGGCGGCAGAACGCCTCGGCTTCCACGAGCTTGCCCGTGCCCAGCATTGATTCAAGCCGCGCCATGACATCCTTGGGCGCGAACCTTTCATAGCGGATCGCGAGGATGTTCCGCACCACCAGCGTAACCGCCACCACCGAAAGCCCGATCAGGATGTAGCTGAGCAGGCCACCCTGGTGGATGTACGTGAGGATGTTGATGGAATCGCTCGCGGCGGGGACTGGAGCCGGCGTCGTCGCGGGCGTGCCTCCCTGGGCAAGCGTCAAGAAGCCTGAAAGTGCGGTCATGCAAGTCCTTTCGCGCGGGGGGTCTCCTCCCGCAGCGTACGTGGCATCCGCGGTTCACGGCGGGCGGACTACTCCCACCCCGTGAGCAATTGGCCGCAGCACCTCCACCCCATACCGGCCTGACAGTCCGCCGGTTGCAGACATTTACAGTCGTTCCTGGCGACGCTGATTCAGCAGCCACTCGGCGAGCCCTTCCTGCCGGTATGCACGGTCCCAAGACCCATGATTCACCCGTTCAAACAGCGACTGACGTACCTCCGCCTTGCTCCCGCGCCGGGCGCGGTCGGCCTTGATGGCGTCGATGATGTCGGTCGTGCCCGTCGGGGGCACCACGTCGTCGGCAAGCCCGTGGAACGCCCACACTGGCACATCGCCGACTTTCGCCGCCAGATCGGCGGGGGCGAACGGCCTGGAGTAGCCGCAGATGGGCGCGAGTGCACAGAACACCCCCGGGTGCGCAGCGGCAATTGTCCACGTGCCGTGCCCGCCCTGAGAAAGCCCGGTCAGGCCGATCCGGGAATGGTCGATGCGGTATTCTGACTTGACGACTTCCAGCATCTCCATGACCGGCGCGTCGTAGACCTCCCATTGATCGTTCTCGACTGGCTTTTGAGGCATCACCACGAGGCAGGGCCACTCCTTTTCGTTCCACTGGATGGCGCTGCCGATGCCCTGTATGGCCTGCTTGAGGCCGTCGGAGCCCGACTCGCCGCTGCCATGCAGGAAGAGAAGACACGGCCATGCGTGGTCGGGCGTGTACGAGCGCGGCACGTATACCGCGAACTTGTACGTCCGGCCTGCGTGCGTGAGTTCCTTCAGGATGATGCCGCGCGGGGCAGTCATGGCGGAATCGTTGTCGCGACGGGCCGGGGCGGCGCAGGCGACGAGCACGATTGTGCACACGCACGCAGCGAGGATTCGTGGAATCATCCAAAACCGTACGCGGCGGCCGCTCCCGAAGCCGGACCCATTACTCGGCACTCAAGTCGCGCGCCGTCAACGTTTGCGACGGCGGCGCCCATACCTTGGGAGCGCGCCGGACGATGCTCATCTCAAGAGGGAAGCCATAGGCCGCGGGCGACACATAGCGCCCCTTCCATCCGTCGGGCTTGTCCTGTTCCGTGGGCGGTGGGTTCATGCGCGTGCGCAGGTCGTTTCGGGTCGCCGTGACGCTCCAGGAAACCCTGCCACCCGCGACGCCGCCGGCCACCGCGAAGCGGTTGGGCGACACCCTGCCAACCTCTTCGCTCACATATAGACCTGGCATCGACGCCCCGACGGGCGTGAGCTGGTATGTAGGGTCCGCGTTGATCTCCGCGAAGTACGCGGGCAGATCGATTGTCGCAACTCCTGCGGCATCCAGCGTCGCTGTACCGCGATAGGTGTTCGTCGGCGTCGGTCCCTCGTTGCAGTAGTGGAAGAGCAGCCGGTTCGCCGGGTCGGACGGGTGATCGATAATGAACGCCTTTGAGCCCGCGGACACGAAGTTGCCGTCGCTGTAGACCGCGTACCCCTGCGGGCTGTCGGCCCCCGCCAAAATGCCGATGCTCACGCCACTCGCGGCGTACGACGCGGCATACACGCCCGCCGCCCCGCTGCTGCCAGACACGCTCACACCCCACACACCGTTGGTGACACCGCTCGGACCGGCGGCTGCGCCATAGACGCCCGTCGCATCATTGCTCGACGAATCAGAGCGACCGAGCACACCCGTCGTCACTCCCCCACCCGCCGCGGCCAGACCCGCGATACCGGTACCGTCGGGCGAGTTGGACTGTGCAAAAACGCCGTTTGTCGCGCCGCTGGTCGCGGACGCGACGGCGTACACACCGTTGCCCCCGAACGAATCGCTCTGGGCGAACACGCCGTTCGCGATGCCAGTGACGGCGGTATTCCAGCCCACCACGCCGCTTGCATCACCCGCGGAGACCTGGCCAAACACACCAAAGCCCGCACCGGCGTTGGACGTGCTCTTGGCGTACAGCGACCGTTGCAGACTTGTCTCAATGTGCATGGGGTATTGCGGGATGGCCGTGCCCAGCCCGATGAACCCGGTGTTGAAGTACGCGTTGCTGCCATTCATCACGAACGGACCACCGCCACTGCCAGCGGGCCCAGCAGGACCCTGCGGCCCAGTTGCGCCCGTCGCGCCCTGCGGACCAGCAGGACCCGTAGCACCTGTCGCGCCGGGCGCACCGGGCGATCCATTCGCGCCGGCGGGCCCTTGCGGACCCTGCGGCCCTGCGGGCCCCTGCGGACCCATGGGCCCGGTGGCTGCACTCATGGCGTAGATCGCGTACGGCGCAGGCGCGATGAGTTGGCGCGGTGAAAGGGCCTGCCAGGTCCCTGTGCCGGCGGGGTTGCGAACCTCAATCCCCAACCATCGCTGGTTGCCATTCCACGCCGCTTGTCCAAAGTCCAGGTTGACCGCGAATTGCCCGCGCACCACAAGCACGCCGCTGCTCGTGAGCGGCCCGGAAACGACACCGCCGTTCTGCTGCGCATCCCACAGTGTGAACCGCAGGTCGACGGACCCTGAGAAGTCCTGACTGGACTGGGACAGCGAGCCCTGATATGTCCACGTGGTCGTGATCGCCTGCGCAGGGGCAAGGGCGGCGAACGCGCACGCAACAGCGACAGCGAGTCTGCGGATCATGGGAAAACTCCTCGGTGTGCCCTGAGGTCGGCGTTTTCGGACCATCGCTTCAGGCGAACCCAAGACCACGCAACGCGCGGTTCTTTTCAAGGACTTGCATATCCGCAATTTACGGCCGGACTTTCAAGAATCATTGAAAATAGCACCTTGCCGCCTACCGTTGGCAATCCATGGGCACGAGCACTTACCAGCCGCCGATCACGCACGCACACATCCTGGGGACCGACCCAGGCCTGCTTGCGGCGGTGGCGGCCGGGCACGCGCGCCTGACCGGGGAGCAGGCACTCGCGATCTTCCACGGCATGCCCCTCCCGGAATTAGGTCGCTACGCGGACGCACGGTGCAGGAGCCTGCACGGCGACGCGTTCCGGACGTACATCATCGACCGGAACATCAATTACACGAATGTGTGCAACGCCAAGTGCACGTTCTGTGCCTTCCGCCGCGACGCGGAAGAGCACGACGCCTACACGCTCTCGTACGACGCAATCGAGAGCAAGGTCGCGGAGCTGGTCGCGATCGGCGGCACTCAGATTCTCATGCAGGGTGGCATGAACCCCGCGCTGCCCCTGGAGTGGTACATCGAGCTGCTCCAGCGCATCAAGTCGAAGTTTCCACGTGTGCACGTGCACGCCTTCAGCCCTCCTGAGTTCGTGGAGTTTGTGCACTTCTTCAACCCACCCGGCGCAACCTTTGAAGAACAGGTCCGGTGGGTCATGGTGCGTCTGCGCGACGCGGGGCTGGACAGCATCCCCGGGGGCGGCGGGGAGATCTTCGCAAAGCCCGTGCGCAGCAAGATCGGCCTGGGTAAGTGCGACGAAGAATCTTGGCTGACGGTCATGCACGTTGCGCACACGCTCGGCATGTTTACGAGCGCCACGATGATGTTCGGGCACATCGAGGGATATGCAGACCGCGTCCACCACATGCTCCGCGTGCGGGACTGGCAGGACAGGTCGCTCGGGCGTTCAGCCAGCGCGGACATCCGCCCGACGGGCCACTACAAGGCGTTCATTTCCTGGCCCTTCCAGCGGGAGAACACGCCACTGGGACGCGTGCGGGACTGGGGCGCAGAACCCGGCGAACTTACACGCGAGTTCCCCGGCGACCTGGTCGCCCACGCGTTTGGCTGGGGTGCCAACCCGGACGCCGACTACCGCGCCGTCCCCGGCGCCGAGGAATTCGGACGCCGGGTCCGCATGAGCGGCGCGAGCGACTACCTGCGGACGCAGGCCCTGTCCCGCCTGGTGCTCGACAACATCTACTCCATCGGCGCGTCGTGGGTCACCATGGGCCCCCACATCGGCCAGGTCGCGCTCATGTACGGCGCCAACGACATGGGAAGCGTGATGATGGAGGAGAATGTTGTCAGCAGCGCGGGCACGACATACTGCCTCGATGAGGCGTTGCTGTGCCGGCTCATCCGCGAGGCGGGCTTCATCCCCGCTCAGCGTAACAACACCTACGACATCCTGCGGGTCCACAGCGGCCCGCAATCACCCGACCTTACCGTCACCGACTGGTCCACCCACAGGGCGAAAAAGACCCATCAGGAAGCTCCAGGCAAGGGCAAGCAGGCCGGACGAGCAAAAGTGACTGTGAAAGGCGAAGCGCTGAGCCCACAGGCGTAACCAGGCTTTGAGTGTCACTTCTGCACCGCCCGCGGCCAGCCCAAAGAGCGACCAATGCGCGCTCTCTCATCCCATGGCCGAACCATCCACGTCCGTTAATCCAAAGCACCGCGCGAAACCTGCGCCGGATATTGCAAGTATGTCGGCACACGCGCTTTAGACGACACGCCCGCACGCCGATGCCGCTGGCATGACGATCCAGAGCATCTCCAAAAACCAGTCCATGCTGCAGAACATGATCTTCGCCGCCATGCAGTCTCGCATGAGCGCCGCGGCCCGTCTCGCGACGGCATCAACGGCAACCGCCGCCGCCACGCAGACCCCAAGCAGCCCCGCAACCACGCCGGCTGAACCGACGACCACTCCCACGACGACTCCCGCGACGAGCGTGACGCCGACGGAGACCACGCAGCCTTCCGCACCTACCGCCCCCACAACCCCTGCGCCCGCTCCCACTCCGACACCTGCACCCGCCCCGAGCCGCGAGCACGATTGCTGCGAAATTTCGGACGAGGCCCGTAGTGCGTGCGGCCGCACCGAGGGCTGCCGCAAGTCTGAGCATGAGGACAAGCAGTGGAACGTCTCACCCGAACGCGCGATGCGCCTCGCCGAGAAGTTCGCTGCCCGCGCAGAGCGCCTCGAGGCCCGCGCACAGAAGATGCTCGACGACGACTGCGACTGCAACGACAAGAAGGCCGAGAAACTCATGAAGCGTGCGGAGCGCGCCTGGAGCCTCGCGGAGAAGTTCGCGGCGATGGTGCCAGGCAACGAGGACACCGCCCCCGGCAGCGGCAGCACCTCACCCACCCCCACCCCCACGACCAACCCGACCCCTACACCCACGCCGACCCCCGCGAGCGCCACCCCCCAGACAGGCACGCAACTGAACCTCGTGGGCTGATCGCTCGTTCCACGAAACCCAAATCCCCTCGACGCCACGCGGCACCCCTGCCCGTGGCGTTTTTCATGGCCCTACCAAATATCGAACACTCTGGCCTATGGACGGCCGTCACCCTACTATCGCCCCCTTCGCGAAAAGCAGCCCGCGGACGGCCCGTAGACCCTCTTTTGGAGACCATGTTTCATGCAAGCCAGCAGCCTCAGCCCCGGCATGGGCGTCCGCATCGACGGCAAACTCTTCGTGGTGACCGGCATCGAGCACCGCACACCCGGCAACCTCCGCGCGTTCGTGCAGCTCACAATCAAGGACGTGCTCAAGGCCCAGACGCTCGAGAAGCGGTACAAGCCCAGCGACGATATCGAGGTCATTGATCTCGACCGGCGCGAGATGGAATACCTCTACTCCGACAACACGGGCGCCACGTTCATGGACACCGAGTCGTACGAGCAGTACACCATGTCCGAGGGTGTCCTGGGCCAATCGCTCAAGTTCCTCCGCCCCAACGCGAAGACCATCGTCCTGCTGCACGACGGCAACCCCATCCTGATCGAGCTGCCGCCCGCGGTGGAACTCACCGTGAAGGACTGCCCACCGGAAGTGAAGGGCGCGACCGTGACCAACCAGACCAAGGACGCGGAGATGGAGACGGGCCTCGCGGTCCGCGTGCCCGCATTCATCAAGGTGGGCGAGACGCTCCGGATCAGCACCGCGGATGGATCCTACCAGAGCCGCGCCTGAACGACCACCGCACAGATCAAGGACGGGCCGCCCGTCGCGCGGCCCGTTTCTCATTTTGGAAGGTCTCTACCCTCGGGCATGCACGTCCTGCTGATAGGCCTCCGCTGCTCGGGCAAGTCCACCGTCGGACGCCTGCTCGCTGATCGCCTGCAACGCCCCTTCATCGACCTCGACGACCGCACCCCTGCGATCCTGGACTGCGCGACCGCCGGCGATGCGCTCCGTGCCCACGGCGAGCCCGCATTCCGGGCCGCGGAAACACAGGCGTTGCGAGCCGTGCTTGCGGAGCCCACGGAGTCCATCATCGCCCTCGGCGGCGGCACGCCCACCGCACCGGGCGCGGCGGCGGTACTGCTGGACGCGCAGGGCGCAGGGCACGCCGTGATCGTGTACCTGCGCGCGACGCCGGAGGTTCTCGCTGCGCGGATGACATCGGGCGAAGCCTCGTCCCGCCCTGCGTTGATTGGCCCAAGCTCTATCGATGAAGTTCCCGCGATCTTCATACGACGGGACCCCCTCTATACCCGCCTCGCGGACCGCATCATCGACGCCGCGCAATCGGTGAACGCCATCGTCGAACAGGTTGCGATTCTCGGTCAGCCCCGGCAAGCATAAAACGCGAGGCCGTCGACCGTGCATGCACTACACACCGTGCACCGAACTACAAAACGCCCTGATCTTCCCCACGTCCTTCACCCCGCGCCCGCTCTCCACGCCGCTGCTCACGTCCACCGCGTAGGGCCTCAGCACGCGCACCGCCTCCGCAACGTTCTCCGGCGTCAGCCCGCCGGCAAGGATGATCGGCTTGGTGATAAGCCCCATGTGCGGCTCCAGCTCCCGCCAGTCAAACTTCACACCCGCGCCGGGCGTCGGCGCATCCACCAGCACCGCGCATACCTCGTCAAGGCTTGCCCACTTGAGCAGTTCCCGGGCAATGGTCTGCGGATCAAACCTCACCGCCTTGATCACGTCCGGCCCGCAGCCCTTCACCGTCGCCACGTCCTCATCCCCATGAAACTGCGTGTACTGCGTTGGGCAAACGCCCTCGATGTCCGCGAAACCATCCACGTCGATGTCCTTGAACACGCCCACGCTCGCCACGAAAGGCGGCAGGGCGCTCATGACCTCGAACGCGTCCTCAGGCTCAATGAACCTGGGCGAATCTTCCACAAAGACAAAGCCCAGGGCGTCTGCCCCCGCTTCCGCCGCGGCCACGGCGGTTTCCACGTCCCGCACACCACAAATCTTGATCCTCGTCCGCTGCATGGGCCAGCGTAGCGTGCGGACAGACGGGCATTGCCCAGTCCTGTAATCCATGACCCGCTTGGCGTTCTTCCAGGCTTTTTCAGGGTTTCATGCACCAATCCCGGGCGTTCCGCGTTATGCTGCTGCTGCCGCCCGGCCACCCAGGCCCTGCGGTGTTCGGTAACGAGAGATCGAGAGAGAGGACACCCCATGCCCCGCACCATCGCTTTCGTGAGCGCCGCTGCGCTCGTGCCCGCCCTTGCGCAGGCGTCCATCGTGGCCAGCGGCGGCGACGTGCTGCTCATCCCGCCGCCGCCCTCCATGGCGCTGGGGGCCCTGGAGAGCAACACCACCACCCATGCGTGGAACGAAGTTTCCAGTTTCACCCTCACCGCGCCCCTCAGCGTGAACGCCACCCTCCCGGGGACGTACGCGAGCGTCGGGTCGCTCACGCCGGGCGTTATCCCCGCGGGCACGGTGGTCTCCAGCCACTACCTCTATTCGGACCCCGTCGGCAGCAGCGCCGGCCTCTACCAGGGGTTCATGGACTTTGATCAGCCGGTCATCGGCATCATCGTGCTGCGCCCGGAGCTGAACGCGTCCGACTGGGTCGGCGCACCAAGCACGATCTACGCCGACAACGTCGCGCGCGGCATGGAGGTCATCTCCAACGAGTTCTTCTTCCTGAGCGTCTCGACCTTCCGCGTTGGGTTCCAGTTCAACACCACCTCCGCGACCGACGACATCCGCGTCATTACGCTCGTGCCCGCTCCGGGCGTGGCGGGCGTGTGCGCGTTTGCGGGCCTGCTGACGGCACGCCGCCGCCGCTGACGCATACGGTCTCTCCGCATGTCCGCCTTTGGTTCCACGCCAAACCTCCCCTACCGCCTCGCCTGCCTCTGCGACCTGCGCGACAAGGACGGACGCGTCCTTCTCCTGCGCCGACTCAAGGAACCCAACAAGGGCTTGTGCAGCCCGATTGGCGGCAAGCTTGATGTGGCCCTGGGTGAGAGCCCCGCGCAGTGCGCCCAGCGCGAGGTGATGGAGGAAGCAGGGCTGGACATTCCGCTCTCCCGATTCCACCTCATCGGCGTGGTGAGCGAGCAGGCCTACGAGGGCAAGGGACACTGGCTGATGTTCGTGTACCGTGTCTTGGGCGATACATGGCTCGAGCCCCACGACATGCGTGAAGGACGCCTGGACTGGTTCACGTGGGAGGAAATCGAGAAACTCCCCCTGCCCGAGACGGACCGGCGGATCATCTGGCCATTGATCCACGCTGCCGACCCACGGACCTCTGGGGGAAAGCCGGGCTTTTTCGCTGTGCACATCGATTGTCGTGGCCCGCAAATGCGTTGGAGCGTCGAGCAGGAGATGCGGGGGACCTGACCAAGGGGCCGCCCGCGTCCACCCATCCCTGTCCTCTATAATCCCGGCTTGCCAGACCCCGCTCCCGACAACCCGATACCACCCAAGCCGTCGCGCATCGTGTTCACCAGGGGCAAGTACGCGCCCCCCATGGCCGCGCCGCAGTACAACCGCGCGGTGCCGCAGTCCCGTTTCTCGCCCGGGCAGCCCGCTTCCAAGCCGCCCCTGACCAAGCCCCGCAAGGTCAAGAACGGCGTGAAGGTTTCTGTCCCCTCGACGGGCGAGGTAGTGCCCGCCGGTGCGTGGGCGGCGCAGCGCTGGATGCGGCTTATCGAACAGGCGGGCGAGGGCAACGCGCTGATCGAGGGTCTTGAGTACGCGAAGGAAGGCCAGACCAAGAAGTTCGCGATTACGCCCGGACGCATCGAGGCCACCGTGCAGGGCCGGGCCGACCGACCGTACACCACCTCGCTCACGATCGACCTGATCTCACACGAGGACTGGGACAAGGCGGTCCACGCCATGAGCGAGGGCGCGATCTACGCCGCCAAGCTCCTCGCCGCGGAGCTGCCACCCAACATCGAAGATGTCTTCGTCCCACTGGGCCTGAAACTCTTCCCTGCGGGCCCTCAGGACGTGCGCGCGTCCTGCACCTGCACGGACTTTGAACGCAAACAGCGCGACGCGCGGGACACCGGCGTGCAGCCCCGCTGGTGCAAGCACCTGTGCTGCATCGCCTACCTGCTCGCAAGCCGCCTCGCGGACGAGCCGTTCCTGGCCTTCGCCCTGCGCGGCATGGACACTCACGAACTCCTCGACCGCGTCCGCCAGCGTCGGCAGGTCGTCGGCGCAGCCCAGGGCGCGACACCCGTGTATCCCACCCGCGTGCCCGGCGTCTCCGACGCAGAGTCCGTACCGCTGGACGCCAACCTTGCATCGTTCTGGCGGATGGGTGAGGGTGCAAAGGAGTTGGACCTGTCCCCCAACCCGCCCCCGGTCTCACACCCGCTGCTGCGGCGGCTCGGCCAGAGCCCCTGGACCGGAGCAACCCCCCCGCCCGCGTTCCCGCTCGTGGGGCTGCTCGCCTCGTGCTACGACACGATCAGCCAGCGGGCGCTCGCCCAAGCCCCGGACGAAGAAACACCTTCTGCCCGGCCAGAATAGAAGAATGAACGCCGATTCGGAGTGCACGCCATGCGACTTCACCTCCCAATGATCGCCTGCACCGCCGCGTGTGTGTATGCCTCCGCCGCGCCTGCAAGCACGGATGTGCGCGTCGTGGTCACGGGCACGGTCGAGAGCAATGGTTTTTCAACGGGGACATGGGCCGGGATCGCGGCCGGCTCTCCCGCCACGATGACCATCGACCTGGATTCCAGCGACTACCTCGACAGCCCCAACCTGCCCGGTGTCACACGCGGCTACCGCTTCAGCGCTGCGACATTCTCCCTGACTATCGGCAACGTCACCAGAAGCCTCCGGACGACCCCACCCCTCCCCGCCTACTTCGTCCTCCGGAACAACGACCCACGCGTGGACGGGTTCTTCATCTCCCAAGGCACCGACATCGACACACAATGCCCGCTCAACATGACGCCCAACAACTACGGCGTTGCGTTCAGCCGCACCTTTGACAGCGTGCCGCCGGTGGGCAACGACCCCACGCTGTCGTCCGTCAATATTCTGGGCGCGTTCGGCTCGTGGGGGTTTGACAACCTTTCGTCGTACAACTTCACGATCGAGCTCAACGAAAATGTCACGCCGATGATCCTGGGCTACCAGACAATCACGATCGGCCCGATCGGCCCTGCCTGCGACAGCATCGACTTCAACCGCGACACGCTCTTCCCGGATACGCAGGACATCACCGACTTCCTGAGCGTCTTCGCGGGCGGGGTCTGCCCCACCACCGCCTGTGGCGATGTTGACTTCAACAACGACGGCCTCTTCCCCGACACGCAGGACATCGACGCCCTGCTCTCTGTCTTCAGCGGAGGCGTGTGCACATAACACACAGGGTGCCCTAAGGCCTGTGGATACGTGCAGCCCATCGCGTCTCTTGTGGGGCTGGATAACAAGAAATCACGCGCGATTCGTGGCCCGTTGGGGTGGGTTGAGCCCGATTTGCTTGCTCCGAAACTGGGCGCATGTAGACTGTGCGTGGAAGAAGTCGCCTGGGGAGTCTCGTGTTCCGATACCGCCGCCATCGCGCCGGATTGACCTGGTGCGCGGCGCTCTGCGCCGCCGGCGGGTTATCGCTGCGCGCCCACGGGCAGTGCCCCGAACAGTGGCTGTCCGGCGTGGGCACGCCAGGGGTGAATAGATTTGTGACGTCACTCACGCCGTGGGACCCCGACGGTGCCGGTCCGCAGCACGCGCTGCTCATCGTCGGCGGAGACTTCACCCTCGCGGGCGGCATGGGTGTCTCAAGGCTCGCGGCGTACGAACCCGCGACCGGCGGTTGGGCGACGCTCGGCAGCGCCATGGGGGGGCTCCCGCACCCCTTCGTCTACGCGCTCACACCGATGACATCGGGGGACCTCGCGGCGGGCGGGTACTTCCTGGTGGCGGGTGGATCGCCCGCGAGTTACATTGCGCGGTGGGACGGCTCGGCCTGGCACCCTCTGGGGGCGGGCATGGATGCATGGGTCAACGCGCTCGTCCCGCTGCCCGACGGCGACCTCGTGGCGGGCGGGGTTTTCCAGAATGCGGGTGGCGTGCCCGCGAGTTTCATTGCCCGCTGGGACGGCACCGACTGGCACGCGATGGGCTCCGGCCTCGACGGCGTCGTCTACGCACTTGCGGTGACGCCCGGGGGCGGTGTGATCGCCGGCGGAGGCTTCTTTACCGCGGGCGGTGTCCCTGCATTGGACGTGGCGAGGTGGGACGGCACCTCCTGGACCGCGATCGGCGACGGGCTTGACGGCCAGGTGAACGCCCTCACACTGCTGCCATCGGGAGAGGTGGTCGCGGGCGGATCCTTCACTGCTTCGGCCGCGACGCCGTTAGCGCACATCGCCCGGTTTGACGGCACGTCCTGGACCCCACTGGACGTCGGCACGAACGGCACGGTCTCCGCGCTCGCGGTACGGGGGCAGGACCTCTTTGCAGCAGGTTCTTTTACCGAGGCGGGTGGCGTGCCCGCCCTTCGGGCCGCCATGTGGGATGGGACCACCTGGCATGCGCTGGGTGACGGCCTGGACTTCAACGCCAACGCTCTCGCGGTGATTCCGAACGGGTCGGTGTTCACCGCTGGGTTCTTCGGTCATGCCGGCGGAGCACCCGCGTCCCGCATCGCGGAGTGGGGACCGTCAACGGTGCCCACGCTCACTCTGCAGCCTGGCAACACGGCCGTCTGCACCGGCAGTGACGCGCACCTTACCGTCGCGGCAGGTGGTAGTCCCCCACTCACCTATCAATGGCAGGCCTTTGACGGCGCTGTGTGGGTGGACATTGGGGACGGGCCCGTCGCGGGTGTGGGCTTGGCTTCGGGTGCGACAGCCGCCGAACTGACCATTTCAGAACCGGTGAGCGGTGCGCGCCTGCGCGCGCAGGTGACCAATCTCTGCGCAGGCACGTTCAGCGACGAGGCGGAGATCACGGTTGCGAACTGCTGCGATTCTCTTGACTTTAACAACGACACGCTTTCTCCGGATACGGCAGACATCGACGACTTCCTGAGCGTCTTCAGCGGCGGAACGTGCTCCAACGACCCCAGCTGCGGCGATATCGACTTCAACAACGACGGGTTCTTCCCGGATACCTCCGACATCGATTCTCTGCTGCTGGTCTTCAGCGGCGGCCCGTGCCTGTGACCTTCCAAGAAAAAAGGGCCCCCGGCAACGTTGCCAAGAGGCCCGGTGGGGCAAGGGTTCGCGTGCCAATTACAGCGGCACTTCCTTGAGCAGGAGGATCTTGGGCTTCTGACCCTTCTTGGTCACGTTGCTGCGGTCCAGGATCATCAGGAACCGGCGCTGCACGCTGGGAACCAGCGGGTCGTCGGGGCTGATGCACGCGTCCACGTCGGAAGGCTGGAAGCCCATCGCCACGAACCAGACGGCGTAGACATCGCTGCGGACGCTGGTCGTGCCCAGGGCCGCGGCGGCGATGCTGAGTTTCTCGTCGTACTCATTGCCGACAGTGGGCTGGGATCGCACGGTGGGCCCGGGCGGCACGAGCGGCTGTGCGGGCGTGGTGGAGTAGGTCTCGATCGCGGCGGTGGAACTCTCGACATCGGCGGACGTGTAGTCGCCGGGTGCGAACTTGTCGAAGCCCATCCAGTCCATGCCCAGGGGGAATGACCAGTAGTTGGGCTGGTCGGCGTTCCACGCGGCGGCCGAAGACTGAGTGTGCCGCTGCCGCACGGCGAGGAGCTCGCCCACAGAGTGCAGGCCCACAAGGTCGGAGAGGCTGGCGATGTCCGCGTAGTCGGATCGCGCCGGGCCGGTCGTTTCGTCGGACGGGTCGTCGTCGCGGAACTCGCGGACGTCGTTGATGGCGTCCAGACCAATTGTGGGCGCGGCCGCCAGAGCCTCGCCCGTCACGCGGCGGCTGGGCACATTGATCTTCTGGCGGTAGGCGTCGAGCACCGCCGCCAGGTCATACTTCATGTCTGGCGCGTTGTAGTTTGTGATAAACGGTGAGAGCGCGGCGGTGTTTGCTGGGTAGGCGGAGGTGATCGGGTCCGCCGCGGCACCGGTCACTCCATTCCACCAGCCCTCGGACGCACCGACGGCTGGATAACCCGTGCCCGTGGGCAGCGTGCCCGCAATGTCGGGCGGGGCGAAGAACGGCACGCTGCGGAGCGCAGCAAGGGTCGCCGTATTGACGTTGATCAGGCCCTGCACACCGCGCGTCAGGCTGGGCGCGACACCATCGGGCGTCACAGTGAACTGCTCGAGGACGCTGAGCGCGGCGGGGATGCCCTGGCCAACACGATGGTCCGTGCCGGCGTTGTAGGTGAATGCGTTGGCCGCGCCGGTGTTGTTGATGTCCACGAAGGGCACGAACCAGTCCAGGTGGAGGTTGCCCCGGTCAAAGAGCATCTCGTGCTCGGGGATGGCGCTCGTATTCGGCGCGTACAGGGAACGTGGGCCCCACAGGAGCGCCTGGTCCGGGTTGGGGTTGGGCCCGGTGGTGGCGGGGACGGCCAGCAGGCTGATGTCGTAGCCCTGCGCGATAGCAAGGGCCTCGCCGAGCGTGGTGTAGCGGACGTTGAACGCCGCCGGATCGTTCTGCGCCAGCGGTGCGTTGGCGTTGCCGATGTAGGGCGTTTCCTGCGGGCCGATGCCCAGGGGCAAGAGCGCGTCGGCAAGCCGTACGCGGCTGATCAGCTGGTTGTTCACGCCCAGCTCCATCGCTTCGACGTCGGGGTTGGGGTTCTCGGGGTCGTCGTAGGCCGCGGGCGCGGAGTTGATCTGCGGGTAGATCTGGTCGTACGTGCGGGCGTTGGGGCCGCCGAATGTGATGTTGGTAGTGACGGTGCTCTGCTCGTCGATCATCTCCGTCCCATTGGTGCGGAACTTTGGCGCACGGCGCGGATCGTCTGTGTCGTACATCGTGCCACCGGCGATCATCGTGTTGATCCAGTCAGGCACGCGCATCTTGCCGATGCCCTTGCCCGCAACAGTGCCGATGCTGCCCTCGGGGTCAAAGTCACCCACATTGAACGTGCCGCCGCCATCCAGCAGTGTCGAGACGTCCTGGACGTTCCAGTCCTCGTCCACATTTGGGTGCTTGGGCTCGATGCAGTAGGCGGGGATCACATCGCTCGGGATGCGGTCCGCGAGTGTGGTCGCGGGGTCGGCGTTCTTGCGGTCGTTGCGTCGGGAGGCGAGCGCCCACAGCGTGAGCGCGTAGGGACGGTCCTCGCTACCGGTCGGATCGAGGCCCGACCCCGCGATGGGGTTGTCGCCATCGGCAGCCTTGACGTCCATCTTGTTGAGGCCCGCGTCGCCGTCCGACGGATCGGGCAGGCGCAGGCGGTCCACAAGCTGGTCGTTGGACGCGACGTTGATCGGGCGTACGCGGGGCTGGGGCGTGACGATGATCTCCGTCCCGTTCCACATCGCGCCCGGGTCCACGTTCGTGACGGGCAGGGCTTCATCTCCGCTCCGCACGGTGCGCCAGAGGTTCACGGTGCGGCCGATGCCGGGCGATGCCGTGATCTCCGCCGAGTGGCTCGCGGTGCGCGGGATGGGGTCGTAGAACTTGTCCTCCGCGGCCAGGATCTGACCGCCGTCCGCGGACTTGGCATCGCCCGGTGAGAGCAGGCCGATCCAGCGGAGGTCCACGTTCTCGTTGCCGATCGTTTCGGCGAGTTGACCCTTCAGCAGGCTCTCGACCCAGCCCTTCTGACCGGTCGTGGTCGTGGGCAGGGGGAAGCCATCGTCCCCGGAGAACCGGGTGTTGAGTGTTTCATAAATCGCCCGGGGTGGACGGCTGATGGCGTAGCACACCACTGTGCGCCCGGGCTGGATGGTGATGGGCTTCACCACCACCATGTCGGTTTGGTCCGCCGATGATCCCGGAATGTACTCGCCGCGGACGCCCGTCACGTACGGGACATTGGGCTGCGTGGGCGCGGTGTTGACCTTGGTGACGTGGTCGAGTTCGCCCAGGTAATAGGTCTTGTCGCCCCACTGGATGTAGTAATAGTCGCCCGTGGTGTCGATCCGCTGCTCACGCGGCAAGCCGTTGATGTAGCTGATCGGCACGTACTGCCCGGCGTCCGCCGGGAGGCTTCCCGTGGTGGGGCGTGCGTGCACCGGGTTCTCCGCGTCGCTCAGCCACGCGGGAGAGAGCGTCACAGGCCGGTCAAAGGGGTTCGTGAGCGTGAAGGCCGTCATTCGGAAGAGCAGGTCTCCCGACAGCGGATCGCCCTCGTTGGGGATTGTGCCATTCAGGACGAAGTCAGTGCCGGCGGCATGCCCGTCCTGCAGCGGGTCATCGATATACGCAGCCATCGTCACCACCTGCGTCAGGAATGGCTGGGGCTCGATGCCGTAGACGTTCACCGCGGGGGCCATCGTGTTGGCGTTGCCCGGTGCGAGGCGCGTGCTCTCGATGGACAGGCGGAACATGTCCCTGTCGGGCCGGGTTACCGCGGGGTCGGCGTCGAGCCAGGCGGGGTAGGCGTAGGGGATGGTGCCGGTGGCGGGTGGGGCTACGGCACGGCGCGAGCTGATCGTGCCGGGCGTGCCGCTGCCGCTGGTGCCCAGGAAGTTGGCCTGTCCGCTCAGCGCGACCGTGGCGATGGTGGGCCGCGTATCGGTATCCACCATGTCCCGCAGGTTGACGGCCATGTGGGCCGCGGAGAGCAGCGCCGTCTCCGGCCCGTTGTAGCCGTAGAAGAGCGTGCGGAGCGTCTGGTCCATCCCCGTGAACGGAGGGACTGTGGGCCATGCCGCCCGGATGTCGGAGTAGGGCGCGAGGGCGTCGGCGTACGCGCGGAAGATGCTGCGCATCGCGGCCTCGCGTTGCTGGTCCTCAACCAGTTCCTTGGTCCAATTGACTGGTGCAATCGGCGACGCGGTGGGGTTGGGGTTCTGGCGTACGCGGGGTGTGAGCGTCTGCGCCAGCGACGCGCGCAGGTCCACCTTCAGGTCGTCGGTGCTGAGTTCCGTCGCGCTGGGGCCCGCGAGGCTGGTCAATTCCGCCCCGGTCATGATGGGGTTGGTCGCGTTGGTTCCCTCGATCTTCCCGTTGTTCTGCTGGAACGCGGGGTCGCGGTCCAGCACGCGAGAACCCGACCGCATCGCGCGTGCGGAACTGATGGGCGTCAGGCTCTTCCGTGGGTCATAAGCCATCTGCAAGAGCGCGAGATCCCGGGCGCTCCCGGCGGCGGGCACCGCGGCGTCTCCCTGGCCGGGTATGGACGCGTCGTACCGAGCACGGCCCACACCCATTTCCTGGTCCAGCGTGCGCTGGGAGCGCAGCACAGAGGACAACGGCAACCCGGGCGGGTTCTGGTCGATCGCGCGGGCGCTGAGCACGACCTCGAGTGCGCTCATCACCTTCGGGTCGTTCACGCCCTCGCGGGTCAGGAGCTCCGCAAGGTCGTCCACACCGAAGGAGGGCCGGGAACCGGTGACCACCGCGTCCTGGGTCAGCGGCAGGCCGAAGGAGTATTCGCCCCAGAGCTTGCTGGCTTGACCGACGTAGTACGCGCGGCGCTGGCGGGTAAAGTCCCACGGGCTGGTGGCGGTCGTTGCGAGCGTGGAAAACTGCGGATAGTTTGAGAGCCACGTGTTCCGGAAGGCGTCCTCGTTGCCGCCCGTCATTCGGTTCCACAGATCCCACAGGGAGTTGTTGCCGGTCTGGTCTACCGCGCCGTCGAAGGCGTAGACCGGGCCCGAGCCCTGCGGGTCTTCACCCTCTGGAATCACGCCGGTGTTGATCGCCACGCGCAGGGCCTGGTACGCGCCCGACCCGATGTTGAACAGGTTCTCGTTCGTGTAGGTGGGGTCGATGGACGTCCAGTCCCACGAGCCGCCGGACGCGACAGAATCCGACACCATGTCGGTCATGCGCAGGATGCGCTCAAGGTCAATATCGGCGGGCGTGGAGCCGACGCGGTACGTCAGCAGCGGCGTCTGGCGTGCAGGGTTCGGCGTCTGGCCCGGTGGCACCGGCAATCCCGCCTCGTAGGGCGACAGGGGCATGCCCGCCAGGTCGCCCGCGGTGTTCACGTTCACACGTCCCGACATGTCCACGGCGCGCACGCCGAAGAACCAGCGGTACTTGCCGCCGAACGCGAGCACGTCAGTGAACACGCCGTTCCCGGCCGCGTCCTTCATCTCAAAGATGCGGGAGTCCAGCATGCCGTCGCCGTCGGCGTCCACCCACTGGTACTTGCGGAAGGACGGGTTGGCCCATGTCTGGTTGGCGGGCTCGTTCCTGCCGATCGCGGCGGGGCGGAACGCGTTGGACTGGTACATCGTCCAGAAGAAGGGGCGGTTCTGGGCGTTGTTGTTGTCGACGGCAACGCCCCACGGCGTGTCATTGAACGCCAGCCCCGCGTCGTCGTACAGTGTCTTCCGCGCGACCGGGTTGGTCGTGCCGATGGTGATGCCGCGCATTTCGTTGGCGGTCGCGTTAAAGCCCGAGTACTCCGGGCGCAGGTTGGCAAGGTTGACAAACCCGCCGTCGGGCGCGAAGTTCGAGATCGAGAACCAGTCCCGCTGGTACAGGTACATGCGGTCCGGGTCGCCCACGGGCGTTCCCGCGAAGTTGAGGAACGATGGCTCCGACGCCGCGAGCCACGGGTCGCTGGGCGGCACGTTGTTGTAGAGCTCAAGGACGCCGGTGATCGGGCCCGGCAGGCGGTCGCGCGCGTCGGCGCTCTGCAGGTCATAGTCCATCCGGACGGTGCCGACCGGGTTGAACTTCGCGCGGTTCCACGCGATCGTGCCGGTATCGCCGCCGGGGAGCGTCGTGATCTGCTGGAGCGGGTTGGAGTACACGTCGTACCACACGCCCGGGGCGTCGACCGCTTCGCGGAACTCCAGGAGCGCGTTGGGCTCGTCATCGGCGGAGATGCTGGGGTCGGGGTTGCGCTCGTTGGATATCGCCACCGCGTCGTCGCCCACCACGCCCGCGATGTACTCGGCCATCCTGGACGGGACGTCCTCCAGCTGCTCGCGCTTCTTGACCGCGGCGCGCGTGCGGTTGTCCTGGTTGCCCAGTGCGACGTACACGATCGTGATCACCGCCAGCAGCGCGAGCGTGCCCACCACCAGCACCAGGAACGACCCGCGCCGACGCGGATCGGGGCGCACCTGCCAGCCCGCCGGCGCACCCGCCAGCGCGCACACAACGCCCGGCAGCGCACGGGGCCTTGTGTCCGCGACCTTCACCAACTCCACACTGCGCGCATGCTGCATCGTCATAGGTCGTTGCTCCTCGCGCTCGGGGTCGCCCTTGCGAATCGCCCCACGCGCGGATCCATCACGTGCCGTCCCGGCTGGGCACCTGGAACACGTACTCGAACGTCTGCTCGGTTTCCGGCTTGGGGTCCACCGGGTCCACCAGCGTCACCCGCACGCGGATGAGCGTGGGCCAGGGCCACTCCGGGCGGAGCGAGCCTGAGCTGAAGGGCGCAGCGTCCCGCCGGTTGGCGTCGTCAGACTGGAACGGGTACAGCCCGTTGCCGGCGGTGGTGGTATCAAACACCGTGTTGGTATCAGCGTGGTCCGGGTTGAAGACCGGGTCCACCTGCCCGAAGTAGGACGTGAGGGTGAGGATGTCGTCGTTGGGGACGGGCGGGTTCGCCTCGACGATCTGGCGGCCGTAAATCAGGCGTTCAGGCACGGTGTATGTGCCCTCGCGCGGCTCGGTTGCGTTGCGGAATGGGCCGCGGAACGGGATGCGGTACACGAGTGGGGCCTTGCCGCCGCTGGCGATGGGAGTATCGTCGTACGGGCGCGGGTTGGACGTAGCCGATGCCGCGACCGAGGGCGACACCAGCCCGTGCCACACCGTCGCGCCGGTGTTGTCCATCTGCCCAAAGGACCACTCGATGATGAACTCGCTGCAGGCCGGCGCCAGGTTGTGCATAGGGAGCATGAGGCGGTCGGCCCGCGTCATCGCGCCCTCACGGCGCTGCGGGGCGGTGGTGCCCACGCCGCCGATGGCTTCCAGGACGTCGACGGCGCGTTCCTCACAGCGGATGCGGGAGCCGGGGACGACTTCCTTGACGTACTGCCCCGCGGACGGGTACGCCGTGCCCCAGAGCTGGTCATCGATCTGAGCGCTGGGCGCGGGGAACGCGTTGTCCATCCACGCCTGCAGGACGTCTACTTCACCCGGGGGCGACTGGCGCGCGTTCGTGGCCGGTGCAAGAGTGCTCGACACGCTCGTGGGCGGCAGGCCCGCGGGGTTGTAGTCCCTGGGCAGGAAGCCGTTGCCCGAGCCCAGCAGACGCTGCTTGATCTCTTCCAGGCTGGTGGTCGCGATGTCCACCGTGCCCGAGGTGAGCATGGGGGAGTGGAATGCGGTGCCCGTGTAGTTGGCCTGCGCGTTGGGCGTCTGCGTGTTGGTCACGTACCAGAGGTACTCATTGATGGGCGGGTTGGAGACCACGTCCGCCGACGGTTCCCCCACGCCCCGCGCGCTGTTGATGGCGCGGAACACGCTCGCCGCGGCGGGCTGACCGGCGATCTGGTTGTCCTTGTCCCGCAGCAGCGGGGAATTGAGCGGCAGGCCGAAGATGGAGAAGGCCGGCGCGCTCGACATTGCGGGCACGGGCTTGAGGAGCGTGGCCTGGCGCAGCAACGTCCACTTGCCCGCAAAGCGGTTGAAACCGCCGGCACGCCCCAGGTTGTCGGCGTTGTTCAGGGCGGTCGCGTCCTTGGCCCAGTTCACCTTGGGCTCGGCGTAGGGCTTGGAGGAGATCGCATTGTCCAGGTCCGGATTCACCCGCTCACCGTGCCCGTAGTAGATCATCGCGGTGTCGCTGCGCGCGACCCAGTTGCCGTCCGGCAGGGGCGGGCGGTCGCTCACGTAATCACCGTGGGCGAAGAAGATGATTTCGTCGACGCGGCGCGGGCGGGGCGTGGTGTCGGCCTCGCCCACGCGGACCCGGTCGTCTGCCAGCGTGAACACCCCATCCCCGTTGCGGTCGGCGTACTGCTGGCGGATGGCCAGGAACCCGTCGCGCGTCATGGACGAGAAGTCCTTACGCAGCTGCGCCTCGATCATGCGCGAGTACTGGGTCATGCGGCTGACGCGGCGCCCTGTCGCCACCGCGTCGCCCACCGCGCCAAAGACCGCGGCCAGCCCCACCGCCACCACGGCGACCGCGCCGATGGTGACAAGGAGCTCAAGCAGCGTGAATGCGGGGCGACGCGGGGTGCGTGGGCGTTCATCAGGGGATGGGAGTGCGGCGTGGCTCACTGTTAGTTAGCTCCTCCGTCCCTCAGCGTGAACACGCGGACAGCCACGGGGGGCTGCGCCGTGAACAACGCGGGGATGCCCACCGCGCCCGAGGGGCGCACATGGAACGCCCAGTTTGGGACCTCGGGGTCGATCCGCAGGATGCTGCGCTGCTCGCCCGCCACCGTCGCCTGCTGAACGCTCATCACCGTCACAACCGCGCCGTTGGCGAGGGCGAACTTCTGGCCCACCTGCCCGATCGCCGCGTCGATGTTCGCGTCCGTCATGCCCGCGGTCATTTCCGCCGCGGTGTCGTTGGAAAGGTGGACATAGCGGATCATCGCGTTCGCGGGGATTCCCGTGCCGCCCGCGGGGAAGGCGCCGTCCCACGGCATGATCTCCATCAGGCGGATGGGCGCGTAGTTGGGCGTTCCCGTGGGGGTGCCCCCGGTCGGGCTGCCCACGCCGTCGAGAGCGGCGAGGCCCTCGGCCGTCTGCGCGACGGGCACGTAGGTCGCCCCCGCGCGGTTGCGGATACCGGGGTCAAGGCGCCGGACGAACACGGCGACCTGCACGTCGTCCTGCAGTTTCTCGATGTTGGTGCGGTTGTCGGCCTGGTTGCTCAGGCGGCCCGCGTTGTCACGGTTGATGCGCCGGGCCACGG
Organism: uncultured Phycisphaerales bacterium; assembly: GCA_937858155.1. Taxonomy (GTDB): domain Bacteria; phylum Planctomycetota; class Phycisphaerae; order Phycisphaerales; family UBA1924; genus BJHL01. Next base: position 4,979 of record CALLYM010000101.1, on the reverse strand, counting down.
CGTCCCACACGAAACGGGCGTTGCCGAAGGCGGTCGGCCCGCCCGGCGCCACCGCGGGGATGAGACGGTCGTACACAGTGAGAGTCGCCTCGGTGCTGCCGGTCTGCGGGAGGATGAACCCCGCCGGGACCGAGGGCGTGTCGAGCGTGAGGTCGCCCGTGGCGCTGTCCAGGACGAGCATGCGGGGATTGAAGTTGGTGGCGCCGATCCCTTCGATCGACCGCCAGCCCCTGCCCTTCGCGCCGTCGCCCACCACCAGCGATGCCTCCCAGCCCTGCACCTGGCGGTCCTCGCCCTGCACGACCGGGACGGTCGAGCGCTGGTTCATCCACTGGTTGCCCTTGAAGAAGCCCTCCGCCGCGTCCGCAACGGCCTGACCTTCCACCGCGTCCCCCGCGTCGCGCTGCTGGATCGCAACCGCCGGGTAGATGGCGCCAAGGCCAAGCAGGCCCAGGCCCAGGATGAGGATGCCGACAAGCACCTCGACAAGGGTGAACGCGCGGACGACGGAAGATGTGCGGGCAACAGAGTTCATTCTTCAACCTCCGGGCTGACTTCCTGCATCTGTCCCATGTAACGCTGGACGGTGAACACGCGGGCCTCCATCGCGACCGATGGGTCGGGCAGGTTGCCCGACGCGTCGCGCGTGATGTAGGCGTCGATACGCTGCTGGATCTCATCCACCGCGACACCGGCGAAGAGCGTCGTGTCGATCGTGGGCTCGTCGGGGATCACCGTGCGGTCCGCGGGGTCGCCGTAGAGGCACTTGGTGGTCGCGTTGAGACGCGTCGCGCCGATCGCGCCGCCCAGACGCTGCTCGTCGTACAGCGCGACTTCGCTCACGGGCGTCGCGAGCACGGTGTCGGGCGACATGTCGCCCAGCAGCTTGACCAGGGACGATGGGTTGCCGCCCAGCAGAAACGGCTTAGAAGTCGCCTGCCGGACGAACGACTCCAGCGACGCGGCCTGCGTCACGTCGTTCTCGCCGTTAGGCCCCAGGGCCGGGTCGTTGTTGTAGGGCGGGCGGGAGCGGAAGCCCTCCCCCGTGGAGATGGGCAGCGGGTCCAGCACCAAGACAGGGCGACGCTCGCTGATCGCCGCATTGCCCGTCCCCGCCTCGAACCGCACAAGGAACGTCTGCCGCTTCCACCCCTCGTTGTACCCCTGCGCGTTGGTCCGAAGAGCATCCCAATCGATGAACTCGGTTTCTGGGAAGACCCAGTGCCCGTCGCCGGTAATGGTCAGCGGCATGCTGTTGCAGTCGTAGAGTCCGTCGGTGTTGTCGGTCGCCGCGGTGCCGGTCGCGATCACGCCCGGGGCTGTGTAACCCCGCACATTCCAGCCTTGGGGAAGGCGGATGGGCTCGATGCCCTCGACAGGCACGAAGACTTCCCGCTCCACGATTGTGGTCGTGAGGGTGGCGCCCTGGTGCACGACATCATTGATGCGGCCGACGCTGACGCACGGGAGTATGGTGGTGCGTCCGTCGGCGTAGAAGAAGACCGCCGCCCCGTCCCCACCGCCTGATCGCACCGCCGCGTCACGCGCCGCCGTCATCGCCACGCGCAGCTGATTCTCCGCGAGCGAGCGCTCCGACGAATAGATCATGCTCTTGATCGCGGGCACGCCCAGCGCCAGGAGGATGGCGAGGATCGCGAGGACCGCCATCATCTCGATGAGCGAGAACGCGCGGCGCGAGGGGTCTTTGAGGTGCTTACTTGCCATCGCCCACCCTCACAATGTTGTCCTTCTCGGCCTCGCTCCGCAGCTTCGCTTCCTGCGCCGCGTCGTTGGGCTTGCCCAGCGCCTGCGCGATCACCGTGAGCGATTCGTCCCCGAACAGGCCGTTGGGACCCGCGGCGACGATCGCCCATGTCGCGCTCCGCAACGCAGGGTTCTGGCGGATGTCGCGATCCGCCGGCGTCGGGAACGTCGTCTGGTCGGCGATGGGCTGAGAAACATCCGGCGTGAAGCGCCCGACAAGGCGCGGGACCTTCAGGTCGGCCAGCGTGCGTACCTCGAACTTCGCGTTGGGCGCCGCCTGGTTGGGGAACCAGTTGCCGTTGACCCAGCGGTAGTAGCGGATCGGCACGCCGCGCCCGTCCACGAGCTTGACCGACCGCGGCTCGTTCTGGTCGGGGTACGCGAGCTTCGCTCCGCCGCCGCCGATGTTCACGAAGGACTCCATGGGCGCGCCCACGGCCTTGGGGTCGCTGGGGTCCAGCAGTTTCCTCGGCACGCCGAATTCCCCGTCGTGGTTGGGCTTGAAGAGGCCCGGGCCCTTCACGCCATCGATCACCACGTCCGGTGCGCGGTTCTCGTCGTACCGCACGTCCAGAGCGCCGACAAGGTAAAACGCGAGGGACGACTCGCTGAACCGGTACTCGTTCAGGAACGGGTTCGTGTCGATCGTGCCCAGGCTCGTGGGCAGTGTGTTGAGCGCGTCGATGTCGTTCTGGTCGTCCGGCTCGTACACGAGGATGGCGTTGCGTGTGGCGGTCCGCGGGTAGGTGAGCTGCGCGAGGGCCCTGGGCAGCCCGGTCGGGAGACGGTCCTTCACCAGCGGCGGCAAGAACCCCACCGCTTCTTCAAACTTGTCCACGCCCGTCCCGATCTGGTTGACCATCGTGAGGTCCACCGTGCCACGCGCCGCGTTGTGCAGCGTGTGGACGCCGAAGACCGCGATGCCCAGCAGGAGCGCGATGATCGCGATGCTCACGATCAACTCGATGACCGTAAAGGCGCTCCCCGCACGCCGCGTGTGTGCCCGAAGTGTTGCCAAGCCCGTACCCGCCTTTCCGGGGGATTTGCCCCCGTGAGACAGCCCCTTACACCGCGCCGCCGCCCTGGAGCGACGAAATCATCTTGACCAGCGGCAGGAACATCGCGATGACGATCGTTCCGACGAACACGCCCAGCACCACGACCATCAGCGGCTGGAGCAGCGACACGAGCGACGCCACCGCCACGTCCACTTCTTCGTCGTAGTTGTCCGCGATCTTCATGAGCATCGCGTCCAGCTCGCCCGTCTCCTCACCCACGTCGATCATGTTGACGACGATGGCGTCGCAGGTCTTGCTCTCACGCAGCGGCTGGGCGAAGCCCTCGCCCTCGCGGATGCTGTCGTGCACCTTCTGAAGGGCCTTCTCGAACACGTGATTGCCGCTCGTTTCCTTGGTGATCTTGATCGCTTCCAGGATCGGCACGCCCGCCGAGACCAGCGTGCCCAGCGTGCGCGTGAACCGCGCGATCACGCTCTTCCTGACCAGCGGCCCGAAGATCGGCATGTGCAGGAAGATCCAGTCCGTCACAGCCCTCCCGGGCCCGGTCATGCGGATGAGCTTGTACCCGAAGAACAAGATGACGGGCGCGGGGAGCACCAGGAAGACGCCGGGGATCGTCTGCCCCGGCACCTTGCCCGCAAACCACCGGCTGGTATTGATGAGCCACATCGTGAGCGCCGGCAGCGCCACGCCGAAGTCCTTGAAGATTTCCTCGAACTTCGGGATGATGAAGATCATGATCGCCGACAGGATGATCGTCGCGATCGTAATGACAGCGATGGGGTACACCATCGCACCGCGGATGCGCCTCTTGAGGCGCTGGCTCTTCTCCATGAACTCAGACAAACGCTGCAGGATGATGTCCAGCACGCCGCCGATCTCGCCCGCGTTGATCATCTTGACGTACAGGTGATCGAAGCACTTGGGGAACTTGCTCATCGCCTCGGAGAGTGATGCGCCGCCCTCCACCTCTTCTCCCACGCCGATCAGCACGTTCTTGAGCTTCCCAGGCTTCTGCTGGGCCTCCAGGATCTGGAGGCTCCGGAGGAGCGGCAGGCCCGCGTCCTGCAGCGTGGACAACTGACGCGTGAACGTCGTCAGCATCTTCGTGCTCACGCGCCCGCCCTTGCCGCGCTTGCGCTTCAGCTTGACGGCGTCGCCCTTGAGCGCCTTGTCGCCCCCCGCGCCGGCGGCGCCCTTCTTGCCCGCCTGCTCCTTGATCGACGACGGGTACAGGCCCTGGCCCTTGATCCGCTGGATCGCCTCTTCCTGCGTGGAGGCCTCGATCGTGCCCTTCTGGGGCTTGCCGGACGAGTTCAGTGCTTCATAGGCAAACGTCGCCATCGTTCAACTCCCAATCTTCCAGACACACACCCCGGACCCGCCTGTCCCGACCCAGTAACCCGGTGACCTTTAGTCTTCCTCGCTCAGCGTCTCGCGCACCACCTCGTCGATGGTCGTGACGCCGTCGTAGATGCCCATCAGGCCGCTCTCCCGCAGGCTGCGCATGCCGCGCTTGCGCGCGTAGCGCCGGAGCACCGCGGTGTTGCTGTTCTTCATGATCAGCTCGCGCATCGTGTCGTCCATCGTCATGATCTCGAAGATCGCCATGCGCCCGCGGTACCCGCTGCCGTTGCAGTTGGGGCAGGGGCTGCCGTCCACCTTGCCGCCGCCCCGCGCGAACCGCTTGCCCGCGACGTCCTGCGGACGCAGGTTCAGTTCCATGAGCTCTTCCTCCTTGGGCTCGTAGAACTCCTTGCACTGCGTGCACACCTTGCGCACGAGGCGCTGGGCGATGATCCCCTCCACCGTCGCGGTGAGGAGGAACGGCTCCACCCCCAGGTCCACCATGCGGATGATGCTGCTGGGCGCGTCGTTCGTGTGCAGCGTGGACAGCACCAGGTGGCCCGTGAGCGATGCCTGCACGGCGATCTGCGCCGTCTCCAAGTCGCGCACCTCGCCGACCAGGATCACGTCCGGGTCCTGACGCAGGAAGCTGCGGAGCGCCTTCGCGAACGTCAGCCCCACCTCGCTGTTCACCTGCACCTGGCAGAGGCCGTCGATGTCGTACTCGACCGGGTCCTCCGCAGTCAGGATCTTGGTCTCGATGTCGTTCAGCTTCGATAGCGCCGCGTACAGCGTCGTCGTCTTGCCGCTGCCCGTGGGGCCCGTGACGAGGACGATGCCGTTGGGCTT